>DAOMRS010000001.1:730600-1095900 GCA_035445995.1 Candidatus Dependentiae bacterium | reverse complement strand
GAGCTGTTACGCTTTCTTTAAAGGATGGCTGCTTCTAAGCCAACCTCCTGGCTGTCAGTGCATTTCCACTTCTTTTACCACTTAACGAATACTTGGGGACCTTAGCTGATGGTCTGGGCTTTTTCCCTCTCGACTATGAAGCTTATCCCTCACAGTCTGTCTCCTGTCTTCAAATGTTATGGCATTCAGAGTTAGTAAGAATCCAGTAAGCTTGCGCCCCCGCAATTCCAACTGTGCTTTACCACCACAACAAATCCAACAAGGCTATACCTAAATGCATTTCGGGGAGAACCAGCTATTTCCGAGTTTGATTGGCCTTTCACCCCTATCCACACCTCATCCGAGCAGTTTTCAACCTACACCGGTTCGGACCTCCATCTCGTTTTACCGAAACTTCATCCTAGACATGGATAGCTCACTAGGTTTCGGGTCTATCACTTGTTACTAACGCCCTATTCAGACTCGCTTTCGCTACGGCTCCGTTCTTTCAAAACTTAACCTTGCAACAAAAGATAACTCGTTGGCTCATTATGCAAAAGGTACGTGGTTGCGCATACGTATATAGCGCTTCCACCGATTGTAGACATTTGGTTTCAGTTTCTATTTCACTCCCCTTCCGGGGTTCTTTTCACCTTTCCCTCACGGTACTTGTTCACTATCGATCATCAAGAAGTATTTAGCCTTACCCGATGGTCCGGGCAGATTCCCACGAAATTTCACGTGCTTCATGGTACTCGAGAATATAAATTATTGCTTAAATTAGATTTTTATTTACGAGGCTGTCACTCTCTTTGGCTGACCTTTCCAGATCAATTCAATTAAAATAATTTAATACAACTCAGAGACTGTACTCTCTGAACATTTATATCTCACAACCCCCATATCACAACGCGCACAGGCTTACATGATACAGGTTTAGGCTCTTCCCAGTTCGCTCACCACTACTTAGGGAATCACTTTGTTTTCTTTTCCTGACACTACTGAGATGTTTCAGTTCGCATCGTTTGCTTTTTTGCCCTATATATTCAGACAAAAATACCTTGGGTTTACCAAGGTGGGTTTCCCCATTCGGAAATCCTCGGATCAAAGCTTGATTGACAGCTCCCCGAGGCTTATGGCAGCCTTCCGCCTCCTTCATCGCCTCTTGATGTCAAGGCATCCACCAAACGCCCTTTTAAATTAATCACAAATTTATAGGCTACCCTTGACAATTGGTATAATTTACAAATATTTCAAAGATCACAAGTAATTTTTTTATCACTACTCAACATCATGAATTATATATGAGAATTTTCTTGGTTATTGGTGGAGGTGAGCGGATTCGAACCGCTGACCTTCCGCGTGCAAAACGGACGCTCTGCCAACTGAGCTACACCCCCTTCACAATATAACCTGGGAGAATCTAGCGCTCTTTTTTCTTAGGCCATCCAATTTTACTGGTGGGCCTAAGTCGACTCGAACGACTGACCTCCCCGTTATCAGCGGGGTGCTCTAACCAACTGAGCTATAGGCCCCCACTTCGCCAAATTGGCCTTTTTATATTAAATATAAGATATAAAACAATATAAAAAGGCGCGCCGCCTTTATGAAACCTTCATTTTCACACCTATAATGCAAAGATATACAGAAGCATATCTCGCATGTTAATATCTCCCTCGAAAGGAGGTGATCCAGCCGCAGGTTCTCCTACGGCTACCTTGTTACGACTTCACCCCAATCACTCCTCATACCTTAGGTGCCCGCCTCCCTTACGGGTTAGCTAAGACAATTTTGGGTACAAACAGCTCTCGTGGTGTGACGGGCGGTGTGTACAAGGTCCGAGAACGTATTCACCGCGTCGTTGCTGATACGCGATTACTAGCGATTTCAACTTCATGAGGTCGAATTGCAGACCTCAATCCGAACTTAGACCAGTTTTATGGGATTCGCTCCACCTTGCGGTATTGCAGCCCTTTGTGCTGGCCATTGTAACACGTGTGTAGCCCTGGACATAAGGACCATGATGACTTGACGTCATCCCCACCTTCCTCCTGGTTTCCCAGGCAGTCCCACCAGAGTGCCTTGCAAAGCAAGTAGCAACTGGCAGTAGGGGTTGCGCTCGTTAGAGGACTTAACCTAACATCTCACGACACGAGCTGACGACAGCCATGCAGCACCTGTGAATTTGTCTAAACCGAAGTTTAGAAAGCCATATCTCTATGGCGGTCAAATACATGTCAAGTCCAGGTAAGGTTCCTCGCGTAGTGTCGAATTAAACCACATGTTCCACCGCTTGTGCGGACCCCCGTCAATTCCTTTAAGTTTTAATCTTGCGATCGTATTCCCCAGGCGAATCACTTATCGCGTTAGCTACGATACTAACCTAGCTAGGCTAGGCTAACATCTAGTGATCATCGTTTACGGCGTGGACTACCAGGGTATCTAATCCTGTTTGCTCCCCACGCTTTCGTGCCTCAACGTCAGGAATGAGCCAAGAAGCTGCCTTCGCCATCGGTGTTCCTCTTGAGATCTACGCATTTTACCGCTACTCCAAGAATTCCACTTCTCTCTCTCATCCTCTAGCGCATCAGTTTCCGCCGCGAATCTCTGGTTAAGCCAGAGAATTTAACAACAGACTTGATACACCGTTTGCGCACCCTTTACGCCCAATAATTCCGAATAACGCTTGCACCCCTCGTATTACCGCGGCTGCTGGCACGAAGTTAGCCGGTGCTTTCTCTAGCGGTACCGTCATAACCCCTCAGTATTATTGAAAGGTCTTTCTTCCCGCTTAACAGGAGTTTACAATCCGAAGACCGTCATCCTCCACGCGGCGTCGCTGCGTCAGGCTTTCGCCCATTGCGCAATATTCCCCACTGCTGCCTCCCGTAGGAGTCTGGACCGTGTCTCAGTTCCAGTGTGACCGTACACCCTCTCAGGCCGGTTAGCCGTCATAGCCTTGGTGAGCCATTACCTCACCAACTAGCTGATAGCACGTAAGCTCATCCTTTAGCGACAGCATAAAAGCCGCCTTTCTCCCCGAAGGGACGTATGCAGTATTAACCTCGATTTCTCGAGGGTATTCTTCACTAAAGGGCAGATTCTCACGTATTACTCACCCGTCCGCCGCTGTACTCATCCCCGAAGGGACTTTCTCGCTCGACTTGCATGTGTTAGGCACGCCGCCAGCGTTCATTCTGAGCCAGGATCAAACTCTCCATCACAGAATTTAAAAAATTCTATTTCAGAATTAAAAAATAAAGGTCGCCATAAAGGCGGTTGGCGCGTTAACCTTTTCTCATATATTTCAAAGAATTTTCTCTTTTTTTGTTTATCTTTTCGTGTTTTTCAACTTTGAAGATAGGTAAATTATAACTGTTCAAACTATACTGTCAACATTTTTTAAAAAATTTTTTAAATTAAATCAAAAATAACCTGAATCCCCCATCACTCTTGGGCACTTTTTACCCTCACAATTTCATGACAGAAGTGCCATTTTTCCCTTTATTTACGGGCTTTTCTTACTGTTTTAGCTTTTTAAGAAACAGTTGAGTCAGTTGATTGGCCGCTAATTCAAAATTATCATTTAAAAGATGATAATCATAAAGAGGATTTTGTATTTCGAGATTAATTTCTTGTCGAGCGCGTTGCATTCTATAAGAAATTTGTTCAGGAGTTTCGGTCTGACGTCCTCCCAGGCGTTCTTCAAGAGTATTAATATCTGAGGTGTAGATCCAAACAGTAATTACCCCCGAGACCTGTTCCACAACTTTTTGAGCCCCAACCCTATCTAGAATCAGAACGTGAGACGTATTTTGTTCATTAACAGTTTCAAAGATACATCGTGGAGACCCATAATATGCATTATATGCTGTACTCCACTCTATAAAAAAACCTTGCTCTATCTTAGCGCGGAATTCATCAAGTGAAATAAAATGATAATCTTTACCAGGTACTTCCCCTGGGCGAGGCGCTCGAGAGGTATATGTTTTTGTAAGTTGTATATTATAGGGAGGATTAATACGCTGCAGAACTGTCGTTACTAAGGAAGTTTTACCCGCTCCCGAGGGCGCTGAAATAATAAATATTTTACCGGCCACCTGAGTTCCCTAACTATGGTTTGTTTTCCTTATATATTATACTAGCATATTTTATAAGGCATTCAAAGTGCCCCTTCCTATAGCAAAACTGTCTTTTCTAAATATCCTGATATATACTGAATTTTATAATTTTTTACCCTTTGGATGGAATACATTATTATGCTTATAGACGAACTCAAAGAACAGCTCAAGCAAATAGAGCCTGATATTAATACCATTAAAACCTATTGGCAAAATGCCGGCCTTGAACAACAGTTTACAAATCTTGAAACTCAAAGTACTCAAGAAAATTTTTGGCAACACCCCGAGCAAGCAGCAATATCCAAAGAATTACAAAAAATAAGAACACTACGTGAGCACTACCAATACATTATAAGTACCCATGCTGAATTATATGAGTTACTTGACCTGTTTGCTCAAGATGAACAAGAACTACAAAAAATCACTTACGATATCAAAAAATTATGCAAAGATATTGGAAAGCTTAAAATTGAACTACTTTTGAACAAATCAGAAGATAACTCCAATTGTTTTTTAAGTATCAACGCGGGAGCTGGTGGAACTGAATCGCAAGATTGGGCACATATCTTATTGCGTATGTACTCTCGGTTCTGTGAACGAGAAAAGCTAGCAGTCCAAGTAGTAGATTATCAACCAGCAGATGAAGCCGGCATCAAATCTGCTACTTTATATATACAAGGAAAAAGCGCTTATGGCTTTCTCAAAAGCGAGCATGGCGTCCATCGCCTTGTACGCATCTCTCCATTTGATGCTAATAAACGCAGGCACACCTCTTTTGCAAGTATTACAGTCACGCCTGAAGTTCCTGACATTGAATTAAACATCGACCCTAACGACCTACGCATAGATACATATCGTGCAGGTGGAGCCGGCGGTCAACATGTCAATAAAACAGAATCGGCAGTACGCATTACTCATATGCCTACCGGTCTTGTGGCACAATGCCAGAACGAACGTTCTCAAGGCCAAAACAAAGCAAATGCTATGAAAATGTTAACTGCTAAAGTGGCTCAAAAACTAAAAGATGATCAAGAGGCAAAACTCTCTGCAGGTGTAGTAAAGAAAAAAATTGAATGGGGATCACAAATACGTTCGTATGTATTACATCCATATAAAATGGTCAAAGACCATCGCACAGATATTGAATCACCACAACCAGATCTAGTTCTCGATGGAGATATCATGGATTTTATTGAAGGGTTTCTCATCTGGCAAAATAAAGCTTCATAACTACTATCGATGCAAATAGCTCGGGATAATATTTCTACTACTAAAATATAACGCGGACCAAATTCACGCCCATCATAATAACAATATATTTTATCTAATTATCTAACAAAGTACTTTATATAAGAGCTTGCAGAATCATCCAGATGGAATTCGCCGCAAATACTCCCGACCAGAATGGGTACCAAGCTTCTTTATCTTTAGTCAACCAGGTCGAAAGTCCACCCACAACCAGACCTAGAACCAAGTTAACTGGCATTAATAAACCACCGAATACAAGAGTTGAACTGACTTTGATTGTATCAAGCAAGTAGCCAAACAATGCTCCTAACAATAAAACCCAATAGTCAAATTGCTTTGCTTGTACCAATAATTGGCGTGCCTGCGCTTTGGGTGCAAATAACTGGTCAGATCCCAGATGAAAATGATTAATCAACAGCCACATTGCAATCCCCGCTGCTACAGAACTGACTAAAAGTCCAAGATACTGATATTTTTTGAGAGTAACGTGATCCATGTGAGCCAACTGTCCAATTTTACGTCCAAATAATACGTCGGTTGCAACTCCACCTGCAATTTGGACAAATGTAGAAACTATCATGATTTGTATTGCATCATAACCAAAAACTAACATACCCGGCACTAACACAAAAGTTGCATAGCGACCAAGTAATGCAAGACCAATTTTACCCGCAATCGCCGCAATCTGATACGCACAAATCCCTGTAAATACAAGTAAATACGCTTGAGAAATATATGAAAAGTTAAAATATGTCAAAACACCTACACAAAAAATAATTACTAAAAAAAATTCAAGTAATTTATTATACATTCCATTAGTACCTTGCATATACCGAGTACCCATACTGGTACGTAATGTAATTAATCCTTGCCACAGCTGTTTGGGTAACTTTGAAAAACCAGTAAATGCACCAGAAAGTACCATACCACTACAAAAAGCCAAGACAAATTCAACTGACGTCAAATGAGCAAACCATATTTTATTTAATGGCTCTAGCAAAAAAATTTTTGCAAGTACACCTACCACCAGTGGAATAACTACCATATGCCCAGTCACAAACCCTACTGCCCAAAATAAGGGAAATAAATCAAGCCGTACGATCGGGATACACACATACCCCAAGCTCACCGGACCAAATATGGTGCAGGTTTTTGGAATCAAACTTTGAAATAAGCCAATGCCATGTTGCAAAATACAAAAAACAAAAGTACTCACAAATCCTACCCCAAGCTCATATGCCTTGCGAATTTGATTGCTAGCAGCAGTAATCATACTATATGCAAGCTCACCTACTGGAAATGATAATTTTTCTTCATCAATCAATTTTTGCTCTGCTACATTAGCAATCCACATGCCAAGCCAGCCACTGCTCAATGAAAGCACAACCGTAACTGTCACAAAGTAATATGGTGCTGCTAACCATGTATCAAAAAGTAAAGGATCAAGAAAGTACAATGTCGGTAATGAAAATCCAAGTGCGGTAGCCAAAATGCCACCAATAGAACTTGCTACTGTTACAAAACCAATATTTTGTATACACAAACTACCTGGCACTAAAGATAATAACAAAATTGCACACAGTACCACCGTAGGTGTAATCCATGGGCCTATAGCAGTAGCCATGGCTATATAGCTCATAACAGCCGTAGAAAAAATAGATAAGATACAACTGACAATTAATGTAGATATATTCATGGATAGGCCCTCAAAAAAGTGTGGGTAGTCGTGAGCTGAATGTACCATAAGAGCCGCAAAGTGCAAGAATACAGACAAAACTACTCTAAACTCTTTATGTCTTGTTGTATTTTGTGTATAACTAAATATAATTAAAAATTTACTATAATAATAAAATATTTGACAAAGTTCAGGCAGATAGGTGGTCCTATGCTTTTAATCGTGCTTCTTTATGCACTATTTGCAAGTTCATTTTCTTTAAGCAAAGCAATTTTACAATATACAACACCGACATTTTTAGTCGGTACCCGCATGGTGATTGCCGGTATAATTTTACTTGCTTATCAATATTTCAGTCCTAGAGAAAAGTTCAAAGTCAAAAAGAAACATCTCTGGTTATTTTTACAAATAATTTTGTTTGGTATTTACATTTCTTACCTATTGCGATTCTGGGGCCTCAAGCATATGCCGTCATTTAAGGCAGCATTTATTTATAATTTGTCTCCCTTCCTTTCTTCATATTATTCATACTTATTTTTTAATGAACGCATTACAAAAAAACAATGGCTCGGCCTTATGATTGGATTTATTGGACTTCTTCCTGTAATTATGAGCAGCTCAGCATCAGAACAAGTTTTGGGTGAATTTGCATTTATTTCTTGGCCAGAACTTGCCATTATCGGTGCTGTAATATTACATAGTTATAGTTGGATTGTTGTGCGTAAATTAGTTAAAGATAAAAGCTACTCACCTATGATGGTTAATGGCATTTCTATGACATGTGGCGGCATGCTTGCGCTAGGCACTTCTTTTGCCACTGAAACTATCACTGCCACTCCTTTGGTCACCCATATAAAACCATTTCTGATTTTACTTACCGCTGTCATTTTAATTAGCAACATCATTTGTCATAATTTATATGGCTTTTTACTCAAGAAATATTCTGCAACATTCCTATCATTTGCAGGATTTTTATCACCATTGTTTACTGCATTGTACGGTTGGCTATTTTTGGGTGAAATCATTACCTGGCACTTTTATGTTTCAGCTGCCATAGTGTTTATTGGGCTTGCACTGTTTTATCAAGATGAATTCAAGCAGCGCGATCAATTTCCTCCAGAATCTGGATTTGAACCTGACGCAGTATAACTTTCTGCAATCTCACTGAATGTCCTGTCTGGGTAATCAGAAAATATAGCATCTACTCCCAGCAACTTCTGATAAACTATTTGATTTTCTTCATTAGTAAAAACATAAATTTTCTTACCACAAGCATGAATGTAATTAACTAATTGTGCATGAACTTCATTTGCTTGAATAATAACAATATCTGCAGAAAGGCGTGCAATTGCACGGTTGCAATCCGCAAATTTAAGTGTGTAAAATAACGGACCTATAGGAACTTGTGGACAAATAATATTAAACCGACCAACATCTAAATGATCAAAAGAACTAATTAAGAAATCATCATATTGCCAACCTTTATTGCTCACATAGTCTTGAATAATGGCTGCAACTTTTTCAACCGTACCTTTGCCCTTTAATTCAATATTTACTTTGACTCTTCGATTCACCATATCAAGAACTTCTTGGAGCGTAGGAATGTGCTCATCATTTCCAGCATTCAATTGTTGTAATGCATACAGCGTCATGTCTTGCACTAATCCAGTACCATTAGTAGTACGATCAACTTCTTGATCATGAATAACTACAACCTCACCCGAAGCACACACGTGCACATCAAGCTCAATCATATCGACACCAAGTTGTATAGCATACTCAAATGATGCCAAAGTATTTTCTGGTTGATATCCTGCGGCACCACGATGGCCTATGACGAGTAGTGTATGAACATTTATATTTGTAAAAAGTAAACACAAAAAAAGGAATAATACGTGCATAGTATTTCTTAAAAATCGCTCATATGTTTGCCTGAAATAAAATGGCAATGCATATGAAACACACTTTGTCCAACATCAGCGCCATTGTTCATAATCAATCGGAATGCACCAGATCCTGGTAATTTTTTACTGAGCTCTTTTGCCATTAATAATATCTTACCAGCAAGAATTGTATCTGCATCTTGTAGCGATTGAACATCAGAAATATGTTTTTTAGGAATAATTAAATAATGAATGGGCGCCTTTGGCGCGATATCTTGAATCACCAAAATATCATCTGTTTCTGCAATGATTTTAGAAGGAATTTGCTTTACAATTATTTTGCAAAAGACACAGTTTTGATCTGACATGGTACTACTCTTTTGACTACGTCAATTTTAAAGCCTTTTTTTATTTTATAGTCCCTAGTTCAGGATGAACAGACTATGGCCTGCCAGTCCCTTCAATACGCTGTCGTTACTCAGGACAAACTCCGCCTCGTCAAAGTCTATAGATCCGGATAAGCGTAGACTGGTGCCGAGGGCCGGACTCGAACCGGCACAGTATTACTACCGCGAGATTTTGAGTCTCGTGCGTCTACCAATTCCGCCACCCCGGCACACCAATTTTTCAAAGACTACATGATTGATAAAGATAGCCAAAATACAGGCATTAGTCAATCTTAAAAGCATTGATTATCCCCCTCCACTCATCCTGTGAACTAATCACAGGACTCCTGCAACATAGCCTGCTTTCTCATTTGAATATCCAACCAATCTACAAACCTACTTGCACACGCTTGGTCATCAAACCACCACATGGCAGGACCATGGGCAAGCTTAAACGTACGTATAAATTCACCCTGTTCAGGCTCTTCAATAATAACGTTATAATTTGCAAAAATTGCTGGATATTCTTGTGCCAACTCAATTGGTTTGCGTACATGAGTTGCTATGCATACAATTGCATGATCAAAATTCGTAACATCCTTTCCAAATGCATAAATCCGTTGTGCTGATTGATAATCAGTCGTACCACGAAATGGTTCATCCAACATGGCCAAAATTTTGTCATTTGTATGTGTATTTGTCAGATAATCATATAATTCTTTTATTCGTTTTTTCTGTGCCATAAAGGTTGAAATACCTTGTGATAAATCCTCTTTAGGATCTAAACTTGTACGTATGCCATGGAACATTGTCATGCGTGCGGATTGTGCAGGTACTATACCCCAGGATTGTGCCATAATAACGGCATGGCCAAGAGATTTTAAGAATGTTGATTTTCCGCCGCCATTAGGACCGGTAATCACCATACACATTGGTATACCATGTACACCAAGCTGAATATCATTAGTAATTTTTGCATGTCCCGGTACTAAAGGTTCCCAACATGCTTCTATATCAACATACGGAGTTGGGTGTTCTACAAATTGTACAAAACAAAATCCAGTTTCTTGACCTTGATGTTCTTTAAACAATTGTGCAATTGAAAAATACGCATCATATTGTGCTACTGCTTGGAGCGCAGGAACAAGCTCTTGTCGAATCTCCAGCAACAACTTATGCGCACACAACACTTTGCCACGAGAATAAGTCCATGAGCCTGACGCATCAAATGTAGATGAGTATAATAATGCCATTAATTGCTTAAATTTGTTTGACCAATTACGCATATTCATAATATCTTGCAAATGACGATGCACCTTACAATCACGCAGAACTCCATTACTCGCAACTACTGCTTCTAGCTCCTTGAGCCCTTGCATCAGTCTGGCAACACTGGATAATGTTCTTTGTGTAGCATTAATAATCGTAGAACGCTCTTTCACTTCATCCCACGCATATTCAAGCAATAAATACCAAAAAACATCATAAGACAACGCAGAAAATGCAGCCGATGACCAACCCAATATGCTGCCTATTGTACGTTGCCCAAACAAATCATATAGTACACCATGTCGATCTTTTGCCGTACCATTGATGGAAACATGTAATAATCTTTTCCAATTAATAGATCCATCTGAATTATGAACACTAGCAGGCCCAGTATATAATTTATTCATTACACAATTATGTATATCAAGCGGGGCTCCTAATCCCCGCTTTAATCCACGCATGAGATCTATATCTTGCTGTTCAAAATCGCTAAACTCTTGGTAAATTCCCCCCAGACAAAGTTCATGCACCAACATACGTGCAGCAACACATACCGTATACAAAAAACCAAAATCTAATGCATACCTATTATTGTTTAACACGTTATTAATTTTTTTAGGCAATAACCGATAAAAAAATTTTTTTACTTGTTCATGGTATGGATTTTTTTGATCCCAATACAACAGCAATGCATCTTCCCCCTGCTTGACATGACGCAAAGCTATATCAAGACGCGAAAAAAACGTAGTATCTTCTACCAGTGTTTTGATGATAGTTTGGCGCCGTTCGATTTCTGCACTATCTGTTATAGGGCATAACAACCATTTAAGGCCCTGTTGGCCAAATGCAGTCACGGTTTTGTTGAGTTTATTCACTAGATTATCAACTTGCAATTCCCGCCATTCAAATGATGTTATAATAGGCTGAATATGCTCAAATTCATTAGGAACACTCAACAATACATCATTAGCTATCTGCTGTCTTGTTTGCTCATACCGCTGCTGAATAGTGGCTATTAATGTCTCTGTATGGTGATCATACGTATAAAGATTAAAAGGTAATATCATCAAACAACAAATAACATAAACTAGCCATTGTCTACGCAAAGAAATCATAAAGCCCCTAAATTTAAAGGATATTACCAATATTTGTTATTTTAATCGCATATTACTGTAACAAAACCTTTTCAATAAAACAAAAGAGCATAAAAAAATCTCCTCTTTCTAAGTGTTATTGATTAAAAACAGGGAGAAAATACCTTATCTGAGTTTGACTTCTCCCTTGTATTCAGGAATTATAGTTAAATTCAATCGTAATAGTTCAGATTTCCCGGTTTTTAAATAGATTGATATGCATAAGATTTCTCCAAACCCCAACCAACCCAATTAATCCCTATAAAAACAGGATTTTTCATTTCATATATTGCTATCTGTAAATCTAAATAGCTATAATAAATATAAATTAAGGAGATAAAATTATGAAAAAATTAGGGTTAATACTTGGGTTATTAGCTACCACATCTGTAGCTACTGCCATGGAAGAACTCAAGTGGCTTGAAAAAGAGATGACCAAGCAAGAAGCGGTTGAAATAGAAAAAGAGCTCAAACAGGAACGGCCTCAACAACCAGTCACCATACAAACCAAAAATGGTAAAAAAATAACGATTGCCTATACAACGGCACAAAAAATCCCAACAATCAAAGGCATGATTGAACTTGCACAAGATATTGCAAAAACCAAAGGTATAATACCGATTGATGAAACAATACAATTACAATTGATAGATTTTTTCACTCTCGTTACCATAATCAAAGTGGTAGAACAAACCTATAATCATGCACCTGTACTTAAACAAGATCCTCAGTTTTTTGCAACATATTCACCAACAGACATTCCGGCTCAAGTTAAAAAAATAGTAGAACAACAATTGCAAGTCCAAGCAGAAGAACCGGTGCAAATAAGTACTTTTATGAACGCAGCACACTTCCTTGGTTTGCAGTGGGTTGTAATAGCCACGGCCAAAGTATGGATACAAAAAAAATATACGTTGGAAAATGCACAAAAATTGGGGGTTATTGCGGATGTTAGAGAAATAATACAACTATATCTCGAGAAAAAAAACATAGATGAGTACAGTGTAGCTGACTTAGTCGTATTAAATTTGTTACCACCACTGGTTAATAATAATGCACTTAACCTTTCAAAGCAACATATAATAAACCTTGTTGGTTTCCATTTGATACCATCGCATGTACGTCAAAATATAATAGCTCTAACCCTAGCTGGCAACCAGATATCTTCAATCCAAGATAATACATTCGCGGGTCTTGATAACTTACAAGCACTTGTTTTGGATGACAACCAGATATCTTCAATCCAAGATAATACATTCGCGGGTCTTGATAACTTACAAGCACTTAGTCTTGATAATAATCAACTATCAGAACTAAAACGTACTATGTTTGCAGGTCTTAATAACTTACAAGCACTTGGTTTGAATAGTAATAGTATATCTTCAATCCAAAATAACACATTTGCCGATCTTGATAACTTACAAGCACTTGTTTTGGATAACAACCAGATATCTTCAATCCAAGATAATACATTCGCGGGTCTTGATAACTTACAAGCACTTAGTCTTGATAATAATCAACTATCAGAACTAAAACGTACTATGTTTGCCGGTCTTGATAACTTACAAGCACTTGGTTTGAATAGTAATAGTATATCTTCAATCCAAGATAACACATTTGCCGATCTTAATAACTTACAAGTACTTGGCCTCAATAACAACCAACTTTCAGAACTAAAACGCACTATGTTTGCGGGTTTTAATAATCTACAACAACTTGGTCTTGATAACAACCATATATCTTCAATTCAAGATAACACATTTGCCGATCTTAATAATTTACAAGCACTTGCATTAAGCAGCAACCAACTTTCAGAACTAAAACGCACTATGTTTGCCGGTCTTAATAATCTACAACAACTTGGTTTGAATAGTAATAGTATATCTTCAATCCAAGATAACACATTTGCCGATCTTAATAACTTACAAGTACTTGGCCTCAATAACAACCAACTTTCAGAACTAAAACGCACTATGTTTGCGGGTTTTAATAATCTACAACAACTTGGTCTTGATAACAACCATATATCTTCAATTCAAGATAACACATTTGCCGATCTTAATAATTTACAAGCACTTGCATTAAGCAGCAACCAACTTTCAGAACTAAAACGCACTATGTTTGCCGGTCTTAATAATCTACAACAACTTGGTTTGAATAGTAATAGTATATCTTCAATCCAAGATAACACATTTGCCGATCTTAATAACTTACAAGTACTTGGTCTTGATAACAACCATATATCTTCAATTCAAGATAACACATTTGCCGATCTTAATAATTTACAAGCACTTGCATTAAGCAGCAACCAACTTTCAGAACTAAAACGCACTATGTTTGCCGGTCTTAATAATCTACAACAACTTGGTTTGAATAGTAATAGTATATCTTCAATCCAAGATAACACATTTGCCGATCTTAATAACTTACAAGTACTTGGCCTCAATAACAACCAACTTTCAGAACTAAAACGCACTATGTTTGCGGGTTTTAATAATCTACAACAACTTGGTCTTGATAACAACCATATATCTTCAATTCAAGATAACACATTTGCCGATCTTAATAATTTACAAGCACTTGCATTAAGCAGCAACCAACTTTCAGAACTAAAACCTACTATGTTTGCAGGGCTTAATAATCTACAAGGACTTGGATTAAACAACAACCATATATCTTCAATCCAAGATAATACTTTTATGGGCCTTAATAATTTGGAAGCTTTATTTTTGAAAAACAATTCTCTTGACCAAGCAACCAAGGATCGTATACGCCAAGCATTACCAAATGTAAGGGTTGAGTTTTAAGAAATTTATTGCTTTATTCTTGATTATTATGATGCAGCAATTTGTTGTTTTGATGCTTTTTCTCGAATTTCGTTATCTAACCAATCAACAAACCGACTAGCCCATTTCTGGTTATTCAGCCATTGCGTTGCAATACCCGGCTTTATGGTAAACAGACGTTTAAATTTACCATTACCAAGATCTTGGATCTCTACATGATAATTTGCAAAGCTTTTATCTTGCGCAAGCTCCACTGGTTTTTTCACGTGTGTTGCAATACATACTACCGTATGCGGCAAACGTGCAACATGATTACCAAAATCACAAATACGCTCTTCAGTTTGCGCATCAGTTGTACCACGGAATGGTTCATCAAGCATTACTAACATCTTTTTCTGTGCATTACTCTGACGTACATATTCTTTCAAAAGCCCAATGCGTTCTTTTTGCGCCATGAAAGTTGAAATACCTCGCGATAGATCTTCTCGCGGATCCAAACTTGTACGCAATCCACTAAAAATTGTCAGCTTTGCCTCTTGTGCCGGTACGATACCCCACGATTGTGCCATCATAACTGCATGTCCAAGTGACTTTAGAAATGTGGACTTACCACCACCGTTTGGCCCGGTAATCATCATGCGTAACGGCTGATTACCTACTCCCAAACGAACATTATTTGCAACTGCTTGATCTGCAGCAACAAGCGGTGTCCAACAGCCATTAATAGAAATCTGTGGTGTATTATTTTCTACAAATTCTACAAATGCAAAGCTATTCTTTTTACCTTGATGCGATTTGTACAATTGTGCTACGGTAAAATACGCATCAAACTCAGCAATTGCTTGCAATGCAGGAACCAATTCATCTTTAACTTTTAACAATAAGTTATGTGCTTTGAGTGTACGACCACGTGAATACATCCATGAATCAGGATTATCAAATGTACCGGTAGCAAGCACATCCATTAATTCTTGCAAGTCTACTGACCAGCTTGTTTTATCAAGCAACTTGTGCAAGTTTTGTTGTGCTGCAGAATTCTGTAACGCTGGAATTGCAGACACGATCTGTTCTAATTGATCAAGCGAGCGCATTAAGTGTGCAATTTCTGACATTGATCTGTGCAATTTTTGCATTTTAGCCAAAACTTGGTTACCATCTTTCATTAACCTGATAATTCTAAACCAACCCCATCCAAACTTATAATATGTTCCTGCATAGCCGGCTAATAATGCTGCACCAAGTGCATAGCCATGATATGGATTATTTGTATATGTATTTGTCATATCGCAACCTAATCTGAATCTATCCATTGCAGAACCATCAATCCATGCTTGAGCAAAATGATTTACTCCCATTTGATCAATATTTTTTGGTACCCGTATCGGCGTACCACTTGCATCGGTCACCAACTCGCCTGTTGTCTCATCTAAATCATAAACTCTATAGGTAGGAGAATTTTGCTCACGTAATTTATGATGCCAATCAAAAGGATATACTAGATCTTCAATAGTAGAATATGCGATATTTTTTACAGTTCGAACAAAGTTTTCTTTTGTAGGAATCGAGACTTTTGCTAACGTTGCTAAATTCCATTGAGAATATGGACGCCAAAACATCTCACCTAAGCAATGCATTGCATATGTATAAAGAGAAAATGATACCACTACATTCAATAATCGTATTGCTGCCGAACCTTCAAGTGCAACAGAACTATTATTACATAAATTAGCACCTATGACAGGTATTTTAGGCATTTTTTTACTGATACTCACACTTTTTTTGTAACAGAAGTTATCCGCAATATATTTATTGAATTTGCTTTCTTCATCCCAATAGCGTAGCAATGCTAATTCACCTTTTTTAATATCTTTAAGTGTATTTTGTAACTTATCAAATGCTGATGAATTTTGTACTAATGCACGTATCACCATCTGACGACGTTGAATTTCTTGCTTATCAGTAACCGGTATTGAAAGCCATTCAAGTCCCGTATGACCAAACATGGTCACTGGCTCGCCTAGACTTTTGATCAAGTTACCAAGTTGTAATTCTTGTGCTTCAAATTGACTAATAATGGGAGTAATGTGAGAAAATGCGTAATCTTTACTATTGAGCACCTCACGTGATTGTTCAGCACGCTTAGTTAATTTTTTGTGTCTTTTTTCTATTTTTTTTATAAGTTCATTTGCCTGCTGCGCCATTGCATTGTTTTGTAAGTCTGCTGGCTGATAATTGATTGCACTCGCAACAAATGGTACACATAAACCAACTAATATAATACGAGCAAAATAGGTACGATATAAAGAAAACATACGATAAACCTCCATTTATCTCTTTACATAGATAAGGGTAAAATAGGTACTAAACCTATATTTTACTATAGCTTATAAGGGCAAAAGCTGCAAATGGTAGCCTTTTTTGGGCAAGACGCCCTCAGAACCCCACCGCATTGGCTAGGTTAAAAATAGGGCCATAAACAGCAAAAATAAGGGTTGTCACCAATAACCCCAGCAAAAGCATAAATAATGGCTGTAAAAGGACGGTAGTCGCTGCCAGCTGCTGTTTAACCTTCTGATGATATGCCTGCGCTACTCGGTCAAGCATATTGGCCAACTGGCCCGATTCTTCACCCACCATAACCATGGCTATGATATCTTGGCCAAAAAGGCCATTAGGAACCTGGACAAGGGCATTACTCAGAGAACTGCCACCTTCTACCGCTTGCTCAACAAAGGTAACCTGCTTGGCAAACAATTGTCCTTCTGTTGAGCTCTGTACCACGTGCAAGGCTGGCACTAAGCGCATGCCACCCTTGAGCAACATAGCAAGTCCATGTAAAAAAGAAGCCAAAAAACGATAGATAAATATCGTCTTGATCCCAGGAATTTTCATGCACAAAGCGAGTAGTTTATATTTGCCTGCATCACGCTTGGTATACCAGCGCATAAGCATGAATAAACCAAATAACAGAATAATACTACAAACCATATACCAACTACGCATAAACATACTCATACGTAATAACATTTTAGTGAGCTGAGGAATCTCCTGCTGTGTTGATGCAAAAAAATCCGCAAATCGCGGAATAATCATTGTAAAAATAATCCCAGCAATACATACAAAAAAACCAAGCGTTATGAGTGGTAATAGCAATACTGAACGTAATTGTGTATAAAAGTCATGCGTCATTTCCAGGGAGGTAGTTAATGCATCTAGTGCGAGTACTAGCTCACCAGACTCCTCTCCAACTTTAACATGCTGGATCATATCGGTCGTAAATATAGTAGGATAATTTTGCATTACCGTACTCAATGCAATACCTGCATGCACATGATCCGCCAAGGTATGAATTACTTCCTGCAAACGCGGATTATTAATTTGATCTGCAACAAGAGATAGTGCTTGTGGAAGCAGAACTCCCGCATCAAGCAATACGGCCAATTGTCTGAAAATTTGTATAGTATCTTGCAATGAAATAGCTCGAGCAAAAAAAGATAATTTGGATGGTTGTGATTTGAGTAACGCAATTCCTCGTTGCAATAACAAATTGTCCAAATGAGTAATTGATGGTGCAAACAATCTCCCTTTATGCCATACCCCAAGAATATTAACTCCTGACCATTTAAAATAAGGCATCACTTATCCTTAATATCAAACAAACAAACTTGTTGATCGAGATGCAAGATGCGTAATATATCAGTTTGAGAAATATCAGCATCAATCTTTACTCGTTTCTTACGTGATGTTTCACCAAATACAATGCGTACTTGCCCCTGTTGTAGCCCTAATGATTGCGCTATTAATTTAATCAGTTCGCGATTAGCTTTCCCATGTTCCGGTGGGCTTTTGAGAAAGCATTTTATTTGCCCTGAACGGTCAATTGCCCAGGCAATACGGCCAGAACTAGGCACTACTTTGATTTCTAACAATAAAGACATAACATCTCCTACTCATGCAAACTTGACTTAAGCTATATACACATACCGCTAAAAAAGCTACACTTTTATATAAAAATAACAGATAATTACTTGCATAAATAACTATTTCCTTTTATTATTTGTAGATATCATTGAAATAGCTTGGAGAGATGGCTGAGTGGTCTAAAGCGCTTGCCTGCTAAGCAAGAGTCTGGGAAAACCGGGCGCGAGGGTTCGAATCCCTCTCTCTCCACCAGGCTTCGCCTCAAGGGCGGCCTGGCACGACTGCTAAGCTAGTTAAGGCTAAAAATTATAATGCGCCCGTAGCTCAATTGGATAGAGCGTCAGACTACGGATCTGAAGGTTAGAGGTTCGACTCCTCTCGGGCGCACCAGTCTACATGCATCCGGGCCTTCCGGCTCGGCAAACTACGACTGGCAGGCCATTTTTTACTGGCTATATTTTATAGATTGAAATTATACGGAGAGATGGCAGAGCGGTTGAATGCGGCGGTCTTGAAAACCGTTATTCCGAGCGATCGGAATCGAGGGTTCGAATCCCTCTCTCTCCTCCAGTTTTTCAAAAAAGTTAATAAAAAAAAAGGCTCCACTAAGTTGTGGAGCCTTTTTTTTTGCTAGCGTGTGTTTAAACAATTTACAGATAATAACTTGATCCAACTACATATCTAATGCCATCTTTTTCTACCGGTGCCAAATCTGCCACTTTTCTGCTGCCATTTAATTTGAAACTCACTTTTGAGTCACCACCACGGACCGCATTAATAAATAGCTTTATGAATGGTTTGCCATCATCGTCTTTTAAACCAACCAAATTACGCCAAATTAAGTCATGCTCTGTGCCATACGCATAACATAGACCTGTATCATCAAATACAAAAATATCTAAGTCGCCGCTTACAAATGCACCATCACGTTTTACAAATGCACCAAGTGCCTCTTCACGTTTACGCATCTTTAATGAACTTGCCGCCGTGTCGACTAACAACTCAACAGTTTCTTTTTTAGACACAGGATATAAACCGCATGTTAATACAAACCTACCTATGCCTAAGTCTATTGGCTCAAAGTAAACTGATTGGAATGATCTATTACGCTTAAAGGTTAACCATCCACGATCGGCTTTTTTTGCTTCTTCAATTATTTCTCGTACATAATAGCGACCGTCTTCATCACGAGCATCCCATAAATTCTGGCCAACTAACTCAGGATTACCACCATGTGCAAAACATACGCCATTCATGTCATACCCAACAATATATAAATCACCGTATCTAAAATCATCATTTTGTTTATCAGTAAACTCATCCGAAGCTGCTGATTTACCAGACCGTTTCATAAAAGTGTACCCTTTACGTAATAAATCTACTGCAGAGTCTCTCGTTTCTTCGGGATAATACCCACATATAATAAAATACAAACGGCCATCTTTATCTTTTACTTTTTCTGCATACGAACGCTTGAGAGCACGTTTTGAAGTATATTCAACCCAAATACCTTCTAGTGACTCGGTCGCCTTTTTAATAATTTCTTGGTTGACTAATACACCATTAGTATCTTTGTAATCCCATACATTCGTACCAATCAAATTTGGTCGATCACCTTGCGCCATAAGCTCGCCTTTTTCATTCAGTACAAAAAGATATAAGTCTGCAAAAACAAAGTTACCCAATGGATAACTCATATCACTGAATGCCTCTATGGCAGGCTGACCTCGTTCAAGTACTTTGTCAAACAATGCAACAGCACCTTTAACCAAGCTGACAACCGTACTCTCTTTTGAATGTGGATAATAACCTGCTCCAATCACATAATCAACACCATCTTTAGTCACCGGCTGGACCCACGAATGCTTAGTTGCATTCCGCCATTGATAAGTAACCCAACCGCCACCTTTTTTACCGGTATCAATAATTTCTTGCACCATAGGTGATCCAAAATTATCACGTAGATTAATCAAGTTTTGCCAAATCAAATCTTCATCCTGTCCATGTGCAAATACAACACCATCAGCATTAAACACATATACGTATAATTCTGCATCAATAAATTCTTTGGTATGACTGAACTTACTACACGCATCCTCTAATGTATGTTCATTAATATATTCTTTGGCTCGTTGCACAAGCGTCTGTGTTGACTTGCGTTTTTTTTCTAGATCAATGTTCAGTGATTCAAGATCTTTTTCAACCACCTGTTGCGTATCAGGCTCTTCCTGATTTACATCTGCTTCTTCATCGACATCTGCATCAGTTTCCATATAATAATTTAGTGACTGATTTGCGTTTTTTTTAGTATTAAACATCCACAAACCAACACCCATTGCTAATAAACTTAACACCAATAAACGATTTTTCACGTTACCACTCCTTTTTATTCTTCTTTTTGTTGTCCAAAAAATCGCAATAAATATAAAAATAAATTAATAAAATCTAAGTACAAGGTAAGCGCACCCATGATGGCAATTTTGGGCGAAAGGTCTTCATTCACAATCATTTTCTTAGCTATCTGTTTAATTTTTTGCACATCGTATGCTACAAGCAACGTAAATACAAGTACGCCAATTGCAGATAACACATAATCAAGCATAGGACTTCTTAAAAAGAAATTAACCACTAGTCCCAAAATTAAACCAAATAAAGCCATCAAGCTTATGTTGCCCATTGTTGTCAAATCAGTTCGTGTAAAATACCCATACACCGCCATAGTACCAAAGGTCCCTGCAGTAATTACAAAAGCAATAATAATTGAGCCAATTTCATATACAAAAAAAATAGAAGATAAGGTAACCCCTAATAAAGCTGCATATACAAAAAACATGATAAGAGCACCAGTAGTACTCATGCGATTTAAAAACATAGTAAGCACAACTACTAATGATATTTGTCCTATTACTAATGCTAGCATTAACCATCTATGTTCTAACAAAAGAGTAGATAACGTTGGAGTCTGTGCAACAAGGTATGCTACGCCTGCTGTAAGTAATAATGCAGTCGTCATCCAGCCGTATACTGCATACATAATTGAACGTACATCATCTTCATATTGATATGGCGGATATTGTCCAGTAAACATATACAACCCTTTCTTTTAATTTTCTAAAGTCCGACAATCAACTTAATTATCTGAAGCAAACTACAACTACTTGCAGAATAATCACCAGTTGTAGTACAACATAGTAAGTATGTTTATCAAACCTACTAAAAAAAGGATACTATTATGAAGCGTATGCATACACTTTCTTTTTTAATGGTATGTTTTACTACTATTATATGGCTTGCAAATTGGGGATCACAAGAATCTTCTATTGAAGGACCAGAAAAACAAAGTGTTAATTTTTATGGCACACTCAAAACACGTTTGAGTAAAAAACCTATCTCGATAGATAATATTTCAATTGGTAGAAAATATAAACAAATTCCAATGTATGAAAAACCAACCATAGAAAATCTAGAAAAAAAAGAAATCCTCGACAAACAAGGTAAAGTTAAAAAAATCGAATATATCCTGACCGCTGACCCACAAACAGAACTTGTGACTACCAGAATTGATTTAAGTGAAACTGCAGAAATACAAATCCCCCACCCGGATGTTGTATGGACATATCAAAAAGAAAATGGCTATCGCAAAATTGAATTTATAGAAATTATAGTAATTTCTAACAATGAGAAAAAAACAAAAGCACATTATTTATTCGATTTAAAAACAAAAGTATATTGTGATCAAATCAATCTAGCCGGACCTATAGAAAAAGAAGTACCACTCCAAGCTATTGATACATTAACCATCGGTGGATACAAATATCGTACACCTGCAAAACAAACTAATTGCCCAGCATGTCCTGTATGCCCAACGACACCTGAGCAAGCGGCTACGGAACCTGCTCAATAAGACCCCTAGAAGTTTTTTGTCTTATTGTTATAGTAGATAATCTATTCACTCAATTTATTTATAAGGAATTATCATGGTTGTAACCATTACTTCAGAAAATTTTGAATCAGAAGTACTCAACTCTCCAAATCCTGTCGTACTTGATATTTATGCAACTTGGTGTGGCCCTTGCCAACAAATGGCTCCTGTGTTTGAAGAATTAGCAACAGAATTAGGCAACATCTACAAATTTGCAAAATTAAATGTTGATGAATCTCGTGATGTTGCAATTAGACTTGGCGCAACCTCAATCCCTACTTTTGTCTTTGTTAAAAATGGTACTATCAAAGGCAAAGAAGTCGGTTATATGAGCAAAGAAGATTTACAAGTAAAAATCGAGAAACATCTCAAGTAAATTATTAGCCATCTACTAATCGATTAAAGATACAGAATTTAAAACTGTATCACGTAATCTTCTTCATCACTTGATGATTTTTTACGTGGTGAAAGGTGAGAAGAAATCTTGCGTAAAATTGTTTTACGTGGTGATTCTTCTGTAGATTCACTCCTATGTAATTCTCTTTTTTGCAAACGCTCTTTTTCACTCTTAATCCGTAAATCAAGTTGGTCTGCATAATATTCAAGTTGTATTTGAGCATCTTTATCTACTTCTTTGAGCACTTGATTTTGCGCAAATACAAGAAGGCTTCCGATTTGGTTCAAATATTTTTGATTATACGGAATATTTTCTTGGTTTATTAGTTTGATCAACTCATTTACCATCTTCAAGCCAACACCTTCTTGATCAAGTAACTCTTCTGCAAGAATACGTAATTCATTTGCTCCTTGAATAAGCGCTCCTTTGCCAACAAGTATCGGCTCATATGTCTCTTCATATGAACGAGCAGTAACTAATCCAATACGTTTATGTTTTTTTGACTTTTCAATAAGATTTTGTAATTTTTGCATGCCACACAATGGGCTAACGATACTGCACAAAACTCCTACCATAAGCATAGAGCGCATAGTACTCTCCGTTGTTAGAAAAATTAATTTTTTCTATCTTGCACTACTACGCCAAGTTTTTGCAACTGATCACGAATTTGATCTGCTCGGTCCCAGTTCTTAGTGCTACGCGCTGCTTCACGTTCATCAAGAAGTTTTTGAATTTCTGGTGTAATTTCTACTACTTTTTGAGTAAGTGGTACCAAGGTAAGTCCAAGCACTTGTTGTAACAATAACTTAGTAGCTGCGGCTTGTTGATCATCTTCTTTCAGATCGGATAAATGTTCAAAGATTACCCCAAACATCCCCGGAGTATTTAAATCATCACACAAAAAATCTAACATTTTACTCACGATAGGCATCGTGCGCATAGTAGCATAATCACCTGCTGCATCAATGTTTTCAAATGCCGTTATTAATTTTTGATAACTTTTTTGCGCTTGTTGCACAAGTTCAAATGAAAATTCCATAGGCGCTCGATAGTGATGGCTCAAGTAATAATAACGCACTACCATAGGATCAACTTTTTGTAATAAATCATCAAGAGCTACAATATTACCGAGTGACTTGGACATTTTTTCTACACCCATATTCACAAATCCATTATGCATCCAATAGCGTGCAAACGGAGCACCATGTAAGCTTTCGGATTGTGCAATTTCATTTTCATGGTGAGGAAACACTAAATCAAGACCTCCAGCATGAATATCTATGTGATCACCCAAATAATAAGAAGCAAGTGCTGAACATTCTATATGCCATCCAGGACGCCCATATCCCCACGGACTCTTCCAAAATTGTCCCTCTGGTTCAGACTTCCATAATGCAAAATCAAGCGGATCTTTTTTTTCTTCTTTTACATCAACACGAGCGCCTGCCCGTAATTCATCAATATTGCGTTTTGATAATTTGCCATACTCTTTAAAGCTACGAACATCAAAATACACATCACCATTTGCCGCCACATATGCATGACCTTTATCAATCAGGCCCTGAATAAAATCTATAATCAAATCAATATTTTGCGTCACACGCGGTTCTGTATGCGGCTTGACTGTATCGAGTGCGAACATATCATCGTGATAACTTTTGATAAAGGTGTTTGCGATTTCTTGATAGCGAAATTTATCACCGAGTTGTTGTTCAGCACGTTTGAGTAATTTGTCATCAATATCAGTAAAATTACGTACATATTTTACTTGGTACCCTAAAAACGTTAATAATCTATACAAAACATCAAATGAAGTGTAACACCGACCATGGCCTATGTGTGCACGATCATATGGCGTAATACCACACACATACATAAGAACTTTATCTGGGTGAATTGGAACAAATTTTTCTTTTTTACCAGTTAATGTATTGGTCACTTTGAGCATAGTATTACCTCATAACTCTGAATGGATCAGCTCTTTATAAATAAAACTCATAAAATGAGTGTAACTAAAAAATATGGCTTGCTCTAGTCAATTTCGAAAAAAATAGTAATATAGGTGACTAACCTCTTAAATGAAATCATGTTGCTAGAACGCTACAGCGAGAACAGCAGGAGCCAGTAATGATCTTGACACGCGCACACTTTGCAAAAATATCTTTTGCTATCCTTATATTTTTAACTTATTCGAGTAGCATTAGACCAGAAGTACCAGTAACAGATGAATCCGTAGAATTCCAAACGACAGACGAACTCTTGGCAGAAGAATCTGTACTTGATGATCAAGAAATTGTCGGAGAAGAAGAAGAAATTGTTGCTCCTGCACGCATCCGTCGGGTTAACCAAATTATTATTGCCGGCAATAAACTAACACCATCATCTGCTATTTTAAAATATGTACCATATAAAGTTGGTGAAATTTTTGATCCACGTAAATCACGTGAACTCATACGCAATTTGTACTTTGGACTCAAAAGATTTCGTAATATCACCGTAGAAGTTGAACCTATTGGGCAAAATTTTGTTGATGTATACGTTATAACAGAAGAAAAACATATCATTAAAGAAGTAGAATTTACTGGTAATAAACAGTTATCTAACAAAGAATTAATGAAAGCAATTGAAATTTCTGAGCTTCCTGCACTGGACGAAGAAGAACTCAAAATTCTTGCACAAAAAATTAAAAAACAATACGTAGAAAAAGGCTATCATCTAATCCAAATAGATACCAGATTAGATATTGATGACGATGGCAAGGCAATTGCTATTTTTAGTATTAATGAAGGCCCTCGTTCAGTCGTTAAAGAAATCCAATTTGTTGGTAATAAACACATTACAAGCAAAGAACTACGTAGCATCATGATTACCAAAGAAGAATGGGTCTTAAGCTTTTTAGATAAATCTGGCATGTATCAGGATGAACGTATTGAGGCGGACAAACATTTTCTGAGTCGCTACTACCAAAATAAAGGTTTTTTACAGGCTAAGGTAGTGGATGTTCAAATGAAAATGGACAAACAAAAACGTATCAGTTTGATCTATGAAATTGAAGAAGGCGAACGTTACACTATTGGCAAAGTAAAAGTACCTGGCAATGAACTATTAGAGGAAAAAGTTTTACTTGCCAATATTCCAGTCCAAAGCGGTCAATTATATTCACCGGATAGAATTTCCAACACAATCAAGGCATTAGAACGTATTTGGGGCAACCACGGATATATTTTTGCACATATTGAGCCATCTATTGAACCAAATGAAGATACCAAAACAGTAGATCTCGCATTCTATTCAGAACTTGGTAACAAAATTAAATTAAACAAAGTAAATATCAAAGGTAATAAAAAGACACGCGACAAAATTATTCGCCGTAAAATTTCACTTGAAGAAGGTGAATTAATTACGCAGCGCCACATGGATATTTCAAAACATAACGTTGAATCCATTGGCTACTTTGAATCACGTGATGGAGTCAACTGGAAAATTACGCGAATTGGTAATGACCTTGCCGATCTCGATTTATTTGTCAAAGAAGCAAAAACCGGTAATTTTAATGTTCAAATGGGCTTTGGTGGTGTTGACTTCAACTCTCCTGCTTCTGGTTTTTCAGTCAAGGGAAATCTATCTGACACGAACTTGTTTGGTAGTGGCATACAGCTGAATGCGGATGCAAGTTGGGCAAAAGGCGAACAAACAGCTGCATTCCGTTTGGCACAACCATGGTTGTTTGATAAGCCAATTTCAGCAGCTATTGATTTATATCATCGCAGGCCAAGTTACGATAACTTCAGAAACGTACAACGTGCAGTTAATGCAAAATTAACTGGCGGTGCTGCTTCTGCCGGTTGGATCACTAGATCAACTTACCAAATTCTTCATGATACCCAGGTATTATTCAGTGTTGGTGTTGATTCGGTCAAATATGAACAACCACCTATTGCTAATGTTATTATTGGTACTCCACCGTCAATTACTGCAATACTCAACGCAGAATACCAGTGCATTTTAAATAAAGAATTTAATCCAGGAACATTTGCATGGATTGCAAATTATTTAGAACAAAACACCATGAATCACCCAATTCATACCAGCCGTGGGTACATGTGGCGTATTGCCAATAAAATCGCTTTCCCGACGTTTGATGATAGCATGGGCTTTTATAAATTCACTGCAGAAACACATTGGTTCACGCCACTTATTAATGAGTATGATTTGATATTCCACTTGCATGCATTTGCCGGCATAGTACACGTTTTTAATAATCACACAACACCATTTGCAGAATTATTCCACGTTGGTGGTCAAAATAGCGTACGTGGTTACTTGTTCGGACAGATTGGTCCACGCTTTGTAGGAGACTCTATTGGTGCATCACGTGCATTATTCTGGAACGCTGAACTCGTATTTCCAATCACGGGTGATATGACTATGAAAGGGGTGGTATTCTACGATGGCGGCGCCGGATTCAATAACCCGTTTGTTGACCAATGCGTTGATCGTTGCCGAGTGCCTGATTATGTCACTGGTAATAATTTTGATTATCGGCATGCAGTTGGTGTTGGTGTTCGTTTACTACAACCAATGCCACTCAAAGTCGACTGGGGCTTTAAAATCGACCCACGTAAAGATGAAAGCGCATCTGAAGTACATTTTGGCATGAACGTTGATTGGTAAAATCATTGCAGATTAAACTAACTTTATATTATTATCCTAAAAAAAGGGGATATTAATATGAAAAATTTATTATATATATCATGCTTACTTGGTATTGCCTCGGTAACCCAATGTATGGATCCTAAACAAACCAAAGACCTTCATCGAGCTATAGGGAATAATTCACCATCTAAGGTAACAGAGTATCTTGAAAATGGTGCTGATCCTGATATATTAATCAAATATTTAAATATTAATCAAGATCTAACCGCCCTCCATCTAGTTGCTAAAGCTTTGGCAAAATACGTAGATCAACAAGAAAAGGACTTAGCTCAGAGCCATAATCATGGATTAACACAGAACCGATATGATACTCTCTTGGCAAACCTATCTATTATAGTACAATCATTACTTCAATATGGGGCAAATGCATCTATAGTTAACCCTCAAGGGCAAACGGCACTAGATATAATACACAATATTAAACGAGAAAGCCTAAGCTCTAGGCAAAATACTTATTTAAACGATATAATAGAGCAATTGCAAAACACACCATCTCCAGTACAACGATTGTTTGATGCTATTTTAAGTCATGATGTATTTTCCGTATCACGCCTGATAAAAAATGCTGCTATCAATCCGATAAATCAGCAAGGTAATACGCCCTTACATATAGCTACTAATGAGTACATAAATATATTAACAACAAGCAAACAAGCCTATAATGATAATGCCTTACAAGATATAAAACAAATCATTAATCTATTATTAAATAAGAATGCCAATCCATCAATAAAAAACAGAGCCGGTGACACGCCATGGGATATATTGAATCGATATGCACAAAATCCCAATCAACAATCATTATCAGAAAAATATAAAAAGGATATTACAAATATTTTGAGCTTATTGATGCCAAACGCATCCTTGCATAAAGCCATAGAGCAATTAGATGTAGATACCGTTCTACAATTACTCGCCAATAATATGAACGCTAATGCCACAGATCCATATGGCAATACCCCTTTAAACACTGCTGCCAATATGATTATCGTCACATACACAACCGAAAAATATAGATATACTATACTTCCTGTTTTTAACAAACTAAATACTATTATTCGAGCATTACTCAATAACAAAGCCGATAAATCAATAAAAAACAATTTCGGCAGAAATCCTTGGGATCAATTGAATAGGTTTAATCAAGAAAAAGGCAGATCTTTATCTTCTGATCAACAAACAACATTAAAAGAATTTTTAATGTTGTTAGATCCTGCAGCACAACAAAAACCACAATCTGAATCACAACCATCACCATCGCCAGCACATCCAATAAATCAAGAGGCTTTGTTCGATGCTATAAAACAAATAAATACAAACTTAGTATCGCAATTACTCAAAAGAGTTAATGTAAATAGTGTAGATCAAAATGGCAATACGCCTTTAAATGTTGCCGCAAGCATGATTATCACCATATGTACAAGCGAACAACATAAAAACACTCTATCCTCTGACTTAAACGAATTAGGCATTATTATTCGAACCTTACTCAACAACAAGGCTGACAAATCAATTAAGAATAATGCCGGTAAAAATCCTTGGGATAAATTGAATAGATTTAATCAAGAAGAAGGCGGATCTTTACCTCTTGATCAACAAACAAAACTAAAAGAATTATTAATCTTACTAGATCCTGCAGCGCAACAAAAACCACAATCTGAATCTCAATCATCACCATCGCCAGCACGTCCAATAAATCAAGAGACTTTGTATGATGCCATAAAACAACTCAATACAAACTTAGTATCACAATTACTTAAAAGAGTTAATGTAAATAGTGTAGATCAAAATGGCAATACGCCCTTAAATGTTGCTGCAAGCATGATTATCACTATATGTACAAGTGAACAACATAAAAACACTATATCGTCTGACCTAAACAAATTAGATACTATTATTCGAGCCTTACTCAACAATAAGGCTGACAAATCTATTAAGAACAATGCCGGCAAAAATCCTTGGGATAAATTGAATAGATTTAATCAAGAAGAAGGCCAGTCTTTACCTGCTGATCAACAAGCAACATTAAAAGAATTTTTAATCTTACTAGACCCTGCACCACAACCACAGCCATCACCATCAAAATCTACTGAAAGTATCTCCGAACAAGCATGGTCACAGTTTCCTGAAGCTAAAAAATTACGAAATCAGTATAAACATATGCAAGAAGTATACCGAGCACTCCTTGGTGTAGGACCTCGCGCAAGTAAAACAGAAATTAATAAAGCATACCGACAATTATCACGCAAATGGCATCCGGATAAATATGAAGGCGATAAAGAACTAGCTAACGCAGTTCAAACCCTTCTGAATACTGCAAAAAAAGCGTTAGATAACTAGGCAAAAATGAAAGGTTATTATTAAGATGAAAAAACTATTATATATATCAAGCTTATTGAGCATCACATCAATCAGTTATAGTATGGAATATTCTCAAGCAAATTTTATGGCTAAACAGTTGAATATGGCCATATATCGGCTAGATCTATCTGCCATAAAAACAATCCTACAAGAAGGCGCTAATCCCAATATTATGATTACAGATCCATATACTGATGAACCTATTACCGCACTTCTTAAAGTAGCTCAAATGGCAGATTTATATGTTAATCTTCAAAAAACTGATATCGAACATGGGTTACCTCAATCGAATGCTGCTACCAGATATCTTGTAAATATGAAAACATTATTAAAAATTACTAAAAATTTGCTCGCAGACGGAGCAGATCCATCTATAAAAAATAACAAAGGACAAACTGTACGAGATCTATTGAATAATATAGATCAAAAATATTTCTCTAAGGAACAACGTAAAACTTTTTCTGATATATTAAAAAGTTTATCAAAAGCTGAAACCAGTAAAGCGAAAAAAAAGCAGAAAAAAAATATCAACACAACAGAACAATTACATGATGCCATAAAAACATTAAATAAAGCTAAAGTTTTTCAATTGGCCAATAACATTAATGTAAATGACATGGATCAGAATGGTAATACGTCTTTAAATGTAGCTGCTAGTACCGTTATAAATATATATTCAACAAAAAACAAAAATACTAGATCTACTGACCTAGAAAAGATAAGTCTAATCATTCAAGGACTATTAAATGAGGGAGCTAACCCAACAATAAAAAATAAAGCCAGTAAAACAGCTTGGGATAAACTTAAACAATTCGAGCAAGAAGAGGCGAAATTTTTATCACCAGAAGAGCAACAAACATTTAATGTAATCTTATCTTTACTAAAACCAATAAGCCCTCAGCCGCAACCAAAACCTAAGAACGACCAAACACAGCCTCGTACACCAAGCCCATCACCATCTCCATCAAAACCTGCTGAAAGTATCTCCGAACAAGCATGGTCACAGTTTCCTGAGGCTAAAAAATTACGCGATCAATATAAGCATATGAAAGAAGTTTATGGCGCAGTTCTTGGCGTAACACCTCAGGCAAGTAGAGCAGAAATCAATAAAGCATATCGAGAACTGTCACTCAAATGGCATCCGGATAAGTATGAAGGCAATAAAGAATTAGCTACTGAGGTCCAAAGTATTCTTAATAATGCAAGAAATACCTTGATTGGCAATTAAACCAATAAAAAGTGTATTTTTTGTATAAGCGTTGATTGGTAATCCTATAAAAGATTGCTACCAACTGTTTCTTCATGATATGTTCCTAAAAAAAGGAGCATGCTATGAAGCGCATATTTTTTGTATCAACGTTTATTGTTGCCCATGTAGGTTTTATTTTTCTACAAATTCATAAACATGCACAATTCATACAAGCCTCATACCGGAAGCAAAAAAACGAACAATTATTGGCTAAATTAAATCATGAAAAAGAACAACGTGTACAGAAGCTATATGCCCTACAAAATAAAGATCAGATAAAACAATATGCCCAACATCATCTTGCCATGTCATCGGTCAAATTAAACCAAATAAAAAAGATAAGCGATGATAAATCAGAAATACAAAATTAGATCATCTATTATATTTTTATTTTTTTGCATCTTGTATACGATGATTATTTTTAATCTCTATCTGATACAAATTAGACACGCAAATTTTTATATTCAACTGGGTAATCAACAATACCTTGTCACTATTAGCAAATTACCACCACGGGCACCTATCTATGACCGTACCGGCACACATCCATTAGCTATAAATCAAGATTGTGTCTCAGCGTTCATTTTACCTGCAAAACTTGAATCACCCAACATGCTCAAACCATTCTTGCAAGAACATTTTCCTGAAACATATACACAACTTGAGCAACATCCTCATAAACAATTTATGTATATCAAGCGCAAACTTACTCCTGATCAACAAAAACTACTTGCAGATCATGCTATTCCTGATATTCGTCTCCTGAATGAACCACATCGATTCTATCCACTTGATGCAGCTGCATCACTGGTAGGTATTACCGACATAGATAACAACGGTCTTATGGGTATAGAATATATATGCAATAAAACATTGGCCGGTACACCTGATACATTTTGTCTAGAAAAAGATGCACGCTCTGGGTTATTTTATTTTAAAAAAGAAACAAAAATAACTGGAGAACACGGCACACCGGTACGTTTAACAATCAATAATGATTTACAATTTCTTGTACATGAAGCAGTTAAAAATACCGTGCAGCACTATGAGTCAGTAGAAGGTGCCGCTATTGTTATGGATCCGGACAATGGTGAAATTCTTGCCATGGTGTCATACCCACATTTTGATCCTAATAATACTGAACAACTAAATTTAGAGTTTACTAAAAACCGTGTAATTACCGAAGCATATGAACTTGGTTCTGTATTTAAAATATTTGCCGCACTCGCCGCATTGGAAGAAAATGTGACCTCTCCCGATGAAATCATTGATTGCAAAAATACCCGTACCACCTATGTGGATGGTCGTAAAATAAACACACCACGAGAACATGGCGAAATTCCATTTAAAGACGTTGTTGGATTCTCTAACAATATTGGTATTGCTATTGTTGCAAAACGTTTGAATGAAAAGTTATATGATCATTACACAAAACTTGGCTTTGGTAATAAAACTGGCATCCAATTGCCCGGTGAACATAAAGGGTTTGTGAATCCTCCAGGCAATTGGTCAAAACAATCAATAATTTCTTTATCATATGGGTATGAAGTATCTGCTACGCTGCTACAACTGGCTACGGCAATGTGCGTTATTGCAAACGGTGGCTATAAAATAATACCGCAGATTATATTACCGTATGACAAAGTAACAAAAGAGCATCCACTGTATAGTCCAGAAAATCTTGTTACCATAAAAAATATTCTTGAACATACGGCGCAAAAAGGAACTACCAAACGTACACAAATTCCAGGCTATCGTATTATGAGTAAAACCGGTACTGCTAATATGCTAATCAATGGTGAATATGATACCAATAAAAATTTATTTACGTGTGCGGGCATTATAGACCAAGGTACCTACAAACGAGTAATTGTCACATTCATAAAACAAGCAAATCGAACCAATATATTCGCTTCTACGGTAGCTGCACCATTGTTTAAAACTATTGCACAACATACAATCATTCAAGATCGTATTATTTGATAAGGAACATAATGAATAAAAATTCTATACTTATTCCCGCTGACGTACCACGTACCATAGAAAATACATTTGTAGATAATTATAATGCAATCACCCAGAACACACATCGATTATTTTTATTTGCATGTGATCAAAAAATTGAACATGTAAATGATGATTTTTACGGAAATGCTATTAGCCCTCATGCATTATATCCAGAACATTTGTTCAAAATCGCTTCACAGGGACGCATTGGTGCTATGGCTACACATTTAGGGCTTATTGCGCGGTATGGCAAACAATATCCTACTATTAACTATATCGTAAAACTGAATGCAAAAACTGACCTAGTACCTACACACGAAAAAGATTCGGTAAGCACATCACTCTGGCATATTGAGCATGTTATACATTTGAAAGAAACCACAGGGCTCAACATCCGCGGTATTGGGTATACCATTTATCTAGGAAGTGAATATGAGGGAGCTATGCTCGCTAAAGCCGCACAAACTATTTACATCGCACATCAACATGGTCTAGTCGCTACGTTATGGATTTACCCACGTGGTAAATATATGAAAGAAAAAACAGATGCTCAGCTAGCTGCGGATGCCACCGGTGTTGGTCATGCACTTGGTGCAGATTTTGTAAAAATTAAACCAGTTAACCCAGAATATCTGCGCATAGCCACCGCTGCTGCAGGAAATACAGGCATCATTTGTGCTGGCGGCACCAAAGAAAATCCGCGTGAATTCTTACGTGAAGTATATGATCAAATTCACATTGGTAATGCTGCGGGTACTGCTACTGGGCGTAATATTTTTCAGTATGATTTACCACAAGCAATCGCTATGACTCATGCTATTTCTGCTATCGTATATGATGATAAAGATGCTACAAGTGCTACAAAAATATTCGAAACAACATAATTTTACCCTTCTCTTCGACAAAGCTCCCAACCTTTGCATAAAGCTTCGGCAAGCACAGCAGAGTGAGCGGGTTGAGACATTTTATTTCTTGTATACATCAATAAAAATCAACATGCTGAGTAATGCAACAAAAAAACACCATACAGAAACCAATGTAACTGTCCATACAAAATAAGTGAGCACCAACGAGCCTGCAAGTAAGCCTCCGAATACTTTATGTATTTTTTTGCTTGAAATAAAAAATGGCAAAATAGTAGCAAGTACATAATCAAATAAATATACTATCCACACATATTCTGTAGAAATTTTATGCCCAAATACATATTCAATACTATGATTCGTGATCTGCACCGTAATGGGATATGTTATTAGAATATATGCACCATATACGGCAACCAACATACCCCATAGCACATTATAAAATAATAACTTTCTACGCCGTTTATTATGTTCACTTGCAAATACAGCTGCAGGAATCCACATAGGCCATATAACAAACGCAAACAAAAGAAATATGTACATCATTATTTGCATGTATGTACTTGATTTCAGACCATATTGTTGCCATATGAACCCTTCAGTCAATTGTTGTAATGCAAAACCAAATGGAATACCGGCCATCAGGTATTGTTCTTTTTTTCGTACATGTATAAGAGATAATACACCAATACCAGCCAACATACCCGCAGCCGCAAAGCTACTTGTCGCAGAAAAACACATCACATACTCCTTTTGAAAAAATAATAAATTTTAAGTATATAATATGTTAACATACCAAAAACATAAAGATGAAAAGCTTGTCTTTATAAAAAAGCTGTCTTAAGCTAAACATTGGAATTTGCTGATCAGAAAAAAGGACGTTCTAATGAAGAAATATGCTCTCAGCATACTCGTTATTTTGTCTTGTTTTATGTGCAAACTATACGCAAGAAAACAAGAAGTTTTTTCTCATTCATTTATGTATACACGCCCTGTGCTATACAATGTAGCTATGTATGATGCCATATGGCACAATTTTGTTTATAACAAAACGGGTAACCACGGTAGCAGTTTTCAAATGATTGGCTTTGCACAAAAGTCACGTGAAAAAAATGCAATAAAACAATATTTTTTGCCTCAAAATGGAAAAACAAATGTACTTGTTGCAGGTGATGCAATTAGCGAAACATTCTTCACGCGCGATGTCCGTGCTGAATGGCTTGGATTGCCTGATACATTCAGCGGAGTTTTGACTATCAACCCAGAACAAAAGCAAGCCGGTTTTATTTTTCAGTATCATCAAAATTTTAAAAGTATGTTTGCTGAAAGTTCATTGTGGGAAAATACTTGGTTTAGCATCAGCGTCCCACTTGTGTCAGTACGCAATAATTTTGGACCAGAACAATCTATGGTTATGACCGGCACTAATGAACCTACACAACCACCATTTGATTTAATCCAAGCATTTAATCAACCAGACTGGCAATACGGTAAGTTTTGTCCCAATACGTTACATTCATTCAGTATTGCAGAATTACGTATTGATGGCGGTAGAGACTACGTAACTCAAAACAAACTTAACCAATTTAGATACTATGCTATTCTGTCTATTCCGTTTGCACCTAAGCAAGATGCTAGCTATATTTTTGATCCCTTTGCCGGTAATAACAAACATTTTGGTACCGGTTTTGGACTCAATATGAATTTTTTACTCAACAAGGATATTGAACAATTTAAATTATTTTATTTTATAGATCTTGAAGCAGTCTATTTGTGGCGTAACAAACAAAAACGTACTTTTGATTTGAGAAACAAACCATGGAGCCGATTTCTACCTATGAATCGACAAAATGGGCCACCTGATCAAAATATTCCCGGTGTAAACGTACTCACCTTTGATGTAAAAGTTAGCCCATTTGGTATATTTGATTTTGCAACAGGATGGCGCGTGCAAACCGGACCATTTGAATTTGAACTAAGCTACAGTGTATGGGGACGCGATTACGAGCATATAAAACTATGGGATACGATTCCGGAAACCTTCTGCTATGGTGTATATGGTATTGCGGGAACAGGAAGCATGATAGAAAAAGGGCAAGTAGTTGCTACATCATCTAGTATGAGCACCATTAACTGCCAAGCACCCAATGATGCTGAATTTACTCCGATTACCATAGAAGACATCGATTTTGATTCTGGAGCTGCTAGTAGTGCTATCATACAAAAATTACAAGTTGCTGCTGGTATTATGCATGATGAATATGTATTTTTTGGTATTGGTGGCTATTTTGAATTTGCACAGAAAAATTCTGCATTACAAAACAGTGGCGTATGGGTTAAATGGGGCATGTCTTTTTAATAATTTGATAGAACATGAAAAGGCTTAGTACCAATCAAGCACCAAGCCTTTTCATGTTAAAATAATTTTTTTTACTTATTGGCCATTACCATTTTGAGGTATAACTTCTTCTTCTATTATTACCGTAGATTCTTGAATTGATTTTGCAACCATAGCTTTTTGTACTTCACGCCACACATAACGGCCAATAAAGAACAATACTACGATTACTATTATACCAATAATAATTGAACGTATTCCTTTTTCCATGAGACTCCTTTTTTTTAAATTAAGCAGAATGCTTCTTTGCTGATACTACGTAATTGTAGATATAATTGTCAATACGTCTTATACATAAAAAAAAGCCTCGACTAAAAAAATCGAGGCTTTTAATTCTTATGCAAAAGTTAATTAAAACATGCCTGGCATACCCATGCCACCGCCCATTCCTGGAACTTGTGCAGCTTTATCTTTTGCTTGTGGCATTTCAAAAATAGATGCCTCTGTTGTCAATAATAAACCTGCTATTGATGCTGCATATTGAATTGCTGAACGTGTTACTTTTGCTGGATCAATAATCCCTGCTGCAACCATGTCAACATATTCATCGTTTCTTGCATCAAAGCCTCTGCTACCTGTTTCTGTTTTAACTTGGTTCACAACAACCGCAGCATCGTGTCCTGCATTGCTTGCAATAATACGCAATGGTTCTTCGATAGCGCGACGTACAATTTGAACTCCTAGTTGCTCATCGCCATCTAGCTTAAGCATATCAACAGCTTTTTGAGCACGAATCAATGCAACACCACCACCGGCAACAATACCTTCTTCTACTGCTGCACGAGTTGCATGCAATGCATCTTCTATACGATCTTTCTTTTCTTTTAATTCAGTTTCAGTCGCTGCACCAACCTTAATAACAGCTACACCGCCAGCAAGTTTTGCCAAGCGTTCTTGCAATTTTTCTTTGTCATAATCAGATGTGCTGTTTGCAATCTGTGCTTTAATTTGTGCAACACGACCTTTAATAGTTGCTGAATCACCAGCGCCTTCAATAATAGTGCAGTTATCTTTGGTAATAATAACTTTTTTAGCAGAACCAAGATCATGCATTTGTACATTTTCTAATTTGAGACCCAGGTCTTCAGTAATTAATTTACCGCCAGTCAAAATCGCAATATCTTCAAGCATTGCTTTACGACGATCACCAAAACCAGGTGCCTTAACAGCTGCAACTTTGAGATTGCCCCGTAGTTTGTTTACTACTAAGGCTGCAAGAGCATCACCTTCAACATCTTCTGCTATAATCAATAGTTGACGACCTGATTGTACTGTTTGTTCTAGAAGTGGCAACAATGGCTTCATAGCACTGATCTTTTTTTCAAAAATCAGGATCATCGGGTTATCTTGCACTGTTTCCATCTTCTCAGTGTCTGTCACAAAGTATTGAGACAAATAGCCGCGGTCAAACTGCATACCTTCAACTACATCTAATTCGTCTTGCATACCTTTTGCTTCTTCAACGGTAATAACACCATCGCGCCCTACGCGTTCCATAGCATCGGCAATTTGTTTACCAATAACGGTATCCGAATTGGCAGAAATAGTTGCAACTTGCTCAATTTCTTTTTTACTATCAACTGGTTTTGCACTTGCCTTGATGCTTTCCACAACTGCTTGAGTTGCTTTATCAATACCACGTTTGAGTTCCATTGGGTTAGCACCGGCAGTAACATATTTGTTACCTTCGCGGAATATTGCTTGCGCCAAAACGGTTGCGGTAGTTGTACCATCACCAGCAACATCTGCTGTTTTACTTGCAACTTCACGCACCATTTGTGCGCCCATATTTTCTAATTTGTCTTCGAGTTCAATTTCTTTTGCTACGGTTACACCGTCTTTAGTAATTGATGGTGCACCAAATGAACGTTCAAAAACTACATTGCGACCTTTTGGCCCAAGAGTAACTTTAACGGTATCTGCTAGAATATCGACACCTTTGCGAATGCGCTCACGTGCATCGCTACCAAATATAATTTTTTTAACTGCCATAATTGTTTCCTCGTATGTTTAGATATGGATGAGAATAAGAAAGGATTACTTTTCAACAATTCCTAAGATTTCATCTTCACGAATAATCAGATGGTTGTCTCCCGCTTGTGTTCCGGCATATTTACCGAAATACACAATGTCACCCACTTTTACTTCCATAGCAATTGGATTACCATGCTCATCCTTACGACCAGTACCTACTGATACAACAGCACCAGTCTGAGCTTTTTCTTTTGCTGCATCCGGGATAATGATACCTCCTGCAGTTTTTTCTTGATCTTCTATGCATTTAACAAGCACTCGATCTCCGAGCGGACGAAGTTTTTGGAACATAGGTATTCTCCTTATACTGGAATATTACTTTATTCTGTCTTAATGTGAGAAAATGCCTAATTTCAAGGATTCCCTACCTTTAAAAGTATAGGTCAAAATCTAAAAAATTCAATGCTACTTTCTTGATACTATTAGACTCAGATTTTTATGTACTATGCCCTAGGAATGTGGCTTGATTTGCATATACACTTATCTGATTGCCCTTGACAACATCCACCTTGTTCTTTCACTTTTTTAACCAATTCCTGGACTTTGTCTGGCGTTGGTTGATATAGATCTAAAATATTGTTCCCCGGATCTTTGATGCTCACCATAATGCCATGTACTTTTTCTACTGGTTCACTCATAAAGGTCACCGTATCTTTATGTTTTTGATAAAAAGCACGCAAGTCATCTACATATAGCACAATCCCTGGACGACGGTCCGGCAATTCTTGCTGTACAGGTGATAAGCCAATTTTCACATCACCAAGCATCATTTCTGCCCATTGATCTTTGAGTTGAAACTTTAATGACAATCCAAGATCTTGATAAAATTTAACAGCAGCAGGTAGATTATTTTGCAATAAAATAAGCATATGAACTTTTTGTATAGACATATGGTTATATCCTTTCCGGCAATTTTGTTAAGCTATACAACACTATTTGAGTGTACCCGAAAAACCCACATAATTCACCCCTTCAAAAGGAGATTTTTCTATGCCTACCATATATCCGTCACTTCTGGGCATAAATCCAGACACCATAGAAGATACTATCAAAAAGCTTAACCCTCACTGCCATGGCTTTCATATCGACGTTATGGATCATAAATTTGTACCAAATGAGGCATTCTTTGACCCCGAATGGGTTAATGCAATCGACCATGCAAGCACACACCCTTCTTGGGTGCATCTGATGATTCAACAACCACAACAATTTATTAATAGCCTGAATCTAACTCCAGGCAGTATGATCAGCTTCCATTATGAAGTCATCGGAGATAGCACGTCATTGATTAATCAGATACATGGCGAAAATTGGAAAGCAAGTGTGGCTATTAATCCACAAACACCCATAGAAAAAATTTTCCCTGTATTGGGATTAGTTGATCAAGTACTCATCATGTCAGTCCAACCAGGCTTTGCAGGGCAAGATTTTATAAAATCAACGATAGATAAAATTATCCCACTTGCTACCTACCGCAGATTAAATAAATTCAAATTCTCAATTGCTATGGATGGCGGAATAGACGAGCATAATATTGCCATGCTTGCACAAAAAGGAGTAGAAGACTTTGCAGTAGCATCAGCAATTTTTAAAACACAAGATCCGATAGCAGCACTGCAAAAATTAGCAACATTAATTACATAAAAAAATGAGCGGTCTGAAAACCGCTCATTTTTATTTTTCTTACGATATTATCGTGTAATTAGCTATTTGTTGTTGACGCTGATGTCCCAAAGCCAAATACTCTACCTAAAAAACTTTGCTGTGCTCGTTGTTGAATTGCACGATCAACAACACTATTCAACTGAGTAGCTATCCAGCTTTGAAGGTCTGAACCTGCACTTGTTAATTTGCTGAATATACTAGTATTGTGCTCAAGTATATTTGCAAACATTATGGCACCAGCAAGTACAACACCTGCAGTAAGCCATGTACGTAACTTAGAACCACCATAAATGATTTCAGCTGCTGGATCAGTATTTATCGCGCGTTGTTTTTTAGCTTCTAATTCACCTTTAGTAGTATCAATCGTGCTTCTTGCTTTATCAGCTGCAGTAACTAATTGATTTTTGTCTCTTTCTTGTCTGCCATTAGTTATATATTTTGCAACTGCCGCGTTAAAGTTCGCTAGATCTGTTTGAAGTACTTTAGTCACATCTTGTGTTTCTACTTTGGCAACATTTCTTGCTATTGTACGTTTACCTTGGCGAACTTGTGTTTGTGCCGTAGTACGTATTTGTTTTTTAGCAACATGATTATCTACGCCATTAAGATTCGCTACTACTTGAACAGCATCCACAGAACCAATAGTCCCATTGTCAATCGCATTTTTTTGTATGTTTTCCAATTGTTCGCGCGATTCATCTAGAGTGCGAATCCATGTATTGTAGGTTGGGTAATCAGCTAAGTAATTTGCACAACCTTCTGTTGTTTCAAACGTAGCTCGTACAAAGTCTCGAGTATCTTTAGCAGCACCCTTAACTTCTTTACCAAACTCTACTGGGTTGCTTGCTTGAGCTGTAGCTTGAGTAGCCGCTACATTTTGCTTAACGCTGTTTACCGCCCCATTAAAACTAGTGCGTACCGCTTGGAACATATTAGTCAATCCACTAAATAGTCCACCGGTATTCTGAGCTCCTGCCATACCAAACATACTATTTGATAGAACTAGAGCCGATAAAATAACTATAGAAAGTTTCTTCATGATTAGACCTCCATCTATAAACCTCTATTTTAAAACTTGAGATACCTGTTTTTTACCTGTAATTCAGGTTAAAACCCATTTATTAGTATCTAATACTTAAGTTATCAGATACCCATCCATTGTCAAAAGGGGTCCATTTTAAGGTGTTTTTAGGTAATATAGCTAAAGGGCCAAAGTAATAAGCTCTTCAGCTGAAAGCATAAAAAAGGCGAGGGGGATCCCCCTCGCCTTCAAATTGCTTATAGTAGCTTTGCTGATTAGCTATTAAACATTACATCCATATCAGCATACTCATCTCTTGCAAAATAATTCATAGCAGAATCTTTTGCTTTTTTGATTCGTTTTGCTGTTTTTTTAGCGTAAATTTTAGCGTTTTTTACTGTCATTTGATCCCAGCTTGCTTTTGCAGTATCTGTAGTCCAGTTTTTAGCTATTTTTGCTGCTTCAGTTGTTTTTTCAAAACCTGTTACAACACCATTTTTAGCCTTTACTACACCTGTTTTTGCCCATGGTGATAGTGCGTATTTTTGAGTCCAGCCATAGTATGCATTCAAAGCTTCATAACCTGCTACTGCAACTACTGCTGCCGCTGCTGCTACTTCTTTAGAATTTTCTTTTGTAAGTTCCCATGCAAGGTTTGCATATTCTGCTACAGTATCTCTTGCTGCTGAAGCTTTAGCTGCTAACGTGTTACCATCAACTACTTCTGCTACTTGTTCTACGTGCGCAGTTTCAATAGCTTTTTGCAATTGTGCATGCGCTGCTGCAACACGTTGTTGAGCTGCTTGTTCACGTTGAATAGTACGTTTAGTTTTTCTTGCTTTGTTGCTGTAGGTTGCATTGAATGAATTCACTGCTTGTTCAAATGCTTGTGCATGAGTTGCTACGGTAGTATCAACATTTTCTGATTGAGCAACAAAAGTCGCTTTTTGACCTTGTGCTACCGTATCAGCCGCATCTTTAGCTTGTGCTGCAAGAATAGCCAATTGAGAGTTATTTTCTTTATTTTCTTCAATAGCTGCTGCTTGAGTCAGGTATGAGTATGCTTTTTTAGCAGTTAATCCTAAACCAGTTGCTGCTACTGCTGCTAAACCTACCTTAGTAACTTTAGGATATGCAAATGGAAAATTAAACATTTTTCCAACATATACGCCCGCTGTTTCATTTTTACTATGTACAGCTTGAGAAACTTTAACAGCACCACTTAGATATTTCTTTTGAACAAACTTTTCTGCTGATGCCGCACTATCTACTACTGCGCCTTTAGCTTTTCTCGCTACTGTAGCTGTTGCTTCCAAACCATCTTTTGCTTGACCAGCAACCCAAGAACCAGCTTTACCAGCTTGTGTAGTTATTGTTTCATAACTAGCTTTTACTGTGCCAGCTACACGGTCACCTGCATTACGCAATGTTTCCATCGCAGGAGCAGATGCTACTGAAATAAGAAGCGCTAATGACAACGCTTTATTTACCTGAGTTAGTGTCTTCATGAGAACACCTCCATAAAAAAATTAAATAGAACCTTTCTATTTTATGCTTTTAATCGTAATAAAAATAACTCAATTGTCAATCAGGCCCCCACCCATTAAGCTTATATTTTCTACATGAATCAACATTTGGTAAAAAATCATCTATTTTTCATTCTATTTGAAAAATCAGCATTATTTAGCCCTTACAACAAATTAAATTTATTTATATCAAATGTGAGATGCTATTGATCTGATCACTTACAAAAAAACCCCACTCCCAAAAAGAGAGCGGGGTAATAAAATAGATAGTCTTAAAAATCTATAATATTTCAATTAACTCTACATCAAAAATCAACGTTGCATGTGGTGGAATAATGCTTCCCACACCATGTGCGCCATATGCCAAGTCTGACGGAATAATTAAGCGGCGTTTTTCGCCTTTTTTCATAAGCAACAACCCTTCATCCCATCCTTTGATAACCTGCCCTACACCCACGGTAAATACCAATGGTTGACCACGATCTACGCTGCTATCAAATTTTCTTCCCGGTTGTCCATCTTCTTCTAACCAACCAGTGTAGTGTACCGAAATACGTTGTCCTTTGTGCGGAGTTGCACCAGTACCTTCTTGCAAAACTTCATACTCTAATCCTGAATCAGTTTTTTGACGTGTTGTCATGCGTATATCCTCTGTTTGCTCTATCGGTATAGTTATATCAACTGTATTATCTGAATTTTTATCACATCCGGTCAGTACCATTGCAGAAGCCACCAATATAGAAGAAGTAAGTACCCTTTTCATGGCATATCCTTTTTTTATGGAAGGTTAAAAATAAAAATCCAGTGTAGCATCAAATATACCAAACCGGAACACCCTCCCATACGTGCTTAACCTATTTTTATACCTTTTGAGCATTTTAACAAAAAATGATAGATTAATAATACAAATATAGAATTAATAAGGGGGTTAAGGCATGCATATTCGTTTGCCTTGGTACATAACACTGGTACCAGTAGCATTTCTTACAATTGCTTCATTATTCATATTTCGCCCAAAACAACCTTTGATGCCAACGGTAGAACAAGCGTGGGTCACCAAACTACATGCGTATGATATGACTGACGTCATTCATAAGCTTGGGTATGATCCAGAAATTACCGTATACCCCGGCACAAGTACGCACAACAGTGATCAAATTACCGTTTATGTGCATGGATGGGGCGACAGTCAAAAAAGCATCTCATATTTCCGCCGTAATTCAGATATGTTACCAGGCACTATGGTAGGTTTTAACTTTAAAGATGCCAATTATGGCGGATTTTTACCGCCATACAAAACTTCAAATTTCTGCCAAAAAGGTGATATCGCACCTTTAGTACTCACACTCAAAGTACTTGATGATTGTGGACTTGAGACCATTCATCTGTTTGGTCATTCACGTGGCGGCGGAACCATTATAACTACACTTGCACGCCTACACCATTATCATGCATACAAAAAATTCTTCCGTACGCTTGGCATTTCCAAGGAGCAAGCACAACGGATTGTTGATAAGGTACGCGCAGGTACCATTGTACTTAACTGCCCGCTGGTAGATATCCACACCGTAGTCCGTGAAAAGTTAAATTACCTAAAACTTGGGTTTTTAGCTCCTTTAGTCAGACGTACTGTGCTGCCGACCATTACCAACTATCGCGCAAATGGTGACAGCCCACTCAATTCTGCAAAAATCATACAAGATCTAAATTTGAATATATTAGTCCACTTTCAAAAAGATGATTTGATTGTGGGTAATGCAACTGATGCACATTTTTATAAAAAAATTATGGGCCCAAACACCTACTTAGTACTAGGTAATGATGGTGGCCACACGCACCGCAGTAATATACTTGGTGCAGCCATACATGCATTCCACAAAAAACATGGTGGCGCATATAATAATGACAGTGAACTGCTGCACGAGGGGCAGCGAATACTCGATGATGCCCAACCAGCAACTGATACCGTTGAAGAATACATAGCATATTTTTGTGCAGCACCCGCACCAGCAATAACTGACTATTGCCCGAGCCGTACGCAAGCATGGCATAAAAATTTACATCGCTATGATATGAGTTCAGTTATGCAAAGACTTGGTTACAACCCAAATATCAAAGTATACCCTACCGATACTGCCGTACAAGGCGAAAGCACAACTATATATGTGCATGGTTATGGCTCAAACCAAAGTGCTGTTGTTCCGTTTTTACAACTTAATACCTACACGCTGCCTGGAACTATTATTGGCTTTGATTTCCAAGATGTAATTCCCGGCTCATTCATGGTTGATTTGCAAAAATCAAACGTTGGTCAAGAAGGGGATATTGCCACGTTAGCAAGTATACTCAAAATATTAGATGATTGTGGCCTTAATGCCATGCACTTAGCTGGTACCTCGCGCGGTGGCGCCACTACCGTCAACACGTTGGCACGTTTGTGCGAGTATGACAAGTACACACAATTTTTTACCAAATTAGATATTTCCAAAAAACAGGCAACAACTATCTTGAATAAAATTAGTTCTGTTGTACTCAATTGTTCACTTGTTGATTCACGTGCAGCCGCAGACAGTATGTTTGGCAAACTCGGCGCTTGGGTTGTTAACACAGTTATTCCCGCAATTACACAACACAATCCTAACAGTGATCAAGCTATTGATGGTGCGCGCATTATACGTGATAGAAATTTCCCTATCCTTATTCACTTTGAGCACAATGACAAAGTAGTGGGCAACACACGCGATGCAGACTTTTATAAAAATATATATGGCCCACATACCTACTTGGTACTTGCAGATGAAGGGGGTCATATGCATGAAGCAAAAACACTTGGGTACGCGGTACAAGCATTTATGCAAAAATACGGTGGTGCATACTACCCCAACACAAAAATACTCAAAAAAGGTAAACAATTACTGGCTAACGGACAACCATCTTTGAAAGATATAGACCGTTATGTTTCCACTACCTATGCGCGATTTGCCGTAGGAAAAACTACTTAACCAATGTAATTGCTTGGCCAACTTTATCAGCACGACCAGTTCGGCCAATACGATGAATATAATCTTCATATGTTTGAGGTAGATCAAAATTGATCACATGAGTAATGTCATCAATGTCAATTCCTCGAGCAACAACATCGGTAGCCAACAATATATTAACTTTACCTGTTTTAAATAATAATAAGGCTTTGTTTCTTTGTGATTGCGTTCTATTGCCATGAATTAATGCAACGGTAAATCCACGATTTATCAAATCTTTTGCTAATTTATCTACCGCACGTTTTGTGTGCAAGAAAATAAGAACTTTCTTGAATTCTGGTTTAATTAACAAATCATGCAGCAGGTCTATTTTGTTCTGCTGCCCAACTTGTATTACTTCTTGATTAACATTTTCAGCTGATTGTCTTGTTTTTACATTTACTGCAACAGGATCACTCAAAAAACTATTCATGATGCCTTGTAATTCTTTAGACAATGTAGCCGAGAAGAATAGTGAATGACGTTTTTTAGGTAATTTATCAATGATATATTTTATGTCTTTGATAAACCCCATATCAAGCATTCTATCAACTTCATCTAAAACAATTGATGTATAGTTACCAAAGTTTATAGCTCTGCTTTTTTCTAAATCTATTAACCGACCCGGTGTTCCAATAACAAATGCAGGATTATTTTTTAACGATTTTATCTGCAAATCAATATTTGCTCCACCAATACATAATGTAGAACCTATACCCATATCAGTTGTGAAGCTTTTAAGTTCAGTACGGATCTGATTTGCCAACTCTCTAGTTGGTGCAATAATCAAAACACGAGAAGTTTTTTTTGTCAGAACATTGTTAACAAGAGGAATTAAAAAGGCAGCTGTTTTACCAGTACCCGTATGTGCTGTACCTATAAGGTCACGCCCTTCTAGAATATAAGGAATCGCTTGGTCTTGTATAGGTGTTGGTGCAATGTATCCCTTTGTTGCAATATTGCGTTTTAACTGATCTTCTATAGCAAAGTCAGAAAAGGTATTTTTAGGAATATAAGCCGGCGTTGCTGTTTGTTCTTCAACTTTTTTTATAAATAAAGAAGGATCGAACTTTGGTATATTTCTCTTACCACGAGAACTAGATTTGCCAGCAGATTTAGTGCCCTTACGGCTTGGAAATGGCCGTGCCCCTCTTTTTTTGTTATCTCTCGCTTTATAGCGAGTACTCTTACCTGGTTTTTTTCGTGAATTAGAATAATTTGACATAGAACCCCATTATTTTTAATTTTTTACTAGTGGGAAACAGATTTTCATTTGTATCACTTTTTCTATTAAATCTCTAATTTTATATGATACCTTATTATGCCTTTTTTTGCAGCTATTATATAGACTTATGGCTCTTTTTGGCTATACTACAAATATCTTGCCTTTCTTTTTATGTGCCCGTAGCTCAGTAGGATAGAGCGACGGACTTCTAATCCGTAGGTCGCAGGTTCGAATCCTGCCGGGCACACCAGGTATTCCCTGATCGGGCTTTTAGCACCTCATTGAACACCGGTTGCAGCTCCAGATCGAGCTTTCCGTCTTTATATGAGCAGTTCGAAACTAAAATATTAAAAAGCTTACGTTTTTCTTGCTGATTTTGGGTTTTGTACAATTCCACCGCCTTTTTAGAAAGTTCTAAAATCATGTTGGCATTTTTGAGGTAATTTTGGTCAGCTTTTTGCAAGTTAAACAACTTGGTGGATAAACCCTCTTTTTCTACCATCCAACGTGAGCTATGGATGCGCCAAAATTCTTCAGTTATTTTTCCATCAAGCTTATCCATATATGCCTGATCGATGCGATTTTGTAGCGCCTTGATTTGTCTTTCTATCTGAGCAACAGTTTTATTATGGTATTCAATCTTATCTTGAAGACTAGAGCGTAGTGCTTGCATGATAAGGTCATGTATCTCATCGGTAATGCAAATGCTGTGTAGTAAATTCTCAAATGTTTTTTCTAATGTTTCTTTTTTCAAATATGGTTGTTTGCAGTTACCTTTGTACCCAGTGCAACGATAATAAATATATTTTTCTTTTTTAATTTCAGCTGTCAGTGAACACCCACATACACCACAAGTGATTAGGTTTGTATACGCAAACAGACCTTTACGGGACTTACCTTTACGTGGACTAGCTAGGCGTGCTTGTACTCGTTGAAATAATTCTCTACTGACTATTGGTTCATGTGAAGCATTATCGTATCTTTTGTTTTTCCAATAAAATACACCCGTGTAAAATTCATTTTTCAAAATCGCTTCTATTTTGCTTTTGTAGAGCTTTTTTCCACCCCTGTATACCATACCATCGGCAAGCATTTTGTTTTTGAGTGTTGATAGGGAGTAAGATCCAGATGCAAAAAGAAAAAACATCTGCTTGATATAAGCTGCAGCATCAGGATCAATTACAATCAATTTTTTACCGTCTACTTTTGCATTTAAATAACCATAGGGTGCAATAGAGGGGTATATGCCTTGTGATGCTTTTTCAAGCATTCCTTTGCGGACTTCCTCAGATAAGTTATCGCTATAGTTCTTAGCCATCAATGCTTTGATACCAAAGATAAACTTTTCATTAGAGCGAGAATCTTTGCTCAGTATTACATTTTCTTTCACCAGATGAATGGTGATATTAAAATCCTCAATCAGCTGGTCTACCAATGCATAGTCAGTTATATTTCTGAGCAAACGGTCAGTCTTTTCAACCAATATATGTTGAACAGTGTTATTTTCTTTGAGATAAGCAAGCATGCGATTAAATTCTGTTCGGCCAGCTTTTTTCGCCGTTTCAACGTCTTTAAAGCTTTCTGCTATTCGGATATTATTTTGAGAAGCATAAGCATGCAGTAACTTAAGTTGTGCTGGTATAGAAAATTGTAAATCTTGATCTTTAGATGAAACTCTGGCGTAGATGATTGCTTTGTTCATGTCTTATTTTCTTAATGTTCTATGACTTGCAAATATTGGGCTTTGTTCTAAACGTTGTTGGATTGATTCGACCACAAGCTCACGCATACTTTTGCCCAAGAATGCAGCTAATGCTTTGAATTTTTTATGATCTTCTTCAGGGATGTCGATTGTGATACGAGACTGATTATTTGGTTTATTCATATAGATAGAGCCTTATTTATTTGGTATTTATGATATTTCATAATATAGCAAAGAAATGAAGAAATAAGGATCACAAGTGAGAATTGCTAGATATTTCGATAAATAAAAAAGGATCAACATAATGGCACAAAATTGGTGAAAGATGCTGTATACACTTCGCACTTTTGACTGGAAAAAACTAAGAGAAAAATTACCCTTGAACTTATTGGACCAAAAAAATGGCCATAGAGATAATATTCTATGGCCACAGCTTATTGATTATTAGCTAAATATTAAACAATACCATAAGACTTTCTATAATCAGCCAACTTTATTCCATGATCACCACGAATCCACTCTTCCAGTACGCGTCGAGCAGCAGGAGAATTTTCACTAATTAGATATTGATAAATTGAATGATGCCACCCGCTTGAGCGAAGACTCCCTGAAGCAAATTGCTGAAGAATAGCGGTACAATTAGACTTAATACGAATATAGTCAGCCTGATCATTACTCACCAAAGGTCTTCCAATGGGTGCTGGAGGAGTATTATTTACTGCGATATTAGCTTGAGCAACCGGCCGTATATTACGTGATGGTGTTGGAGTAGCTGGATTATGTGATGGATTAATATTAGTTTTATGGGCGGTATAGTTATTAATGTTGGATAAATCTTTAAGAACAACATATGCTCCAATAACTACTGCAGATGGAATTAGGATATTCCATGCATCATCACTAGATAATTTTCCCCATTTAAGAGTTAATAACCTTTGCCAAGATTTTACAACGGTTGGCTTTCTGCTTTTTTTATTTTTCCTCTGGTTATTAGCTTTTTTATATGATGCAGATGGGTTATTATCTGCCAAGATACTTGCTGTAGAACCTATAAGTACTGAAAAAGCAATTGTTGTTTTTAAAAATAACTTAAACATTAAATCCTCTCTTTTATAAATTTGAAAAATTAACCTATAGATATAAACAATTCAAAATTAGTATCTGAGCACATCAGGAAAAAAACCACCTCTACCTAATGCTAAACAATCTCTTACGCACTGCTCTTCTAACTCCGCACGAAGAGTATCCATTTTTCTTTGGTGTACTTCCATTTTTCTTTGATGTTCTAATTGTGGCTGCAAAGTTGCCGTCACGACAATAGCCGTTATTATAGCAATAGCTATTCTACGCCACGGGATTATACTTGAATTATTATCAAAATTTGCATTGTCATTAGAAAGTAAAAATCCCTTTTCTGTAGCTGTTTTTAGAAAAATGGCTGACATTTTTTCGTCACCCAGGACTGAATAGATACGCGCTTTAGTATAATAAGCTACACCATTATCTTTATCAATAATTAGAGCAGTATCACAATCACTCAACGCTTGCGTATAATTTTTCAAAGTGCAATGACCATCGCCCTTTATTGCCCATAGGAAAGACATAAATTTATCTCTTAATTTATTTTCTTTTAATTCACTTTTTGTAAGAGTAATAAGTTCATCAATTGCTTTTATACATTTTGCAATCTGATTTTTCTGACTTAAGGAATTAATATCTTTAAAGCTACTATCAATTTTTTTGCTACTTTTACAAATTTCGCACAACATTTCCTGAGTCATAGTTGGATAGATAATGGTTGGAACCAACAGTAACATATTTATAATCAATAAAAATCGTTTAAACATGGGAACTTCCTCTTATTAATTTATGCAAGATTTATTTGATGTATGTGAGAACCAATAGGCAATGAAAATATTGGTTGAAAATCGGCTTTTTTCACAAACATAATTTTGTTGAATGTACTTTGTGGGTGGACTTCTTTTGGACCAATAAATGCATCTTGAGATATTTCATTAGAAATTCTATCGTTCTTTTTTGCATTGGATATACCAAAACCGGCACCGAATGCTGCTGCACCAATAGGACCGGCAAGTAAAAAACCACCTATCGTAGAAGCGGTCGAGATACCTGCAACATTTTTTGCAACTTTTTCATAAATAACCTGAGAATCAGTGATAGCCATAGTGGCTGGCTTTACTGTAATAGAATGATTACTTCTATTGTCCACTATTACCCGTACAGGGATAATTTTATCTTTGCCTGACATTAAATTACGCCCTTGACCCTCAAACAAGCTCTTAGCTTCAGATCGAGACAGCTGAGACACCTTTACAGATACATTGTTTTCATCTTGTTGGCACGCTGGCAATAGCACCAATAAAGCTATTAATGCAGAAATAGAATACTTAAATACTTTCATAAAAACCCCTTAAAATAAACCTCTATTATCTCTCATAGTGCCCTATTTTAGGCCTTTTGCAACGGCTTTTCTGTTATTTATACCTATATGGCTAAAAATAGTTAGATAACAGGCGTACAATATTTTCATATAGTAACAATTTAGGATGCCTAAAAATAAAACATTTTTCAGGTTCAAAGGAGGGGAGCATGGCCCAACATTGGTGGTGGTATTGGAAGATCAAAAAGCAGCATGAATCAAAAGCTGTATGTTCAAATAGGGAATTATTAGAGCTTGATTCATTCCAGATGTATAACAACTATGAACAAGCATTGGGTGTTCGGCAGAGTACTGATAAGTGTTCATTTTGGATACCCCTATATGAATTAAAAGCGTATCTGCAGGATGATGACAGCCTCTTGGTTATATACCGCGATGGGACTTATACCATCCCAATTGAGCGCATGTCATGTAATTTTGGTGGTTATTATTATTTCTTTAGATGCCCAAAGTGCAATAAACGTATGCGTAAGCTATATTGCTTGAAAGGCCAGTATCAATGCCGTAAATGTGGTGATCTTTGTTATTACAGCCAATTACTAAGGCCTACTGAGCGCTTTAGCCGTGGTGAAAGAAAGGTTAAAGAATATATTAAAGCTCGGGGTGGAAACTTAGAATGGTTCGACAAAAAACCACCCAGAATGCATCATAAAACTTTTCAAAAACTAAAAGACCGTGCAGAATACTATGAAGCCAAGTCAGGTATGGAGCTATTTAAAGAACTTAGGGAATGGTATGGTGAGAGAGCAGAACCAGCCATTGATAAAGGTTTTGAGGATATGTGGCAATACAGAATAGACGAATACAAAAAAACATATAAAAAACTATAAAAAATTACTTTTTTCTGGGTCATCATGAATAAAAGAGAATACACCGAAGAAGAAACACGAAGGCTTTGCCAGTTCGTTTCACTTTTGTATGAAATAAATAAAAGAGTAAAAACGGTTCCAATACCTACCAAAAAAAAAGATACAGACCTAACTATTTATCTATTTGGATCACCGACTGTGATTCCTAAAAAACAACTCTTCTTTGATGACATAACATACAAAGATTATACGCAGTATCTTTTTTAGTTTGTTTTGGATTGAGTAGTTAGTTGTTGAATCAATTTTAAACCTTTTTGAAGTTCACCAATTTTAGCACGTGGTGAATCAGGACCCAGAAAGATTTCTTTTTCCCAGGCATCATATGTTCTTTTAGTAACCGTTCTATCATCGATATACTTGAGTACATAATCGATTAATTCCTGATCTGTTGTTTTGTCCCATCTGAATTGTAAAAGCCAGGGTCTAATCCTAAGCCCTTGTTCAACAGCCTCCCCAATATCCTTTCCTAGAGGCGTGGAATAGCTTTGAGCATGAGCATACAATTGTTTCCATTTTTTGAGCATTAGTTGGCCAGCATCATCATTATCATGGCAGATTAATATTGTTTTCTTAGGAGCCAAAAAATGAACTATATTGTCAGGATTTTTACTGTTACTGCCAACAGCTATAACAAAAGCATAATCTGACACAGCAAAATGTAAGGCATATGCATCAAGTTCTGATTCGACCACAATCATGAGATCATGCTTAGTATTGCCTATAATACTCAAGCCATTCATACTTCCTGAAAGTATAATGTATTTGCCTATGGTATCTTGTTTATTCCATTCCACCCGTCTTATTTTAATGCGTTGTATATTGCCGCTATTGTCTAAAGAGGGGATAACAATACCCCTAGGAATCCACAGCTTTTTATTATCAGGTGTAATACCCCAATCACTTTTATCAATCCAAAGTTCCTGTGGATTCCACCCAATCTTATATTTATGTATTGCTTCAATGGGAAGGCCTCTTTGTTTTAACTGTTCTAAAATTTTTGGTTGGTTAAGAATATTATTGTGCACCCATGCTATAAATTCCTGAGCTTTGATTTGCCACAAATCGGAAGTTGCATTAATTACAGTTGCTTTGAATGTTTTTTTTAGATATTGCTTTCTGAAGATTGGTTGATGAGAGAGGGTTGCATTAACCCGTTCAGCTGCCTGTTGGAAATCCATGCCAAGATCTTGAGCAAATTGAATAGCATCTCCGTGGTAATCACACTGTCTACATCGATAGTACCCAACACATAGTTTCATCTGCTTGTAGGGTTGGATATAAAAACGATCTTTGCCGCCACATTTAGGGCATGCCGATTTATATTCTCCACCCTGTGTATTGGATGCTTTATATGGTTTAAGGCCTGCTTGCTGTGCGAGTTCTATCAAGATCATAAGGTTTCCTGCGTCCAGGTTGTCCTAAAAGGTGTCCAGGTAGATTGTTGCTTAAAACTCACTAAAATAAAGGGATGTCCAGATCGTCCATATAGTCCAGGCAGTTTATTTGCGCAGACAGTGTTCACTCTATTTTTATGCACTGAATTATTGTGGGGAATAAAAGTGCCTAGACATCTTAGACAACTTGGACATGCGGCTCTGAATGCTTTAATAGGCAATATGTCAGCATAGACACGATGCAGGACAGCATAGACGGATCTCATGGTATTTCCTCAAATATATATGTGATATCGGTTTTAAATGCTTTTGCGAATTCTTCTTTAGCTTGCTCAAGAGAGGGAATCTTATAAGCCCAAGATCGCTTGCCATCAATTGAAGGACGATGATCTTTTATTGAAGGAATATGCTTTTTAATTGATTCGCCAAATTTGTTTTTTGGAATCGTTTTTTCACCGCTGTTATTGCACCAAGTATTATAGTAGCTATATAAATCTTCTCGTGAAATGCAATCCTCCCAACCATTGAGGATATTGCTTTCTGGATTAAAACTACCATCGCACAGTGATTCATACATGTATCGAATACAAGAGCTGGAACTTGTTAATTTAATGTTGAAAGACTCATTGCTATGTGGAAAGTTACGCGGATTGAATTCATGCAAATCTTCATGCAAAAGATCATAAAGTAATGCTTCATAGCCGCCATTATCTAGTTCTGTTTGTATTGCAGCAAAATAGCTATGATCTTCTTTATGTTTTTCAGAGACACGAAGTACAAAAAAACGTCTGTCATCAGCATCAATGTGCACCGGCCAATCTTCATTGCTACTTAATATAAGATGCTTGAAATTCTTTACCATGATCCGATCTTTTCCCTTGCTTTCAATAAGGCAATTGCGCTCAGTAATCATAGCTTTAACCGTACCTATCTCTTTTTTATTTCCACCCCATAGAGCCTCGTTTGCATGGATCAATACAGCGCTTTTAAGGTGGAAATTAAAATTTGATACAAGTTCACTAATACTACTTAAAAGTACATAGTGTTGGCCTAATAATTTCCCTAATGGTTCAACAAAACTATTTTTTCCCACGCCCTGTGAACCACAAAGAACCAAAGCTGTATGTACCTCATCTGGGTGCTGGAAAATATAAGCAATCCACTTGCGTACGAATTGATAGTATTCAGGATTTTCAGAACAAATATTATCTCTTACGTGCGCCCAATACTTTGTTGTGTCTCCCTGTTTTGGTTCAACCGCAAAACCGCGCCAAATATTATAATGATTTTTTGTATGTCCAACAGTGGTAGGATCAAAAATTATTCCAGTAAATTTTCTCCTTTTGGGAGGAATAGATCTCGTCAGCCAGATATTTGCTTTTTTTCGTATACTTCCATTCGCGCACTTGATTACTTCATCTTCATAAAATGCTTTGAATGATGCAGGGCTTTCTAATGAAAAGCTTTTGCCTCCAAAACTATTATCTTTCTCGGTAAGAATGTATGTTTGGTCGACGTGGACTACGGCATGCTTTTGATTGAATTCTTTTATGGCATATTCTTCAGGCCAAAGAATTTTATACTTTTCAACAAGCTCTTGGTACTGATCTCTTATATTGAGTAATGCAGACAGAATGGTATCTGTAATTTGATTGTTTCTTAAGTTTTCAATGAACTGATCGTTGAGTAATTCAGTTAAAGGGACATGCTCATATCCCAAACTTTTCATGGTACTTTTTAATGAATGCATATCATCATGCCATTGCACCCGTTCTTGCGATATCCACTTTTTAAACTCTTTTTGTTTATCATTTGAAATGTTATCATTAGCTTGCATAAAACATTCTCCTTGCCACGAACGCACCGGACAATGCGTTCATGGCGTTTTTTTATTATTACTTTTTCTTTTTTATTTCAGGCACTAAGATAGATATGATGTCTTCTTCTCCAATTTGCATAAATCCTGCACTGCATTTTAAATATGTGTTCCCATCATTATCTTTCTGATACCAGGCAATATAGGACCATTCATGAGGTTTTCCTTTTTGTTGGATGTTGCGTGATCTATTAATAGACAATGGACTTTCAATGGTGTAACAAAGTTTTGAAAGCTCGTAATGTAATTGCTGTTTCGTGTTATTGAGCTCCGCATTTAAGTCACGATTTGCCTTGGCATATTCAAATGTCGCGTATTGGGGGTAATCTTGCTTTTCTTCTTTGTAATCTATGGACTTTCTGTTAATATTCATTTGTAAATTCCCTATTTTATTAAGCCATCAATGTTCAAGGCTGATGGCTTAATTGCTTTAAATTACTTACTCTTGATTTTTTGCGGCTTCTTTAGCTCGCATATCCCACTCAAGCAATAGCTCAAACAACTCGATTAATGGACGATAGTATTCGTCGTTTTTAATCGGTTGTTGTGCATTGCTATTGGATTTTTCTTTCATCATTAACCACTCAATCGATTATCAGGCCGCTGTGCCAATAAGTTGTTCATACTTACTGACTACAGCGGCCTCAATCATGTCTGTGGTTTCTTTATTGATTGGGTGAAATATAGAAAGGCTTGCGGTTGGTGCCTTACGAGTGGGATAGCTGAGCCGAAAGCCACCTTGAGGGCGAGTGTATATGCCTATAGATGAACAATAAAGACTATCGTCATATATAAAGCTGGCAAACCCTACATGCCCGTTGTTTGGCTTGATAGGAATGATTTGGATGTCTGTTATTTTCTGCATAATTTATCCTTACATTTTAGATAATTATTTGAATGTCATTATGCAGAATAGCGAATAGAGGGTCGGGCTAAGTTGACCCGACTAACCCGACAGTCATAACGGTTAGACAAAATCTAGTTGTAAGTTTTCCCTTTTTAGTAGTTTTTTGCCAGATCGAATATTTATACCTCGGTAAAGATCATCAATAGTTTTCTTTATTTTTTTTCGTGCCTTTGGATCAAGATCATCCCAACACGGATCCGTCGGTGTTCGTATTGCTTTATCATATATCTCATCAAAGCAAAGGGGGCTTTTTCGAGGGGTTCCATTAGGGTAAAATAAACAAAGAAATTTCCCTCTTAAACTATAAGGGTTATACTTCGTATCTTTTCCATCTATGGTATGAATTCCCGTTTTTTTATCGTAACCATCAGGTTTTTGTTGTTGATTTAATAATATAAGTTTTGTTTGATTATGAAGTATATTGACACAATTTTTGTAGTATTGCATAACGTTATACGGATTGTTCAAGAACCCTCTTGCTAGAAGTATTTGCATCGTAAGATGTTGATTATCATCTGTAAAAGGATATTCTTCTACAAAAATAAAATCTGACGTATTATTACGCAAATATAGAAGTTGGTCATAGCTGTACCAAGCGCTTTCTTTTACATCATCTTTTACTTGATGCCATTCGAAATATGAAGGAGAAAAAGTATATGTATCTATGTTACCCTTAGCATTCAAAGTAACGAACCTTTTGATTACCGACAACTCTTGTTTTGCCTTTAACAAAAGTATTAAATCTCGCACAGCATCGAATTTGCTTACAGTATAGCCAGCACTTGAGATGTTTATCTGATAATCATTAATTATGCTTTGGGGAATGTCGATTTGCTTGTGAGCACACTTTTTGGTTAACACATCAAATGCGCGCTGAATTTCCTTGAGAGCCTTTTTTTCAAGTATACTAAGACTTTTCTTCTTGTCTTTTCGACTAATTTCTAATGAGGAAATTACCGTTGTTAGGCTGGGGTATGTTTCATATATTTCAATAAATTCTTCGATATATTGGCGACATCTGATGATGCTAGATTCGTTTGTTATGAGATTGAGAAGTTTGCGTGATTCACTGATTAATTCTTGGGCTGATTTCATGGTGTTACCTCTTGATTACTTTTTATTTTGCATATGAGCATTGTATCTATACAGAGATTATTTTATAGTAAAACATTCGATCTTATGAGTTATTAAGCAAACAACAGCGTAATAAAGGGAATTTTATGTCAACAAATGAGCCAACAAAGATAGCAATTTTTCAAGGTAAGCAAATTAGAAGAGTGCTTGTTGATGATGAGTGGTGGTTTTCTGTAATCGATATTATTGCCTTTCTTACGGATAGTAAAAATCCACGTGATTACTGGCATAAGATGAAAATCAGGGAAAAAGATACATCTGGAAACCAGTTGTCGACAATTTGTCGACAACTGAAATTACAATCATCAGATGGTAAAAATTATGAAACAGACTGCGCTAATACTGAAGGCATTTTTCGTATTATTCAGTCCATCCCTTCCCCTAAAGCAGAGCCATTTAAGGTTTGGTTAGCACGGGTTGGAAAAGAACGCATCGATGAAATCGAAAATCCTGAACTGGGAATAGATAGAGTTAAAAAAATCTATGAACAAAAGGGATACGGCAAGGATTGGGTTGATAAAAGAATCCGCGGGATAGCAGTTCGTCAAGGATTAACTGACGAATGGTCAGCAAGAGGTGTAAAGCGCCCAATCGAATATGCAATTTTAACCAATGATATTATGCAAGGCGCTTTTGATTTAAAGGCCCATGAATATAAAAATATAAAAGGACTCGCAGGAGAAAATCTACGAGATCATATGACTGACCTAGAACTTATTATTACTATGCTTGGAGAAGCTACAACCTCCCAGCTTACACAACAAAAAAACTCACATGGTATGTCTAAATTAAGAAATGATGCAAAAATAGGTGGTGCTGTTGCAGGTAGAACGCGTAAAGATATTGAGAAACAATTGGGTGAAACGATAGTTTCAAAAGAAAACTTTCTACCAGATAAAAATCAAAACACACTAATTGAATAGCATCTCTCGTATATTGGCTATTTCTATGCTTGAGAACGAAAATGTTCTAAAATAGTCTGCCAGGGCACACCATAAAATACAGATTTAAAGCCTTTTTATAACAATAAATCGTATAAATAAATGGAAGTTACCTCTCTCCAAAAAGGATCCGAATATATGCCATCATCAGTTAAATTTATAGTAGGAAAAAATAAAAGAGGAAAACTGATCGAGGTTTCTTGTGAACCTAAAAAAATGTTTTCCTATAAAAACAAACAAGGCCTTGCAAAACCTGATCCATATCTAACAAGAGTCACCTTTAAAAGGCAAGTATTAGACAAATATTACTCAAATCCAGAATTTTATTCAGTTCAAGATGGCGTATTGAGGGGAGAAGATTGGTATATTCCAATAGATAATAATCATACTACGTACATCATGGCATATCTCGGAGATCTAAACAATTTGCCACATGATGAGCAACATTATTGGAGAAGTTACAATATTTTTGAAGAATCACCGCGAATGAGTAATGTTGCAATAGCTAGAGACTTTTACTGTGAGTTTAGAGGGCCGGATAGCGCCGATCTATTATTCAAAGAAATATTTGGCATATTCAATGAAATTTTTGACAAAAAAAATGGATGGAAATTATTTAAACCCCTTAATTATCATGATAAACATAATCTGGAATCATTGGCAAATTTGTCTATTAATAGCCAAAAACAATTTGATGAAGGAATTTTGCGTCTAGCAAAAATACTTATTGATTCAATAAATGTTAAAAAAATTAGCGAAGTGGTAACTTTTAATGATGAGGAAGAAGGAAGTTTGGATAAATTAGAAAAGTATTTCTCAGTCAGTAAAATATTTAAAACAGAAGAATTAATTAAAACCTTGAGACGAATTCAAAAATTGAGATCATCTGGAAGTGCTCATCGTAAGGATTCTAACTATGAAAAATCGCTGAAAAAGGTACCCGGTGATTCTTTACAAGAAAAATACTCTAAAATTTTAAATGATTGTAGCAAGTCACTAATGCTTCTTCTTAAGTAAAAAATTAATCTATGGCTAAGAGCTCTTTGACTTTTAAAATAAGAAAGTTCTAAAATAGTCTGCTAGAACACACCAGGCTTCACTCACAATAATCATACACAAAGGGTTTAACATGAAACATATATTTGCAATAATCATTGCATGTATTGGCTTACATACCGCACACGCCATGGAAGATCTACCACCAATAATAAAAGGTGATATACAGATACGTAACAATCTAAGCCAAGTTGTTACATATATTCTAACATATCAAATACACGGTAGAGACAAGGAATCAGGAGTATCATTTAAAAACAATCATATTGGAACTCGAGGTGAAATAGGTGCCCAGTCAATAAAGCTTCTACGTTCCTCGATGCAAATAGGCAAACAAAGTATATGGTCCACACCAATAGTATTACATTTTGCCAGCGATAGTTACCAACCAATAACCTTTCAGATAATTGAAGATCCTTTGGGCACCTATACTATTACTAGCTCAAAAACCGGCCAATTAGAATTCTGCAAAGAAAACACTGAAGATTAATTAACAACAAAAAAGGCGGAAATACATCCGCCTTTTTTTTGATCTTATGCTACTAGTTAGCTTAGAATATTCGTCACACCATCTTTAGTAACACGCACACGTTGTCCGTTACGCAATGTTAGCTCAAATCCGGTAAAATCTTGCTCATGGTATATTGCTGCCCAGTTTTGTAACACTTTCAAACCAACTTGTTCACCAAGCACCACACTCGCCTCTGCATCAGAACGGTAGTGTACACCGGCAAAATCACGAGCTATCGCAATGTTAGATGCAAGTTTATCAAGTTCACCACCTACCGTTAGCAACAACGCACCTTCTTCTTCCGATAATGGAACTAACTTAGTTGGATCAGATGGATCCGGTTTAACCGGTGCGGTATAGGTTGCAATCAACTCAGTATCATCAAAGAATGCTTTTACAATAGTTGCACTTGCAGAAGAAAACGTTGCATGCCCAGCCGGATATGATGGATGATCCGGTGAACCTTCAGGATATTGTTGTGCTAATAAGTAGGTATCTGCACCCTCACCTTGTTGTGAGTTATACTCTTTTACCCATGCAAGCAAATCAATTCCTGCAAGCTCTTCAAAAATAGTTTCATATAAATCAAAAGGATTTGTATCAGTTACTTTTGCACGGTGAACTAATCCAGCCATAGCTTCTGGACGAACCTTGCGTGATCCTAACCATTTATGTGCCCATGCATTTTTGAGCCCTTCTTGTGCCGCAGTAAATATTGCTGCATCAATATCAGCAATACCCATAGTCACAAATTGACACTCATTTGGCATATCACCATTAAAGTACGGTAAATTAGATGCTTGAGGAAACCTGTTATAAAGCAGTATATTTACTGCATCAAAAAAGAAAATTGCAGGAGGATCATTATGCACAGCAGTTCCAACATCTCGTCCATCTATAATATAACGATATCCACTAAAATCTGATGGCTCATACGGCACGGGAACTATACCATTTTCTATATCAATAAAATCATCCCACGTTACACCAAATTCACGATCTTGCGCAATAGAAAAATATTGCGGCTCTTCATATGCTGTATAATTTCTGTGTAAAGGTAACCACCAAAATTGTGAGATATAGGGACCAACCAAATCCCCTACCGCATTACCTCTGAATAGAACTCCCGCAGTTACCTCACCATCAACTTTTGGACCTTGGTACGCATCGCCAAGAGCTGTCAAAATTGCCGCTGCATTATTAGTAATCGATCCACCATTGACTGTATCAACGTCGGTACCTTCTCCAGTTCCATATTCATCAAATGCCACTGAACGACAAATTGCATGTAAATAATTCTCAATTATATCAGCTGCAGCTTCTGGACTTGAAATGGTTGGCGCTGGTGCAATCGGAATAATAGCACATGGAGCACCTACAAGGCTATGTGCATATGCACCTTGTGGATTTTTAAATTGAATGCTAGCGCCAATTGCACGTACAATCTCATTGAAATTCACTTGATCTGCCGTTTCTATAGCGTGTACCAGTGCTTGAAAGTTCTCTTGACCAGATGCATTCAAAAGACCGGTAACCGCATCATGTTGTAATGATTTGGTAAACGAACCTGCATAAGGAGCAACACTCTGATCCGCATTAAGCTCTGTTGTAATATCATATGGCGCTAAATTTGCCGTCATTTGATTTGCAGCAATCACACGGCACAAATAGTTATCAGCCCGTGGATTAATGCGTATGGTGTTTTCACCATACAGCACCGTGTTTAGGAATAATAAAATCGGAACTACTACTAAATACATCATACGAAAATCTCCTCGTTTCAACATTGTAATTAATTAAAAATCAATACCAAGTTTGCCCCATATTAACCAACGATCAAGAGACGTATTCATACGACCAGCAAACTCATATGACCCACCAACTCCTGCGGTAACCGGACACTTAATATCTGCCCAATCATAACCCAATGCAGCATATACGGTGTTAGAAAGTACACATGGATGCGCAGCAGAATTTAAATCAAGATCATCAATGGTTAATGCTCGTGTATCATAATTATCAATCACATCAGTTGTTGTGTTTTCACCATGGAATACTTGGTTAGCAACACTTGCTTCATTAGATAATAAATCATTTGTCATAGTACGAACTGGATTGACAAAACCACGACCTGAGTGATCTTTTATAGCAGCACCACCAAGTGAACAACATTCAAGTTCTACACATTCTGCTTCTCGCGCATAGAAGTTATAGCCAATTTCACCAGTAAATCCACGATCTGCAAAGTTTGGATCACGATTCAATGTCAATGCTACGTTAAGGCTCACGCTATATCCAGGTTTCACTTTCACATCTTGTGTTAATATATTAATACCCGGTGTTGCTAAGAACCATGCATCAATAGATGTAGCTTGCAAATCATTTGCTTGTATTGCTTGATCTTTGTTTTTGTAGAGTTCCATATAACGGCTCCATGGTTTGTATTTTAAATCCATAGAACGTTTTTCAGTGCGTGAGAATAAATATTGCATCATAATATCGGTATCAATAGTAGCTACATAATTATTACTACTAAAACGATGGAATTCTATTCCCATAGTTGTATAGGAATACAATCCCCAGTGCCCAGCAGTACCTACAATAGGTTCAAATATATATTTGCCTTCTGGTTTGTTACCGGTTGGAATGGTAATCCCAAGGAATGAGGTTGCAAAACAATGCTCATTCGATGCCCATTCAAGACCAAGCATTGCTTGAATAAATGCAAGACGAGTTTTTGATAATGAACCGCAACAAATTTTACCAAAGCACCAATCACTTTGATTTAATGCTTGCGTCATGTTGTGTAATTCTTGATTTAGATTAGTTACTTCATCTTCAATAGGTGTTACATCATAAAATTGACCTGTGCTCGTAATTACCTCACACAATCCCATATCATTTTTTACACGCATTAATGGTGCTGATACAGCAAAAAACCAGTTACGCTTGCATGCTTCAAATTTTGCTAGGAAAGAAAATCCAAGACCAATTACTGACTGTTCCGGCCTAAGAGTAATTCTACTGACAAATGGATCGGTAATGTTACTCACGCCCATTGGTAAAAACATAGCAACTTCATCACTATATTCTACGCTAAATAAATTAAAATGTTGCGGTAATAGCGCAGTACCTTCTTCTTCTATAGCGCCATTTACATTAATGCACTCAGAACAAAAAGGTGAGAAAAACTTAGCAATATCATCAGATTTAGTAGTTTTACCACCAAAAAGTGTCACATTAAAGTTCATGTTCTTTTCATCTACCGCGCCATTACATCTACGCATAAGCGTAAGATATTCAGGAGAACCAACTTGAAACTGTGGTCGCACACTGTAAAAAGTATGACTAGTAACTTTGCCGCAACAGTCATTGCAGTTATCCGCTCGTATTATCCCAGACAACAATAGCAGTACTGTTAGACAAAATAACTTAGAACGATATACAAGCATTACCTATCTCCTCATATTAGGGGTATTTTTATACAAAATAAAAAAACCATTTAATACAAGAAAATAGTTTCTTGAAATATCGTTAAAAAAGGTCTAAATAAGCCTATTACACTTTTTTAACGTTCACGTTATATAATTTTTTAAATTACTTGATTATCCCATTTTCTGGTGACACAAATAAGCGACTAAATTCTCTAGCCGCTTGAATTAAATGTTCTTTTGTATCATCTGATATATCAGCAGTGGTTGCAATTGTATCATAAATTGCTTGATGTACTGATCGTACATAGCTAACAAATTCTGTTGCAAATGCATGCACATGTCTTGGTGCAATATCATCCAGAAAATTTTCTCTGAATAAAAAGAGCATCAATGCCTGATCAACAAATGAATAGGTAACATGCAGTGGCTGCTTGAGTAATTCAACTGCTCGCTCACCTCGGCGTAATCGTCGTTTTGAAATCTCATCAAGCTCAGTACCAAATTGTGCAAAATCCAATAATTCATGATACTGTGCAAGTTCCAGACGCAAAGCTTTAGTTACCTTTTTAATGGCCGCTGTTTGAGCAGCACCACCAACTCGAGACACTGAAAGTTCTGTATTCACAGCAGGTCGCACGCCTTGGTTAAATAATTGTGTATCCAAAAATATTTGACCATCGGTGATAGATATTAAGTTAGTTGGAATGTAGGCAGTAATATCATCACTTTGAATTTGTGCAATTGGCAATGCAGTCAATGATGCCCCGTTTTTCAACTTACCTGCACGCTCAAGCAATCGAGAATGTAAATAAAACACATCACCCGGATATGCCTCACGTCCTGGTGGACGACGTAACAATAATGACATTTCACGGTATGCTATAGCATGATTAGTCAAATCATCATATACAATCAAAGCATCTCGTCCTTGATTACGGAAATATTCACCTATCGTGCATCCAACATATGGCGCAAGATATTGATTCAACACCGCCTGCCCTGCACGTGCACTCACTATAACGGTATACGCTAATGCACCACTTTCTTCAAGTAAGCGAATAATACGCGCAAGAGCTGCTTCGCGCTGACCGATAGCAACATAGATACAAATAATCCCTTTATCTTTTTGATGCAAAATTGCGTCAACTGCTAGCACTGTTTTGCCGGTACCTCGATTACCAATAATTAATTCACGTTGTCCTCTGCCTACCGGAATTAATGTATCTACCGCAATAGTTCCTGTTTCTAATGGCTCATTAACTGGACTACGCTCAACAATACCTTCAATAGGTGCTTCAACAGGATGCATAGCATCAACTTTGATCTTACCCATACCATCTAACGGTTTTCCTGTTGCATCAATAACGCGACCGAGTAACTCTTGACCAACCGGTGCCATAAATACATTACCGGTACGTTTGGCTACTTCTAATTCTGCTACAGGAATGTCAGCGTACAATAAGAATATTGAAACTACGTCTTCATCAAGCTGAAAAATAATACCGCGATTACCACCCTCAAAATCAATCATTTCACCCGATATGGCATTCGTCAAACCATGCACCTTGCAAATATTATCACCAACTTGAACAACAATACCTATTTCTTCAAGTTTATCTTCTGGCAGTCCACGTAATGAACGCTCAAATAATGAAACTAAATCAGTACTTTTAACTTCCATGGTTTTCCTTTAGCGCATAAAAAGCTGTTGTACATGTGCCAATTGCTTGCGTATAGAATGTTCCCATAGTGAGGTAGCACTTTGCAAACGAACGCCTGCAATCAAATCTGTGTTAACAGTATATTCAGACAAAATAACATGTCCTGTACAAGCAGCAAGAAATTGTTCTATTTCTTGCAACTGAGCATCAGACAATGCATGCGAGGCTTCTATAGTAAATGGCTCAATACCATGTATCTTGTAATAAATTTCACTTACCTTACTGAATATCAGTGATAATAATGCAGAACGCTTATCTTTAAGCAATATATCAATTAATGTGTGTGCTGCCTGTGGTACATGAAACTGCGTACACACATAATAAAGCACTTCGCGTTTGATATCCTTGCTAATAATAGGCAATCTCAAAAAAAATAATGCCCTACTCCTTTGGTGGAAAAAATGTGCTACCTTTTGCATAGCCCCTACATCTTCACGTGAAAAAGAAGCACCAAATACCTGCATAAATGCTTGCGCATATTTGCGTACCAAATAATCAGAGTTAACTTGTTTCATTTTGTACTCTTCATGTGATCTACAACGCTTTTTATGTACTGTACGCCGGCTGGTTTCTCAGAAAATTTTTCATGTAATTGCTCACGTGCTTGTTCTAGAGCTGATGGCAATGCTGCTCGTTCAAGATTCTGTTGATACAGATGTTGAGCCTTTGTTGCCATAGTCTGTCGTATTTGTTCTGCTTGTTCTTGTCTGCTAACACGTTGCTCATCAAGTTCTTGCTCAACTCGTTTGCGCCATTCAATTACACGTCTTTTGAGTTCTTCACACTCACGAGCTTCACGTTCAATCATGCTATCTAACTCTTTTACTGTTTCTTGCAAAGCATCTGCTTCTTCATGTAGCATTTTTTTTTCTGCGTCTTTTTGTGCCATCATCTGTAAGATAGAGTCTAAAAGATACTTCTTAAACAAATAAACAAGCACAACACCAAAAACAATAAAATTAATAATACGAAACACAATCGCAATTACATATGAGCTAGGAAACATGCTCTACCCTTTTTATAAGCGCCTGCTTAATGTGTTCTGTTGCATGCTTAATAGATTGAGCATCAAGTGGTTGTGGTGTGATAGAAGGCGTTAATTCTTTCAATACGACGAGATACAAATCCTGAACACGTGGTTTATGATCTTTAAAAAACTGTTTACATGATTGCACCTGCATATCTAGTTCTTGTTCTTTTTCAAGACACACCGCTTTACCACTCACAATTAAATTTTCAATCGCGCGATACGACTCTTGTTCATCGTGCAATAATGCTACGGTAGGCTTAAAAAATAAACTATACAGTAATGCATATGCAATACCAAAATTTAACATTTGAACAATAATGGTAATATTAATAGTCATCATAGCTATCGTATGTATCTATTAAAGGCTCCATCCAACAAAAATCAATGCCCCTGCAATCAATAACGCATAAATTGCCGAGGTTTCTACCAATCCCATTGCAATCATCATAGTGGTACGTATTGCATTACTTTGTTGTGGATATTTACCAATATTCTCACAAGCTTTCATACCAACAAAACCTTGACCTAATGCAGGTCCAACAGTACCTATCCCCATGGCAATCGATGCACCTAAAAAGGCTGCTGCTTTTGCAAAAAACACTGTTTCCATACGCACTCCTTGTGGTAAAAAGTGATATATTACTTGCATAAATCATATATTGATATTTATTCTACTGCACTTTCATATTATTTTACAAGTGTATAATTTACATGATCTGATGCGGATACTGCACCGCCTATCATCGCAAAAAATGCCACTATTTGATCCATATGTTTTTCTTGTTCATATCTATCATGTTCAAAATCACGATCACACGTAAGCGTTAATACCGGTATATCTCGCAAACTCTCGGCAACAAGCTCTTTACGTATTAACCATTGTTCATGGTATGCATGTAATTGTTGAATATACGCAAGTGCTACCGTTTCTTCTTCGGATCGGTTACGTTTTCTCAAACGTTCATAACATACGGCAGGATCAACTTGTAAATAAATAAAACCGGCGGGCTTTGGTATATATCCATCAACCAACCAATTAAACCATTCTTGATACAACTTCCATTCTAATGCATTCATGTTGCCAGACTCATACGCATTTTTGGCAAAACAATAACGATCAGAAAATACTGATCGCTCCAACACTTGAATAGAATATGGATTAGATTTTGCATGCTCTTGTTGTTCAATGACACGAGAAACAAAAGCATATGTTTGGAAGGTGTATGCCCAACGTGGCATATCTTTGTAAAATGCATCAAGCAAATTATGTTCACCACCTACTTGTTGCCACTTGGTATGTGGTTCACGCACTACCTGCACATTTAAATATTTTTTTATAACTTCCAAAAATGTAGATTTACCAGCTCCTATATTGCCTTCAACAATAAAATAATTTTGTGTCTGCTGTTCTCGTAATACCATATAGTCCCTTACAATTTTACAAAAACCCCCACGCATACAATGTGGTAATAATTAATCTTAACGAGTATACAAAAAAAAGCGATCATTATATTTATGCAACTTTGTCATGCAGCAAAAAATAATATAGAATCTGATTGTTGTTCTACATAAAGGTAAACAAAAATTTATAAAAAATTAAGAAGAGCGCACAATGAAAAAGCTAAAAATATATTTTTTACTTAGCATCTGTAGTATTTCATGCATAGTATCCGCTATGCATTCTTTCGACGATATTTTCGATATTTTTGACACCCCTGAGGCAATGGAATTTTTAAGTGAAGATTCAATAGAAGGCATTTTGCAGCATCACCGCAATGTCAGCCCAGAAACCATCATGCAACAATTAGTAGACGCAGGTATTATCCCTTTACTTGAAGAAGATTTGTATTGCCATACCAACCCATTCAATCAACGTAGCTTACTTGATTTCCCTTTATTTGAACTTTTACACTGCGATTATAAAGGTCGCTGGGTAACCGGTTTCGATTTCTTCTATAACCAGATGAGTGATTCATTCTATACTGACCACAGCGATAGGTTATCTTCGTATCTTAATTTTGCGAGTGAATCATTTATTGATAAAATTCAAAACTCTGTAACTCCTCTTATCGACGCCTTTTCGGATGAAGATTATAATATTGATATTGCCAAAATACTCTGCATCGCAGCCAACTTAAAAACGCACCAACGTCGTACCGGCTTTATGATTCATGGCATGCGCCAATGGAAAAAATGGCGCCTCAGATTTTTATTTCCACTTTATTATCTTGAACGCAATTTATTTCTAACCGATGCTGAACGCGATGCCATTGCAGAAGAATTTGGTTTCGATACCGAGCAAGAAGATGAAGAATTTCAAGATGCACACTTTATCAGCGATAAGCTCGGATTTGGTGACACTCGACTTGAAATCGAACGTAAAGTATTCACTGATAAACGTGCACGAGTACGCGCCGGCATTCAACTAACCATTCCAACTGCATTTGCACTCAAAAAAGGATTAAAGGGTAGTTCATTCGCTCGATTTAAAAATGCTTGCTTACCTGCACCCACGCTTATAGAAGATATTTTTTGCGACATTTTAGATCCGGCTGGCCCTCAAATACAAAAAGCATTTGATGAATTGACTGCATTTGCACTCGGCGCACTTGATCGCTTATCGGCAAATTTATTGGATACGAGCCTGGGCAATGGTGGCCATGTGGGCATTGGTGCCATACTACGTATTAATTCAGATTTGAACAAAACCATTCACTTGCCGTGGGCAGAAAATGTGCACGTATGCCACCGCGGCTCAATAGAATATTTATTCCCCAAAGATGAAAAAATATTTTATGTAGAAAAAAATAATGCAGCAGCTTTTGAAGACCGTGATTTTACCAATGATGCACAGGCTGCTGCAAACCTTGCATTTTTAGAACAAGAACTCGTCAAACGATTTTATCCTGTTGCCGTAGACACAACCGTACAACCGGGTATTATTTGGCGTTGGCTGAGCAGATTAGATTATTTGGGGGCGCATGCTGGTGCCAACTTTGGATTCGATTTTTGGCTACAGACTGAAAACAAATTAATTTCTATGGACACACCATGTTTTGGCGACATGACCTTGCATCTAGACAAAGATCGTGCAAAAATTGGCTATGCATGCCAAGGTCAGTTTTTTGGTGGCATAAACGGCAAAATAGAACAAGCAACACGCATCTGGTTTCTTGGCATACAAGCAGATGGTACGCTATTCTCTCGTGGTATAGGACATGATTGGACCGTAACATTTAATGTTGAAGTGAATTTTTAAATAGATCAAAGGAACGTATTATGAAAAAATTACACATAATTTCTCTTCTAAGTTTATTAACACCGGCAGCACATATTGCGGGCGTTCATGATACACATATTACACTTGAATCACCGGTACTTAAATTATTTGATGGTACTGCATTTGGTATTAATGCTGACATTATTGAATTAATCGGTCTTGTCCGTAGAGAAATTAATACCATGCTGGTTGGCAACAAAACAAAAAACGAATCATACGTAGGTATTTACACGTATGAAGGCAAGCAATACACCATAACTGAGTTAGCTGCCTTAGAACAAGATACACGTAGTTTGGGTAATACACACCGTAGCAGAACAATTCATGAATTGCTTGATCAAGTTAAAAAAGAGTTTATTGCTAAAGTTGAACCGTTTATGGAACGAGCGCGCAGTACCAAACACCAAATGCTCATCCTCATAGAAGAATCTACAAACAAACGCAATAAGAAAGATAATTTTTTACTCAAATGGGCCGATGCACCCGAAGGTCATGAAGAAGCTGTATTTTTAAAAGAAATTAAATCATTTACCGCACTTGTAGCATTTGCCCAAGATTTACTCGATTTTCTTGGTGACTTAGTACGTAGCTGCCCAAAAGGTCGCGCACAATTTGTAGAACGAGTTCAAAAATGCAATAAAATACATACGTTAATGCCAAAATCAATTCCACAACTTGATAGTGAAGGTCAAAAAGCATTTATGCACTATCTGAAAGACAAACATGTTGATAAACTAGATATTAACGATATAACACAAGACAAAATAGCTACTTTATTTTCAAGTTTTTCACGCAATGAGGATGTTTAATACTCAATGACCGAACCTTTAGAACAATTAAGTGGTACCGTTGACCGGTTATTTTTTCACAATGCAGAAAATGGCTTTACCGTCTTTGTATTACAACTGGATAAAAAGCGAGAAACCATTGTTAAAGGCTATTTGCCCAATATTCAACCGGGGCAACATGTTCGTGTCAGCGGTACTTGGATAACTCATCCCAAATTTGGCAGACAATTTGATGCACAACAATGTCATGCACAAACACCAACATCACTTATTGGCCTTAAGAAATATTTAGGCTCCGGACTTATTAAAGGCATTGGACCTACGTATGCAGAAAAACTGGTTAACTATTTTGGGCAGGATGTACTGACCATCATTGACCAACATCCCCAGCGTTTGCATGAAGTTCCCGGTATTGGCCCCAAGCGCGTAGACACTATTATTACTGCTTGGCATGACCAAAAAGAGATTTCTCACGTCATGGTGTTTTTACAAGACAAGGGGATATCACCCGTATATGCAACAAAAATTTATAAAAAATATGGTGCAGAATCTGTTGCCATTATTACACAAAATCCATATCGTCTTGCTACCGACATTTGGGGCATTGGATTCAAAATGGCGGATCAAATCGCCCAAAATATGGGATTTGCACATGACTCGGTCAAGCGTATCACTGCCGGATTATTACATACTATCTCTACTATTATTAGTAACGGTCATTTATACATTGAACTTGATGCACTAAAAACAAATTCAACAACGTTACTTGAGCTTGATGCAACCGATGCAGCACCAAAAATAAAATGTGCTCTGCATGATTTGTACAATGAAGATAAAATAAAATTGATCACGCATAATGAACAACATTTTGTCACATTATCACAATATTATTTTTCTGAAAAAGGCGTCAGTACAAAACTTAAAAAGCTAGTAGAGCAACTACGCTTACGTACATTTGATATTGATGCTATATATACCAAGCTTCGTACTGCACAAGATATAGCCCTTAATGAAGACCAACAACGAGGCATTTTAACCTGTTTGCAAAATAACGTAACCGTCGTTACGGGTGGACCGGGAACCGGCAAAACCACTTTAATTAAAAAGTTGCTCAGCATACTTGATGAAAATAAATACTCTTATAAACTAGCTGCACCAACTGGCCGTGCTGCAAAGCGCATAACTGAAAGCACCGGTAAACAAGCAGTCACCATACATCGTTTGCTTGAATTTGATGTGAGCACCATGGGTTTTGCACGTAATGAACAAAACGCACTGCACGTCGATTTCTTAATTATTGACGAAGCCTCTATGATTGATATCTTCCTTGCATTCGCCATACTCAAAGCAGTACCACTCAATGCACATGTGGTATTTATTGGTGATATAGATCAACTACCTTCCGTAGGAGCTGGTAACTTCTTAAAAGACATTATTGCCAGCAATATAGTCCCTACCATACGACTGACTGAAATTTTTCGGCAAGCTCAAGATAGCTTAATAATTATTAATGCACACCGAATTAATAATGGTGAATTTCCCGTATCGCAACTACCGGGCGCACGGCGAGATTTCTTATACATTAAAGAAAATGATCCACAAAATGTGCAACATCATTTGGAAAATATCTACAAACAAGGACTGGCTAAATTTAATATTTCACCACATAACACTACCGTACTGGTGCCTATGAATCGTGGTGTCGTCGGTACCCATACGATTAATTTTAATCTACAACAGCTACTCAATCCAGATGAACATAAACCACAAATAGCACAAGCGGGTACCACTTTTAAATTGCATGACCGTGTTATGCAAATCAGAAATAATTACGACAAATTGGTATTCAATGGCGATATTGGCACCATAGAACAAATTGATGTGCAAGAAAAACAACTCACGGTACGATATCCAGAACGCTCAGTAGTGTATGAATTTAGTGAACTTGATGAACTAGTACTCGCCTATGCGATTACTATTCATAAAAGCCAAGGTTCTGAATATGATGCCGTCATTATTCCCATATTTATGCAACACTTTACGTTGCTACAACGTAATTTATTGTACACGGCAATAACACGCGCAAAAAAATTGTGTATATTTATAGGGCAGCCAAAAGCAATTGGTATGGCAATTAATAATAATACCGGACTTGAGCGCACTACGTTTTTACCACAATTTTTAACTACTGATTTACAATGTCGCTAAAAAATTTTTTTTTATGTTTGTTAATTCCTGTAACAATTTATGCACGCATATACACACCACCAATTACTATCATGCTAGATCCAGCTGGTGATGCAAAAACCACCGGGCGGACCATACAAGATTCTCTTGAACGTAGTATCACTTTGCAATATGCAGAAGAAATAAAAAAAATACTAACCAACCGTAACCCACATATGCGCGTAAGCATTACACGCCAACCGGGTGAAATTATATACCCTTTGCAACAAGCATCTTTTGCTAATCGTATGCAACCCGATTTGTACATAAATATTAATTTTTATCACGAAGCAGGCACAAAACCACACATCTATATATATCATTTTTCATATGGTGATGATTTTATTACACATACACATGGGCTTGCATTATACCCGTATGATCAAGCGCATTTATTCAGTCGAAAAAAAACTCTTGCGTATGGTATACACATGTGCAACATTTTAAAACAACCTGCATATGATAAATTATTCACGGTACACGGCCCATATTCATTGCCATTCAAACCGCTTATTGGCATCATTGCACCAGCAATAGGCATTGAAATAAGTATAAAGAATAAAGATGATTGGCACTCATATGTGGAACCGCTTGTAGAAAGTATTGAATTTATAACAAAAGGTATTCTATGAACATAAAGCACATTGCTATTACCTTACTCTCCATACCATTTCTGCTTGCTAGCATGCAAAATACGGGTATGGAAATAGAAGGTATCTTAATTCCACACGATATACTCAGTGAATGGATTTCATGGGCTGCAGACTCATCAGCAGATGCCACACGTGCAAAACTAGAACTTCGGCAAGAGAAAAAACGTGAAGCAAATCTAGAAGAACAGGAATTTGAGAAAGAAAACAACAATGGACGCTTTTTCACCCAACTGACAACCGATGCATCATGGTGTGGGCTTGGATCCTTTACATGGGGAGAGAAAAAACAAAAAGAACATTTTTTTACCATGTGCAGGCAACTATACACATGCAGCTTGGTATGCAGGACATGGCATCATGCAGCTCAACTACCGCTGCGTATGCGTAACTACATGCTTACACATAAAGACAACCTATCCAAACTTTTACGTGGATTTATAATTGATACCTCTCATTTGCTTGCAGATGAAGTTATACAAAAAAACTATACCATATTGAGCACATTACTTGCGTATAACATACTTGACCTTACCATTCTTACCGACTGTATGGATTATACACCGGAGGTCAAACAACACCCACACCATGAGCGCATATGGCCTGCAAGAGCTTGGACTGAACACATTAATAAACCAACATTATGGACATTGCTACATTATGCTGCATATGCACCAAATCCAGATGTACTCGAGTTACTACTTGCAACCAACACAATACCAATTGACACCACAGACAATGCTGGTGCAACGCCTTTGCATATTGCATGTAATTTGATTGAAGAAGAAGATGAATGTCAATTCAACAAAAATTCATCAGACAATGAAGAAGAAGAATTTGAGTCATTAGACGTAAGAACAAAAAGATTTCATCTTAAATCGGTATGTACGTTACTAAATCATGGCGCAAACCCCAATATCGAAGATAACAATGAACACACACCAGCAGATTATACAAATAACACGGAAATACGGGGTTTATTTAAACAATATATAGTTTAACGTTCGTGAAAAAAATTATACTATATAAGGAAATCATATGAACCTATACACATTATTGATTACATTATTCTTATTTCCTCTATCCTCACATTGCATGCATATTAATGACATGCCCATGGACATGCTTATTCAGATTTTTTCTTATCTTATTGTTCCTGAACCAGCACCCGCGAATCAACCTGCTACAAGCACATGGGAATGCCCAGAAAAAGACGACAAAATAGATTTAGTTAAACATGCATGGCAAAAAAGGGATTGGCTTAGCCTTGTATGCCGTCACTGGCAATCGGCTGCGACCACGGCAACTGAGTCGTTTTATCAAGATTATGACATATCGCAAGAAACTATATTTGATACGTTATTTAGTTTATTCACGCCTCGAGAACACCAGCTCCTTAAAGCATATTTTAGTGACCAAGCATACGCTGACGAAGAACGGCCTCGTAAAAGAAGAAGATTACATGAATAATACCGGCAAAATATTATTTTGTGTGTTATCAACAGTAGCAATACACCTGCACGGCATGCATATCAATGATTTTCCTCATGACATACTGCGTACCATTCTTACCTTTGCAAGCTATCAGACCGCTTTGGATCAAGCAAACGAAGATGATGAGTATGTACAAGCGCTTGCAATGCAACAAGTAATGGAAACTGAGTTAAACTCATCAGAACATAAACAATTCATACGTGATTTCCGTTCTCCTGATGAGCCTATTCATTTTGAAGATTGTTTACCAGTATGGAGTGTTACGAGCAGCTTAGGACATTTTTTTGCATTTTGTACCGCAGCCAACAAATTTTGCCCATTAGTTTGCACAACATGGTTTAAGGCATGGCAATTCCACAATAAAGCGAATACCGTAACCCACACCATACAACAGCTGGTAAAACAAAATTATATACACAGCCATGCACCTGATCTGGCTTATACAGTATTATTTTTCGTTAATAACAATGCACATGATAATTTTGATGCAGAAGAAAAGGATATGCTTGCAGAACTAATTCGTTGTGATGCTATACGCCATACCGCCATTGATTGGAAAACTTGGGATTGTATGTACATTACGGTGCCTAAACATCCACATACGCGTGATGTCTCCACATCATGGTCACTACTCCATTATGCAGTGTACACACGCAAGGTGCCACTTGTAGCTCTGCTGCTTGATGCCGGCATACCAATTAATATACAAGATAATGCAGGAGTTACACCACTCCATATTGCAACCAGCAAGGGAACTCACCACATATTATGGCTGACATCCCGCAATAACCCTGATCAATTGAAAGGGTATAATGGAATTCTTGATGAGCAACTTGAAACAGTTAGATTACTGCTTGAGCATGATGCAGACCCGACGATGCAAGACAACCTCGAACAAACACCAATGGATTACACCGATGAATCGGAAATACATGCATTATTACAAAATTACACACCAACACATAAAAAGAGAAAATTAACACATTATCCCACATGAAAAATCATCATTACTACCTACTTGGATTAATCAGTTTGCTATGCGGTATGATATTATTTGCATGGTTTAATGAATTTATACTCATACGTACACCATTTAATACACAAACGTATACACCACCAGTTCGTGCATCAAAAAAAACAGTAACACTGCACTTTTGGCATACCGATGCGTGGCACACAGAAACGCAAGATATTATTTGGCATACTGATGCAGCATCTAATCTGTATTACTTACTAAAAGCGTGGCTCAACATTCTTGATGAAGAACAAGTGTTGGACAAAAAAGTTGGCCTACAAACTGCACTGATTGCTGCTTCTGGGCATGAAGCATATATTTCTTTTGACCGCAATCTATTCGATAAAACAGCATCTACTTTTGAAAAATGGATGCTTATTGAAGGATTACTCAAAACTATTCGTGAAAATAATATTCCAATTCAACAAGTACAATTATTAGTACATCATCAGCCATTACATGATATGCACTTGGATTTTTCCAAGGCATGGCGCATAGAGGGGTTTATTGCAATAATTTAATAACGCGCTAGACTACCTAACCATGTATTAACACTATGCATATTAATTTTGCAACGAGTAGTAATGAAACATACGCATCATGTGTACACACTATTTATATACCTTGTGTGTATATACTCATCAGTCATTGTCTGCCAGCAAGGACCCTTACGGGTCATGCATCAACCTATAGTAAATGGTAAATTAAAACCCGGAGAATTTGAGTTTACCGGTTATATTATGCATGAGGCATTCTGGGATTCGCATCAAGTGAATGGTTCTTCTGAAGATACGTCTCTCAACTTTCCTGATAGGCAGCATTATGATGCTCGTGGTTTTAATATCAATGCCAAAGGTCAATACGTCATGGTTCCTATTGAGACCAACTGCCGTTTAGAATTTGGTGGACCTAAAATTGGTGACGCTAAAAGTCATGTTGCAATTGAAGCTGACTTTTTTGGGTTTACCGAATTTATTACCAATTTAGACTTTGGTAGTATTTTGCGCATGCGACTTGCATTCATACATTTATCGTGGAAACATAGTGCTATTTTAGCAGGACAATTTTGGCACCCTATGTACATACCAGAATGTTTTGCAGACACTATTTCTTATAACTCTGGGCAACCCATTGATTTATATGCACGCGTACCACAAGTACGCCACACCTACGTCCGAGGTGATCGTCTAGAAATTATTCTGTGTGCAGCAACCGAGCTTGATTGTCCGAGCTTGGGACCTATTGGTGCAAGCACGACCTATATTCGTAATGCGCTTGTACCTAATCTACATATGCAAATTAAAACAAGAATTCGTAATCACTTTTTTGGATGTGGGGTAGATTACAAACGCTTAGTTCCACGCTTGGTTACCAACAAAGATGTAAAAACATCTACCGCACTCAATAGCTTTGCTATACTCGCATATGCAGCATTCAATTGGAATACGTTCTCTATGCACACAAAACTAATGTATGGTGGTAACTTGACTGATTATGGTGGGCTAGGCGGTTATGCCGTACATTCAGTTCAACCATCCACCGACATACGTACGTATACTAATCTCCGCAATATTAGTTTCTGGATTGATAGCGCAATAAAAAAATACCATACGGTGGAACCCGGGCTATTTATTGGTGTTGATAAAAACCTAGGCGCACCAAAAACGATTATTCAAAATATTACTGATGCAAACGGCATCAAAGAAAATACTATCTACTCCTTTGGTGCTGACATCGACATTTTGTTTCGTATATCACCACGCCTTCGGTACGTCATCAAAAAATTTACCATAGGATTAGAGCTCGAATATACACGCGCATCATTTGGTACTATTACATCTGATGGTACTGTCACTAACGCAAAACCAACCAGTAACACACGCTTATTACTTGCGCTGTATTATGATTTCTAGTCCGAATAGCGTATAAAAATTTATTGCAATAACCGCTAGATGATATAGGGTACTTACAAGACAACAGATATGGAAAAAAGATGGTAGTATACAAAAAAATTATTCTTCTTTTGGCAGTTACTGCCACAACTTCATACAGTATGGCAGAAAAACTGAACAAGACATTTCTTGAGACGTTCGAATTCTCAGGATATGTACGCCACAGTACATTTTGGGACACACGTCAAGTAGTTACCGAACGTGACGGTTTTGGTATTTATTGGCCAAAAGAAAAAATAGCCGATAGATGTGACAATGATATAAACGCAAATGGCGAATTCAACATGTTACCCATTCGTACCCGTCTGGAAGTCAAAATTAACGGCCCAAAGGTCAATAGCGCTAACAGCTGGGGATATGTTGAAGTCGACTTTTTCGGCAAAAAAGATTTGCCCAATTTAGTAACCATGCGCCATGCATTCTGGCAGCTTGACTGGAAACGTATCCATCTGCGTGCCGGACAATATTGGCATCCACTTTATGTACCCGAAGCACAAGCAGATATGATCTCTACGTCACTCGGATTTCCGTATCAACCATATGCATTCTCACCACAAATTATCTCTACATTTGATGTTTCAACTATAAAGATTATTACGGCATTAGTTACGCAACTTGATTACCCAAGTGATGGCCCAGAAGGTCCACGCACCACGTACTTACGCAATGCTATTACACCAGATTTACATGGCCAAGTTCGTTTTTATTTGAATAATCATTTTTTCGGCTTTGCAGCAGATTGGAAACGACTCAAACCACGGTTGAGTGCAACCAGTCCCTTGACAGGAGAAATTTTTAAGGTTAATGAATCAATAAGTAGTACCTCGGCAATTGTGTACGTTGCTCTACAGTATGAAAATTGGCGATTGCGTAGTAAGTTTGTATATGGAGAAAACTTATTTGATTTACAACAAATCAGTGGCTATGCAGTCAAAAGTAGAAATGCGTGTACCGGTGAACAAGACTATACAAATACGCGAGCTCTAGCCGGTTGGGTTGACATAGTTGGAACCAAATGGGAAACATTAGAGCCTGGAATATTTATTGGTTACACAAAAAATATTGGTTCAAAAGATGTATTATTTAGAAACGCAGAAGGTAACCCAATTATTTTTGCACATGCACCAAACATTCAATATGCAGCACGGGTTGCACCACGCATACGATGGAGAATTAGTAAGTTAACTATAGGCGCTGAAATTGAATATGATCGCGCAGCATTTGGTGATATTGGCCCACAAGGTAAAATTGAAAATGCAGTACCAGTAAGCAACACGCGATTACACATTGCATTGTTCTATTACTTCTGAAAATAATTATAAAAAAGGAGAAGTGATGAATATCCTCAACCCATTTGAAACGCTCAGCACGCAGCACAAAGGTTTTGTATTAGCAATAGCCGGCTTGGTGTTGCTACTCGATCGCTACGGTGTACCTATTCCATTTTTTAACAGCATAGTTATTGTCGGCTCTTTGTATATGATTGGTTATGGCATATATATGTCCGGCATATATAAACGATTATTAAAAAATACAAAAAAAATAAAACAATAATTTTACATGGGTGTGCCATGTATATCAATAAGCTATACCTACTTGTTTTGTATAGTTTGTTTTTTGCAAACATACTACCTGGTATGGATAAGCATGCTGAATTAAATGGCACACCAATACGTATAAAAAAATCGCTAGCTGCTACGTATGCATTGTTTGAAAACGTAGCTATGTTAAATGGCCCACTTGAATTATCTATAGGCATGCGGCAAGCACGATTGCTTTTTGTTGTCTGTAATAGCGCATATCAAAGCCAAACTAAGATCAAAGAATATCTATTCACGCTACCTATACATGATGTGCAAGACTTAATTATTACAAGTGATTATGTGGGCAATGACGATTTGTTACAATTAGCTATCAATATCTTTGTACAAAGAATAACCCAATCGCCACAGACATTATGGCAATGGCGCACTATTCTACATCAACGCTTAGAACACTTCCCCCTGCCACTTGAATGTGCTATTGACCGTTGCATACGTAATAAAATAATACAACAGATTATTACACTTAATTTAGCCACTACAAAGAAACGAATTATAACATACTGGTTTACGTACCCTGTCTCTTGTATGGGTATAAGTCCTGATAATATCTTTGTTAACGGATCTACACAAGGTGAAGTGTGCTTTTGGGATGGTATGTATGGTACTCATTTAAGATCGTATCGACAACCACATACACAAAAAATTATATCTCTACATTTTGATCAAAAAAACAAATATGCCGCATCGGTATCAGCAGACAATAGTATTCAATTATGGCAATTGTACGGGTTTTGTTCACCTCATCAGTCACCATTTGTTGGTTCAACATGCAATCTGAATGCTGATGGCACCCTTATTGCGGTGGCACATGATAACCTTATTACCATTTATGATACTACAAATTATAGTACAACAGATACACATGTCACCCGTTATACCAGTACAAAAATACCTTACAATATAAAAAAATTATGCTTCAACAATGCGAGTACTATGCTTGCATCATACATAAAAAACACCGACATAAATACATACGGCATACATGTATGGGACATAGCAAATAATACATATATAACAATTACAACCAAACCACTTATGGAATTATATTTTAATCATGATACGCAAATCACCGGTATTCATTATGATGGTACTCATACTACATGGAGCACACAAACGGGGACCCGTATTAGAAATACTCAAGAATTCGAGTATTCTGCAAAATTTCCAATTCATACAGAAACAAATTCTACTGCACACTTATTTATGCAAGCCACGTGCGCACAACAAAATATATCGGGTAAACTAAAGAAAAAACATCCCGATGATTTTAACCTATACACTATAAGTGCAAATGGCAGATCCATAGCACGGTCAACGTGGGGAAATCACATAATTACCAAACTAGAACTCTTCAATGAACGAGAAATAAATGCCCTACATTCTCTAAAAACAGCCACTACAACCAATCAACTATTGCTCATTACTGCGCTCATACAAGCTGCAAAAAAGAATCGTCATATAGATTTATCAAAATACCCCGTATTGTCCAAGCAATACCGTACTGTCCCTAAAAATGTACGTAAGTTACTCAAAAAAAGTATTACCATAAAAGTATAAAAGCTTACTCTTTCATGCCTTTACCTTCTGATATTCTGCCATTTTCAGGAATACCTGGTTTTTCTCCAATACCCGGTTGTACGACTGATACATAACGACGCACCGGTACTGCAATATCAATACCATGTTCCTGTAATTTTTTGACGATCAAAATACGTACATCGCTTGCAATAACCCATTGATCCAACGTATACACATCACTCAAAAAACCACGCACCATGAATTTATATCCATATTCAGAAAAATCATCAAGACGTACAATCGGCCGCGGATTTTTCAATACTTTTGGATGGGACTCAACAGCCTCGGTAAGTACTTGCAGCACAAAAGCAGGATCATGTGCATAATCAATAACAATAAGAATGTCATTAAACGCAATAAATTTACGTACATAGTTCCAGTTTACTATTGCATGATTAATAACATATGAATTAGGAACTACAATGGTTGTGCTATTTTTTCTGCGTAAAACAATAGATCGTGGTGTAATTTTACGTACCACGCCAAGCGTATTTTCATCTATTTGAATAAAATCACCAATTTTAAGTGGACGCTGTACTAAAATTATAAAATAACCAACAAAATCACTGATTGGTTCTTTTAATATCCAACCAACCCCAAGTGCCAATGCACCCACAATCCAAATGACAAGATTCCCAAGGCCAACATTCTGTAAGCCAAGAAACACGGTAGCAATAACAATCAGATACCGAGATATACTGGTAACCGTGTGTTGTACACCCATATCAACAAGAAGCAAATCAAATATTTTATCAAGCACAAAACGATTGAGCGCATATGATACGAGTAACCCTCCCAACACAAACGTAATAAGTTTGAGAATCGACATTACGGTAATTGGTGGCGTAACGCCAGGTATAAGCGGTTCACTCAGCCAGCTGCCGACATCTTTGAGCCCCAGTGGCCACCCCCATATATATGCATTAAGTACAATACCGAGTATACCTACACATATAAATAAGGTGATAATAAGTAAACCAAACCATGTCTTTGCATGAGAAAATCGCTCACGTACAATTTCATCTTCACGCGCAAAAAACACCCGTGATGCAACATTTTTGAACACACCATATAGCCAGAACAATCCTGCAGCAAGCAAACTGGTCAAGAATATGCCTTTGAGCAAATACCAGACCAAACTTCCAAAACCTACGTATGGATTGATCATTACAATAATAGTAATTACTGCTAACAGTAACAATGCATAATATCTATCAACTTGATCTCGCACCCAATGGCTAAAATTATTATTGTCAGGTAATACATTGAGTATTTGTTCTTTGGATATTAAGAAAATTAAACCGATCTGGAAAATAATATAATTTATAGCAAACAAAATACTTGCTAACTCTGATTGATAATCTCTAATCCAGCGGAAAACTTCAAATGCTTCACGAAATAAGAAAATAATAATAGTCGCATATAATAGCGTAGAAAAAACTATCATAAACCGACGTTCAAATTCTTGGCTCAAAATTGGATACTGCTCTTGTTTATTAAACGTAGACATAAAGCGAATAAAGCAATTTGACAATACAAGCAAATAAGGAATAGATCCCAAATAAAACAATATATATATGTATGGGTCTAATACAAACTGCGTCATAATAGCGGCAAGTAATACTACCCAAATTGTTATGCTCACAAAATAGGTATGTATAAACTTAAGTAGCACAATAAGCATCATACTCAGTACGCGTATAATACCACCCGTATGCATGCGCATAAGTAGCGCAACTACCGGCGTGATACACAGACGAACTACAAATAATCCAACAACTAAAATTAATAATTTCAAAAGAATAAACAAGGTATTATATGGATTTTCTATCGTGTCTTGCACTATCTCAACAATTGACTCAAAGCTAATACGTCGTAAATAGGTGTACACATCGGTAAAGAAAACTTCTACATCTTTGACAATATTTTTGACACCTTCCCATGAAATTGCATATTCGGGGCGATACCAAATAGTGATTGCATTCATTTCTGCAATAATAAAGTTAATTTGACGAATGGTACGTTCAGCAGCATCTATGCCTTCACCATAAATACTGTTCAATAACTTGAGTAAATCAATACGCTCTTTTACCGAACGCTCTGCTCGAGCAAGCATTTCTATGCAGGTAAGATATTCTTTACCTGCATGCTTGAATATACGCGATTGATTGTCTTGAATATTTTTACGCAACTGCGCAATAACATCGAGAATTTTCTTTTGCCCTTCAAGCTGCTCATCTATATTTTGTATCTCGGTACGATACAAGGTAATATTTGCTTTTGCTTCTGACCGTGGTGCATCATATTTTTTTAGCTCTTGAGCAATTGCATCTTCGGAAGAAAAAGCACCACTGTTCAATTTGTGGAATGACTCTTTGACTTGTAACTGAATTGCCTCATTATTGGAAATAACTGTTTCTATGGTACTCTGCAAATCAAGTAAGCGTCGTTTTGTTTCAAGTAATAGTATGTACGCATTCATTGCACCAACTTGGCAAACTCCCAAATAAGATGCCACTGTTTGTTGCGGCTCTATACGCCATGCATCAAGATCTGCACCCAATGGCACATTGAACCGTTTGCTCATTACTTCGAGCGTATTACTCTTTTCTTGTTTATCTGCCAGCACTACTCCTAACCGCTGGCGATACACATCTTGCATGGCAAGATGTTTTTTGCGCTTATTTGCAAGTTCTTGTTTGGCATTCGCAACATCTGCTTCACTCACACGAATTGCCGGCTTGATACGCCTAAACTCATCTTTCAATATACGCAGCTGACCTTCTGCTATAAATTTTTTTGTTTCAAATAATGCAATTTTTTGCAGAATTTCACGTAAACGCAACTCATCAAGTTGATTACGAATACTAAACAAGCGTTCTTCAAGATTAATTAAAGTAAGGTTTTCTTGCTCATTAGCCTCAGGTTCAAACTCTTTTGGAAATCGCTCTAGTTCTTCTCGTTTTTGTTTAAAGACCTGTGCTGCTGCCGCTGCACTTTGCTTGCGATGACCAAGCTCTGTTTTTGCATTATTTATTTGCTCAGTTAACTGTGCAACACGGCGTTCTTGATCCAAAATAGATTGGTGCAATTGGTGTAAATCATCAAATGAGTAATAAATAAGGTAGTCTTTAAACTTATGATCTTTTTTAAATCGACTAAAATCAGTATCTTCAAGATATGTGGACAATAATTTAATGTGCTCATCCAAGATAGAGATCAACTCTTCGCGTGCTTTCTGCAGATCTTTAATACCTTGGTATAATTCATTGAGTATAGTTAGTTTTTTGTTAAAAAAATCATCAACAGGATTACGGCGTAATTCTGTTTTGACTTGTGTAATTTCTTGATCAAGTACTTGTAACTGCTCACTGGTATCAAGCTGGAATTTATCTGTCGCTTGTTCTAAGGTAGTTTTTTCTTTTTGAAGTTCGGCACGTTTTTGTTTTTTTTCTTCTATCACATCAACAAAAATTTTCTCACCGGCTGTACGCAACGTTGATCCCGCCTGGCTGAGTAAATCATTTGCCCCCATGGACACACTAACACTAGGTACCAATATCATTACTATCGAAAAAATATGTATCAAATTTTTCATGCCACCCTGCTTTTTACTAAAAAATGTATGGTTTTTAAAGTTTGTATATCTGTATATTCTGCCATACAATACAATAACCATCTATCTAATTTTTTTTCGTATGTTAAATCTAATTGCTTAGCATCAAGTGTGTCAATAGACACCGTAGCCAAATACTCAAAAAAACCATGCTCATGCTCTTCCGGTGCACTCATACCCAGCGTATAGAGCAATTTAAATAAAAAAATTTTTTTGATAAACATATTGTGCTGAACTGGTTTATAGATAAATTGCACGAGTTCAAACATATCTGCTACACAACTTCCTACCGGCATAAAATGATAACATAGTTCAAGCACATGATGTAGAAATAAAATATCAGATTGTGCTAATGCAAGCGGTGCATCTTCTATCTGCACTGCCTGTATAAAATAAGTGGTACGTTTATATTCAATCTCATAACTAATGAGCGCACCAAGCATAGCAGTATCGTACCGCACAACAGCATCAATTCTACCAAGCTGGCTATCAAGTAGTGCAATGGTATACTTTTTTGGGAAAAAACGATGTAAAACTATTCCGTAGTGGCGCATAAACCTACTGCATCAATCCCAAATCTTTTAAAAACGCTTTATTATTTGGCTCGCGTCCCAGAAAATTTCTGAGCAATTCATTTGGATCAGCACTACCACCTTTGCCAATCACTGTATTGATATATTTTTGGCCTATTTCAGGGTTAAGCAACCCATGTTTTTTTATTTCTTCAAAAATATCAAGCGCAAACACCTTCGACCACATGTAGCCATAATATTTTGCCGCATATCCCGTCAAATGCCCCCAAGAAGCATAAAAGTGATTTTCCGGCATCCAGGTAAACTGTGGACGGTATGCATCATGCAAATCCTTCATGATTTGATAAGGATCTTTGTCTGCACCGGGCATATAATAATGCAACGCTTGCTTAGACAGCACTAATTGTCGCTGCAAGAAATTACCAGAATCAAACGTCTTGAGTGCAAGAATATTATCAATCATGTCATCAGGTAATGGCGCACCGGTTTTGTAGTGACCACTCACTTTTTTGAGCATATCACGATCCCACAACCATTCTTCAAGCATTTGTGATGGCAATTCAACAAAATCATTCTTTACATTGGTGCCGGCTTGTGATGCAAGTTCTGTTCTACCAAATACCGTATGCAGCGCATGTCCAAACTCATGGAAAAATGTATTAACATCACTGCGTTTGAGTAATGCTGGTTTATCACCAGTTGGTTTAGGAAAATTTGCCACTACCAACACCACCGCAGGAATCTTCTTACCATCACGCTGGAGAGCGGGACTTAGCCCCCACTGTGCTGCATGGCTAAATTTATTTGGGCGTGGGTATAAATCTAAGAAAATATAACCCAACAATTCATGACCATCTTTGCTATATACCTCAATAAGCTCTACATCTTCATGCCAAATTTGAGTATGAGGCACTTTTTTGAAATCAATACCAAAAAACTGTTTATAAATATCAAACAAACCATCAACCGTCTTTTGCATAGGAAAGTATTCAGATAAGGCACGTTCATCAACAGCAAGGTGCTTCTTTTTATATTGATTTTGCATATAGCTAAAATCCCATGGCTTGATGGTACCATCAGCTGCTAATGTTACTGACTCAGGCAAGTCACGTTTGAGCTGCGCAAGTTCTTGATCAACTTTTTGCTGCGATTTCGTCAATAAATCATCCATAAATTGTTGTGCTCGATTAACCGATTTGACCATTTGCTCATCCAAATCATAATCAGCATAACTGTTATAGCCTAACTTTTTTGCCAACTCATCACGCTTTGTAATAATCTGTTTGAGCAATTCTGCATTGACTGGGTATGCACGATTATTAAACGCTATAGCAAGTTTTTTACGCGTATCTTCTACGGCACAATTTTCTATGACATTAAAGTACGTTGGGTAATCTACGCCCAAGATGTACTGCCCATCATCAGTTTTTTTAAGACTTGCAATAAAATCTTCATCCAAGCCTGCAAGACCCGATTGAGGAACCACAATAGTTGTATTGTCCACTGCAATATTTTGGGAAAATTCTAAACATAACTTTGCAATATCTTTTTTTAATGTACGCAATTGTTCAAGTTCGGTATCAGGTAAATCAAGCCCCGCGCGTCTGAAGCCTTTCATCGTTTCTTCAATAAAATATTCTTGCTCAGGAGTCAGATGCTCTTTGTTTTTATTACCTGCAACATATGCTTTAAACGCTTCATATAGTTTTTTATTATTACTTACCTGATCAATCCAAAACGCTTGCATGCGCAATGCTGCATCATGCGCTGCTTGACGCATTGCTGCATCCGGATGTACATGCTCCATAACTTCAATCATGTTGCCGCCTATTGCCAAATCAGATGCGCCACATACATCATCTAATGCTTTGGCCGTATTTATAAACGTACGTTGATCATGAGGAATTGCAATAATAGCATCTAATGCTTTTTGTGCCTGCATCATGTAGCGATCAGTTCTGGTACTTATTTCTTGCGGATTTTTTGGAAATAAATGTACTACCTGTTGCACACTGGTAATCGTATCAATTAACGGCATATCTTTTTTCATGGTACAAAATCCCAAGCTAAATGTTATTAATCCAACAAAAAGTAATATAACTACCTGATACATCTTAATACGCATACTCTCACCTTATATAATAGATTAGAAAGGTAAGTATAAAAAATATGTGATGAAAAGTAAAAAACCGCAGGCTATGCTGCGGTTCATAAATATGAGACCAGTAAAATTACTTTGTTCAATCATACTACTTTAATTTTTCAAAAGAGGTACTCACACAACACCGCTCCTCCAGCTACTCCAATAATGAAACCTACCATAAGCTTGGATATACGATTATTACCACTCTCTAGTATATCTGCCATATCAGGATATCTATATTGAACCAAATCAACCGGTGTTTCACCTTGATTATTTCTTATATTCTTATCTGCTCCTGCTTGTAGCAATATTTCTGCGCCACGTCTATGGCGTAACATAATAGCTCTATGCAATGGCGTGTTTCCGTCATTATCCTTTGTATTTTTATCTGCTCCTGCTTGTAGCAATGTATGCATGCATGCTAAATAACTTTGCATGAGAGGTTCATAAGTAACATATATTACTGAGAATGGTTTATATAATGGTGTTTGTCCTGTATTGTCTTTTGCATCTTTATCTGCTCCTGCATCTAATAATGCCTGTACACACGTTACATTGCCATGAAAAGCTGCATGATGTAATGGTGTCCATTGGTTATTATCTCGTGCATCTTTATCTGCTCCCGCTTGCAATAATGATGGAATACTTTTGTGACCACTACACCATATGATTGCAGTATGTAAAGGAGTCTTCCCCTCACTATTTGTTACATTAACATTTACTCCATGCTTAAGTAATATCTGTAAACACGGAATTCTGCCCAATGCAGAATATAATATTGTTTCATCAGAAGGACCATTAGGTCTTACCTCAATATCCATATGTTCTGCTAATACATCTAACATTTGCTCATGACCAGCATCAATAGCCCAATACATGAGATAGTAATCCGTATCATGGTTTACCTGCAAAAACGCTCTAAGCCAACTAGTGCCTTGAGCACTTTTTTCTACCAATTTGTATAATGTATTTTTCCAATCTCGTGGTGAATAACTGAATTGTTCTTTTAACGCACCACCCATTAATTGCGCAGAAAGCAATTTATTGAAAAATGAGTTTGTAGCTCGTAAAGAAGCCAAGTCCTTGAGAGTTCTTGCTAATGTACCTTTTTGAAACATATCGCTTTCAGGTAAGCTTTGTAACGTTAATAATTTAATAATTTTTAACTCTTCAATATCATGTTCCACCAAAGGCTCATTTATGCGCAGTACAACTTCAAACCACATATCCCGTGGTAAGCCTAGAAACCATTCAGCCTGCTCATCTCCACCTGTTAGTTCAATTGACTCAATGTGTTGCTCTGATTGTTCTAATGATGCAGTATCATGAGTTCGCTTCATTGCGCTCAGTGTTGATATAACACATAATCCCATCATAAATATCTTGAAAGCATACATATTATTTATCCTTACGATTACTAACGACTCGGTGTCATATAAATTTTATGATTTATAATTTTCTATCATGTTCGCAAGCTCAATAAATCCAAGTTTCCTGGCTATATCTGTAGGTGTTCGTTTTAGCCAATTTTTTGCGTATGCATCTGCCCCTGCATCCAACAATGCTTGCACACTCGCTATATGACCACAAGTAGCTGCCAAATGCAATGACATTTCTTCATAACTATCTCTTGCATTCACCTCTGCTCCTGCATCTAACAATGCCTGTACACATGCTACATAACCACCTTTAGCCGCTACATGCAACGGTGTTATTTGATACCAATCGTCTACATGCACGTTTGCTTTTGCATTTACCTCTGCTCCTGCATCTAGCAATGCTTGCACACATGCTACATAACCACCTTTAATCGCTACATGTAATGGTGTCCATTGTTCATTATCTTTTGCGTTTTTATCTATTCCTGCATTCAGCAATACTTGTACACATGCTACATGTCCCACTTGAGCTGCTACATGTAACAGTGTTAAATAATTACCGTACCTTTTATCTTTATCTGCTCCCGCATCCAACAATGCCTGCACACATCCCGTACAACCATTAATAACCGCTACAAACAATGGCGTATTTAAACACCAATTTTCTGCATCCTTATTGGCTCCTGCATCCAACAATGCTTGCATACATACCACATAACCACTTTTAGCCGCTACATGCAATGGCGTCCATTTTTTTCTACTATCTTTTGTATTCACCTCTGCTCCTGCCTGCAGCAATTCTTGTACGCATGTTATATGGCCATTACTAACCGCTTGACATAATGGCGTCCATTGCTTACGACCTTCTCTTGCGTCCACCTCTACTCCTGCCTGTAACAATGCTTGTACACATGCTACATCGCCATTACTAGCCGCAAAATGTAATGGTGTATATTGAAGCAAATTCTTTGCATCTTTATCTGCTCCTATCTGTAGCAATTCTTGTACATAGACTGTATGCCCCCTTTGAGCTGCTTCATGTAATGGTGTTTTTTGCTCTTCATCTCGTGCATCTTTATTTGCTCCTGCCTGCAGCAATGCTTGTAACCAAATCATGGCTGCATTATTTTTCTCAATCACTACAAATAAAGATTTATTTAAAAGATGTTCCTCATAATTCACACTTTGTAATATCTTGCTCATTACGGGAACTGATAACAAATTATTAAAAAATCTACTGACATTTCGCATACAAGCTAATGTTTGTATCTGTTCATTTATATTTTTTTCTGCCAACGGATCTTGTAATCGAACCACAATTTCAAACCACATATCAGATGGTAATCCCACACACCACTCTGCTTGCCCGTCCATAGCACTCAGTATAAATACAGACATAACGCTCAATAAACTTGCTAATATTTTGATACGCATTGGTATTCTTTCTTTAAAAACCATATTTATAAACCACACCTTGCTTTATTACTGCTGCTTTTTCAATTCCTGCCACTCAGAGCGCAGGGCAATTGCGGTTTCAAAATCAAGGCGTTCGGCCGCATCCTGCATTTGTTTTTCGAGCATGGTAATACGTACAACAATAGCATCGCCGGATAATGCCTGCTCTTCTTTCTTCTTCTTTTTAGACTTAGATGCTTGCGCAATTAATGCCTGCATGTTGCTGATACTTTTGGTCACTTCACGCTTTACACTCACCGGAGTAATGTTATGTTTTTTATTATAATCTTGTTGCAGCTTTCTTCGGCGATTTGTTTCATCAATGGCAGCACGCATAGATTGTGTCATCTTGTCTGCATAAAAAACCACTTTTGAATCCATATTACGCGCCGCACGACCTACAATCTGAATGAGTGATCGTTTATCGCGCAAGAAACTTTCTACATCAGCATCCATAACTGCCACAAATGCAACCTCGGGCAAGTCTAGACCTTCCCGCAACAAGTTGACTCCTACCAAACAATCAAAAATACCCAATCGTAATTTCTGCAACAACTCGGTACGCTGTGGCGTTTTCAGATCACTATGTAAATAACATACTTTAATTTTTTGCTCTTCTAGATATTCAGCCAATTCTTCGGCTAACTTTTTAGTCAATACGGTCACTAAGGTACGGTATCCATTCGCCGATGTTGCTTTGATTTGTTCAACCAAATGATCAATCTGTCCCACCCTGCCGTGTACTTCTATCTGCGGATCAAGTAAACCGGTCGGCCGAATTAATTGCTCAACCGTTGTATCTGAGTTACGCAATTCATAATCACCCGGCGTTGCAGAAACAAATACTACATCATTGAAGTATTTTTCAATTTCTTCAAATTGCAATGGTCGATTATCATACGCAGATGGTAGTCTGAATCCAAAATCAATCAAAGCTTTTTTGCGCACTCGATCACCCGCATACATACCACGCAGTTGTGGAAGTGCTATATGCGACTCGTCAATAATTAATAAAAAATCTTTGGGAAAGAAATCAAATAAGCAGAATGGTGCTTCACCGGTAGCACGGCCGTCAAAATGCGATGAATAATTTTCAATACCTGCACAATGGCCAGTTTCTTGTATCATTTCAATATCATGCGCAATCCGTTTTTCTAGTCGTTCACGATACATAGGATTTGTTATCGTAGGTGCATATTCTTCAAGCTCTGCCTGTATACTTTTGATTGCGGCATCTTTGCTTTCTTGTGTAGTTACAAAATGTTTTGCAGGAAACACCAAGGTATTGTCTAAATTCATTAAAACATGGTTATTTTGCTTGCTCACCCATTGCAAACTTTCAATGGTGTTGCCAAATAACTCAATACGTAATTTTTCTTTTTGGTATGGCAAGTTAACTTCAATCGTATTACCCAATACTTGGAATGTACCAGAATCTTTAGCCACATCGTTACGTTTATATTGAATAAAAATAAGTTTACGCAACAAATCTGATCGGCTTATCTCTTGACCCACCTGGAGTGAAAACGCAAGATCACGATAATCATTTGGATTACCGAGTGAATAAATTGCAGAAACTGATGCTATCACAATCGTATCTGGACGGTTAATCAATGAAGCAGTCGTTTCTACCCGCAAACGTTCAATTTCGGTATTTATCTTGGTTTCTTTGGGAATATAAATATCTTGTGCCGGCAAGTATGATTCCGGTTGATAATAATCGTAGTAGCTAACAAAATAACAGACTTTATTTTCGGGGAAAAATAATGAGAATTCTTCATACAACTGCGCAGCCAATGTTTTATTGGGCGCCAAGACCAAGACCGGCTTGTTTTGCTGCGCAATAACATTGGCCATAGTATAGGTCTTGCCCGAACCGGTTACCCCGATGAGCGTTGACCTACCTGGTCTTCCTTTTTTTAACTTGGCAATGGCTTCCGGCTGGCTTCCTGCCGGTTGAAATGGTGCATGTAGTTTAAATAGACTCATAATTTTATTATTTAGTTTTATCCCTATACCCTAAACCTGCTGATGGGTTACCCTAGTTCGTTTGTGGGGCCCTTCATCAAGCTTTGAGCGAGTGGACAAGGTTTATTATTTTTTTTGTACGCGGCGCTTTTTAGTCGGTTGTTCTTGCTCATCTGATGTATCAAAGATTAACCGTTTTCTGGCCGGTTGGTAAGGCTTTGTCGATAATTGCTGGTGTTTATATGGCACACAGTGATGCTCAATATAATCATCAAATGCTTCTTTAAAATGTTGTGCTACCTGAGGGTTGGTAGAATATTCATCAACATTAAACTCTTGATCGCCTTGGGATGTTAAGTTTGCTGTTGAGTTAATAACAAGCGTATCATCACCATCAAAACGGAGCAAGAGCTTGCTATGTTGAATAGCACGCTTGAGGCCTTCTGGATCAAATACAAACACCGGTACCCCTGCGGCAGCTAGCTCATTTAATTGCTCATTACCTCCCCGCAGTGCCGAACCATTCACTATAACTTTAATCTCAACTCTCTGCTCATGCGCATTAATAAGTGCCCGAGTTACCGCGGGCGTATTCCAATTCATAGAAGAAATATATAACACTCGTTTTTGTTGCTTACTACGTGCCAATTTATCAATGCGTAACGCCTTGGATTCACTTAATCTATAACTCCGAGAGGTAAACAGCTGCAGACCACATGGAGTTTCTGCTACATGTAACTTTTCTTTCTTTTTTTCTGGCGTCTTCATATTTGCAAGGGATTGATGGTTTTCAAACTGCTGCATAAAGTAATCTGTGGCATCTTGAGTAGTGGTTGCTGCTTCAAAATTCTGATGAGCAAAGTAGGTTAAATTGCTTGAACCCATAAAGGTTGTTGTCTTGCCCGGAGAACCCAAGCGTGGATCCTTTTCACTAATTAGTATACGCTTCATATGCAAATGAGGCACTTGAGTAACCTGAATGCCCATTTCCCGCAATTGAGCTATAAAGCCTTTATTTTGAGAAAAACTACCCACATTCACCTCAATATAAGCACCATTCTCCTTTGCTTTGCGAATAGATTCCAAAATTTCACGATTGGTAAATACAAAGGCATCAATATTAATGAATTTGCCCTGTTCAATCGATTCTTGGACAGCTTTGAAGATATTTTGGCGATTATGCGAGACCAGGGCACAAATATCCGCTTCTTTCTCCATACCTGCGATAGGCATGTTCCCTAGAAAAAGAGCTAAAATAGCTATATTAACCTTATGCATCCCTGCGACCCCTAGCAATAAACACCTATCCCTAAATTATTACTTTAAGTATAGCAGAATATTGCTGGTTGATACAATGATATGAGTTCCGGGGAGAAGATTTGAGCTATTACTGTTCTAATCGAGGTCTTTTTTGGTGAAACAGATAGGAGAACTCCATTAGATGTTAATTTTAATATGAAAAGAATTACTTTAAATTAAGAGTTGAAACATTTTTATAAATCAAACCAAAATTTGTTCATAAAAACTAATGAGCTCTTGCACCAAGACATCAGGTTGGTATCTTTGGGCAGTTCCCCACGCACCTCTTCGAAGTCGATCGTGCATGTGAGCATCTGCTTGTATCTGGGTAATGCAGTCTGCCATCTGCTCACGGGTTGCCACCAAAAATCCATTATGAGCATCTTTTACAATGTCAGCCTGCCCAGGACCTGCAACAGCCACAACTGGCGTCTGGCATGCCATGGCTTCTGCCAGAACAAGCCCCTGCGTGTCTGTCGTTGATGCAAACAAAAATAGATCTGCTTGTCGATAGTACCGGATCAAGTCTTTATGTGGAGGTTTATGTACAAATTGCACAAACTGCTCTGAAAACCCGCATTGCCCATACGCATGGTGTTGTAATGCAGTTAACTCAGCCCCAAAACCAACTAGTTTTAGTTGATAGCGCCCATCCCCCGGTAATAATTTCATAACATCCAGTATAAATTGAATATTTTTTTCTTTCGTAAAGCGCCCAACATAGAGTAACTGAAATGGGCGTTGTGCAACTGGATTTATAGAAATATTCAGTTGTTGCACAAACATGTCTTGTAATCCGCTGGGAATAACACGTATAGGAGCGCGTACTCCTTGCGCATATAATACATCTGCAATTGCGTTACTTGGCGCAACAATAGCATCAACTTTATTGCAAAATGTGCGAACCATATGAGCAACCAATTGTTTGGTCACATATTGCGGTAGAGGTACATAGTGTGTATATGCTTCATACATAGTGTGATACGTAAATATGACAGGGATTTTATATTCCCTTGCAACACGTGCCGCACTCGCACCAAGTAAAAATGGATGGTGTACATGTACTATATCAGGTTTGAATAATTCTACATGTTTACGTATATGTTGCGTCACGAGTAATGGGACTGCCATATGATTGTTTTTGTACACAAATTTAACTGGACATGGCACACGTACTACATACGATGGATCATTATGCGTACTGCCTAAAAAATTTAATGTTATAATGCATACTTCATGTCCCGCACGCCGCAGCGCTTGTACCGTAGCATTAATCGAGCTGACAACACCGCCACTGTATGGTGTGTAATTATTAGTAACAAAAATTATACGCACGAGACATCCTAAATTTACGTATAGTATACCGTGCGCTCAAAGCTAATCAATGTACCATTAAATCTACTGCTTGAGTACGACAATCCAAACAACTGCAAACTTCAGTATCGCGTAGTTCTTTGTACACTAATGCGCTTAATACATATGCAGGAAACACACCATCAATTGATGCAGGATTATTGTACAAGGTCAATTTTTGCAATTTTCTGTTATTAAACAAAAAATGCTTAGGAAACGTATGCACATTATTATTATTCAAAAATAATACCTTTAATTCAGTGCAATTATGCAAAAATTGACGCGGTAGCAAATCAAATTTGTTATGTGATAATACAAGCCCTATCAAGCCAGTATTATTCTCCAAAAAATATTCAGGTAAGGTTTTCAATTGATTATGCGATAAATCCAGCCCTTCTAAAAGAAAGTTTTTTGCTAAAAAGTTTTTTGGCAATTTAGCAATTCTGTTACGCTGCAATAACAACCGTTCCAAGTTAGGACACGCATCCATAAACATAAGTGGTATCTTGGTAATTTTATTATTACTCAAATCAAAATCACGAATCATTGCGGGATTAATATTAAATTCCGTGATCAAATAATAAAAACCATCAAGACTCGTAATACCCATATTGCTCAAATCAATATCAATACATCTGCCACCTTCACGAATCCAAATGTGTTTGAGTGCAAAAATCTTTTGGCTATCAATTAAATCTTTTATTGAAACCGCATACAAACTATTGGTTACCCATATCAATAGAAACAGCATGTATTTATACATAGTTATTCCCACATTACGGAAACTGTTTAATACCCAATTTCTGCCAATCGGCATTAAACTGCGCCATCCCACGACCCGTCAGTACATGCGTATTAATTTCCTGAAACAATGCCGGTGGCATCGTAATCGCATCGGCACCAGCCATGATTGCATTGTGTATATGCTGCGCATGACGCATGGATGCTGCAAGTATTTGTGTTTCAAACCCATAGCAATCCACCATGTGACGGATATCAAATAACAACTGTGAACCATCTTCTTTATTATCATCCAAACGTCCCACAAATGGCGAGATATAACGGACACCAAGCTTGCACATCATCGCACTTTGCAACAATGAAAACACCAATGTAATATTAAGCGCTATACCTTCTTGCACAAGCTTATGAATAATACCGTAATAATCTGCGTGGCACGGAACTTTGACAACTATATTTTTTGCAAGCTTGGCAATAGCATGTGCTTGCTCATATACTTTATGCGGTTCTTGCTCGGTAACTTCAACACTTACTTCACCATGCTTGAGTATGTTGCAAATTTCTAATACTTGTTGCTTAGGATCGCCGCCTTCTTTGCTCAGGTGCGTTGGATTCGTGGTAACACCATTGATTAGGCCGGTCTGAGCATATGTTTTAATTGCTTCAATATGTGCCGTGTCCAAAAATATTTTCATCAGTAATTATCCTCTCAACGGCCAAACCAGAAATGATCCAATGAATAGGTACCACTACCGGCAATGGTAAGACCAACAAACACAAAAAGTAATGCTAATGGATGAGAAATGTATCCCCACGGATCACGTTTGCCAACATGATACAGCACCGCAACGAGCATAGTAAAAGCCAAAAATGGGCTTACAAGGCGTGTACCTAATCCAAGCGTCAAGCAAACACCGCCAACAAACTCCGCCAGCATAGCCATAATTCCCCAGAATAAAGGAGCAAACGTAATACCCAGATACTTCATTTGCTCACCAGTCCATGCGAGCTCTTGCATGCCACGCGCTATTTTTAAAGAGCCATGTTTTACAAATATAAGCCCAATCGCTATACGTATAACACACAATCCAAGATCTTGCGCCCAGTTGTTTTGTTGGACAATAATTTTTATCACTTCGATCACCTTAATCTCCTTTTATTTTTTTTAATTTTTTACGCGCATTCGTTAACGTTTGTGTATGTTTGTTTATGATATGCCATGGGTCCTTTTTTTTGCTCAATCTACTGAATATATTCTTGATGGTAAATTTTTGTGCTGATGATAAACCAACTAATTCATTCCACTCAATGGGTGTTGCTATTGGTGCACCCTCCTTTGCACGTACTGAATATGGCGCTACCCCATGATGCCCATAATCATTACGTAGTGTGTCTAAGAAAATTCTGTTACCACGTTTGTTTTTGCGTATTTCACGTGTTAACTTATCTGGATATTGTTCAACCAAATACTGCGCAATTTCCTGCGCAAAATTTTTTACCCGTGCATATGATTCTACTGGCTTGAGTGGCACAACTACGTGCAGACCACGTGAACCGGTGGTCATCACAAACACCGTAAGCTCCAAATCATCTAATAATTTTTTGATTGTCTTTGCAGTCCATTTGACTAGCGTAAACGATGCTTTACCCGATGGGTCAAGATCAAAAATCATACGATCAGGATAATTAAGCTTTGATACCCTACTTAACCAAATATGTTGCTCAATCGATGCTTGATTTGCAATGTACACAAGCGTTGCATCATGGTTACATAACACATAAGCAGTCGTACCACCTTGTGATTTTTTTATGGCAATACTTTTAATCCAACTTGGGAAATAATCCGGTATATCTTTTTGGTAAAATCCTTCGGTCGCAATACCATCGGGAAATCTACGCATAGTCAAAGGACGATCTTTAACATATGGAATCATAACAGGCGCAATACGATCATAATAATTAATCAGATCACCTTTGGTAATCTTGCTTTTGGGAAATAAAATTTTATCTTCGTTGCTTAATTCTATTATGTATTTGCCAACATTTATACTTTGCTTGTTACTCATTTTTTTTCTTTTTCTTTTTTTTCTCTGCAGTATTCCTTTTTGTCTTGCTCGCCGTAGCTTTGGCAGAGTGAGAAACCTTCAAAGCAGCATCTTTTTTTATTTGCACCATCGTGCGTCCGGTTTTTACCGATTTGTTTGCATCTTTGTAGGGTTGTTTGCGATCGGTTGCATATTCATCGCGCATTTTAATAAGCAACCAACGCTTATCAGATGGATCTTTACCAATTTTTACCAAGGCAAACCCACCATATACTTTCTTCCCTTTTAAAAAAACCTCTATTTGTCCGTCTTTAAAACTTTGTTTGATTGGTGATGTTTTTTTATTTGCTGGTTTTTTTATATCGCGAAAGGTTCCTTTATCCCACACCATTACCACACCTGCACCATATAGGCCCGCTGGAATCACTCCTTCAAAAGTGGCATACTTCATGGGATGATCTTCGGTCAACATAGCAAGACGTTTATCTTTTGTATTCATGGACGGTCCTTTTGGCACTGCCCATGACTTGAGTACACCATCAATTGCCAAGCGCAGATCATAATGCAAATGGCTCGCTGCATGCTTTTGTATTACAAAAATATTTTTTGATTTTTTTGCAACTTTAGCTTTTGGTTCTGGTGATTTTTTCAAATCACGTTTTTTTTTATATTCTTTTAACGGTTCTTGCACTCGTGGCATAGCTTCCTTTCCAAACAACAAACACACAGCAGCTATGCAAACACCATACTTAAATATGGTTTGATTCGTAAATAGTTTGTTATACATCCACCCTCCCCTCACTTTAAACAATCGCATTCTTGCACTAAGTAGTTGCTCCCTTCGCAGACCATGTTATAGTAGGTACTGTTTACTTTACCAAGGAGAATATCTATGTACGCAACAAAAAAATCGTTTATTTTATGTCTTTTATTAAGTGCATCATGCATACCATCTTATTCTATGGACTGCACAAATACCTATACCGATGAAGAAATGGAAAATAGATCTGGATTATATGATCTTGATGCACCTATCCAACGTGCTTCTTGCTTATCACGCATATGCACATGGAAACATGTTTGCACGTATGGTGCACCAATTATCACCATAGCTGGCAGCACAGCCATCGCAAGTATATTAGTATACCAATGGATGAATCCAACCATCAGTGCTGCACAAGAAGATCTTACGTTGGCACGTACCGTCATGCAGGATATGCCAGAGCTTATTGATAACGCAAAAACACTTATGCACAAAACAAATATTTTCCTCGATAAAGCAATACAATTGGTAGATCAAGCGAACGAGGCAGCACCCGGTGCAAAAAGTATTATCGAGCAAGTAGAAGTATGGTATCCATATGTAGATTATGCCATACATAAATTTATTAATGTTACTGAAATGATAGAACATTTATTTGGCAAACATCTTTAGCCGCATCTGCATATATATGTATAGTACACATGTGATACCATGCAAACACCACACACAATAAATAAACAGAATTTGACGGGAACCGGACAGTCGTCCAAGCAGTCTCTGTTAGGCGGGTTCGGTAAAAGTGACCTTACCCATTCTTCAAAAGTATTAACTACGAGCTCGCTTCGGCACACCCAACACCGTTGCCCCAATTGCACGTGCCGTGCACGGCATTGGCCACAAATAGCATAGTGCGCAGGATGATTATTAGCGCACGGAATACGGCCAAGATTATCTTCTGCGTAACAAAAAAGACAATGCCTATCTTCCTGCTGCAGTTGCATTGCATACGATGTTTGCATCACACATAATAAAATCAAACAGATATACTTCATATGTTATGTATTGCATCCGCAAATTTTATTCGAAAACAATTCATACATATATAGCGCTGCTTGTTTACATGCATTTGCAAAACTTGGTTTTGTAACAATTAATTGAGACCTGCAAAGTGGGCACGTACCTGTTTGCTTTCTGCATAAATCTAAACATACATCACATATTTTATCCGTATGGTTTATCACACTTGCACATGCAATTTGATGTACTTCTTTTTCTTCCATACAAATACAGCACTCTTCTACGACCATAATTGGCAATTGATCATAGCTGGGTTTTCGCACAATGGTATGCCCACTGCGCCACTGCATTGGATAAATTAAATTTGAAAAACATCCTATGGTAATAAAAATTAAAATCATATATTTCATAGTATTACCCTTTTTTATGATTAATATAATGAAACTTCTCTATCCGCTCATCCTGAACTTGTTGAAGGATTTAGCGGAATATTTTTAGATTTTTGGATGCTATTTAATCTTTTAATTTCTTGCCAATCTTCTTGCATCAGCGCTTCTTTTTTTTTACGAGACCATCCCTTAATTTGCCGTTCTGCAAAAAAAGCATCATCTCGAGTAGCAAGCATATCCACAAAAACAAGCTCTACCGGTCTACGCTTATAGGTGTAACATGTCTTTATAAGGCCATGTTGATGTTCATATAATCTCTTATCCATATCATCTGTATGGCCTGTGTAATAAGAACCATCCTTACACTTTAATATATAAACATAAAACCCCATAAATTATCCTTATAAGGAATCCCGCTTAACCCTTCAACTATGTTCAGGGCGAGCGGGAAAAATCAATCTATTAAAATTATATTTTAATCACTTAACTACAAAATTAATCAAGCGATCTTTTACAAACACTACTTTAACTACCTCTTTATTTTCAAGCCACTTAAGTATTACATGCTTTGCAGCATCTTCAACAACCGCTTGTTCCGCTCCACGTGGTACTAATATATTAGCTCGCATCTTGCCGTTTACTTGCACAATTATAGATGCCTCATCTTCAACAACCAAAGCTGCATCATATGTTGGCCATGTACAATCACGCAACTGTTTATGCAATAAATTGTTGATCAACTCACTCGCCATATGTGGAGCAAGGACTGAAAGCGATACTACTATTTTTTCCAGCGAATCATTACTAAGTTGCATAGTATGTGCGGTCAAATCATTAAGCAGCTCCATAAAGGCAGACACTGCCGTATTTGGCTTGAAGCGCTCAAGACGCTCTTGATACTCTTTCAAAAATTTGTGCACCCGCTTGGTTGTCAATTCATCTTCATCATCAGTGCGATTAGCCGGGTTAGTCAGATACGTCCACAGGCGATTTAAAAATCCTTTAATACCCTTGAGGCCATTATCTTGCCACTCACAATCAAGTTCTGGCGGTCCCATGAATAACATATACATACGCAATGCATCAGAACCAAATTCTTCCACCATTTCATCCGGACTGACTACATTGCCTTTTGATTTGGACATTTTTTCTACTTGACCGGACTTATCTGAATATTTGAGTACCATACCCTGATTAAATAGATGAGTAAATGGTTCATTAAACGACAAAAATCCAAGATCGTACAACACTTTGACATAAAAACGTGCATACAACAAATGCAAAATTGCATGTTCAATGCCGCCAACATATAAATCAACCGGCAGCCAATAGTTCATGTCTTTCATGTCCCAAGGCTTGTCGTGCAAATGCGGATTTGGATAGCGCAAGAAATACCAACATGATCCTGCCCATTGTGGCATGGTATTTGTTTCTCGCTTTGCATTGCCACCACATTGTGGACAGGTAGTATTAACCCATTCAGTAATTGCAGCTAATGGCGATTCACCAGTCCCCGTTGGTTGATAATTATCTACGTCTGGCAATTCAACCGGCAACTGATCCTCTGGAACCGGTACAATACCACATGTAGCACAATGAATTAATGGAATTGGTTCACCCCAGTATCGCTGACGAGAAAAAACCCAATCACGTAATTTATAATTAATGGTACGCACTGCTACACCTTGCGTTACCAAATATTCAATAATTTTGTCTCGGCCTTCTGTTTTTGCGTGCAGTCCATTAAACGGCCCGCTGTTAATAAGCGGTGCCCCAGAAGTAGCATATTCAACAACCGCAATCACATCATTATTTGCATCAGTCTTCATGCCCTCAATAGCAACAACTTGTGGACGCGGTAAATCAAACTGCTTTGCAAATTCAAAATCACGTTCATCATGACCCGGCACACCCATAACGATACCAGTTCCATAATCAGGCAATACGTAATTTGCAATATATACAGGAATCATTTCTTTGGTTGCAGGATTTTCTGCATATGCACCAGAAAACACACCTGTTTTTTCTTTATCAAGCATACGCTCAGATGAACTAAGTGTTTTAGTTAAATTCTGATAAGATTCAATTTCTTCTCGTTGTTCTTCGATCAATAATTTTTCTACGAGTGGATGCTCAGGCGCAACCGCAATAAAACTCACCCCATATATAGTTTCTGGGCACGTGGTGTATACCGGCATATCTATTTTTTGCCCATCAAGATCTGTAGCTTTGAAAATAATTTCTGCACCTTCACTTTTGCCAATCCAGTTACGCTGCATCGTTTTGACTTTTTCTGGCCAGTCAAGTGTATCAAGTCCTGCAAGTAACTTGTCGGCATAGTCGGTAATTTTGAGCATCCATTGGCGAATATTTTTTTGCACAACTGCCGTGCCACAACGCTCACATGCGCCATTAACTACTTCTTCATTGGCAAGTCCCGTCAAACATGATGGGCACCAATTGATTGGAACCACCGCTTCATACGCTAGTCCGGCCTTGAACATTTGTAAAAAAATCCATTGTGTCCATTTATAATAATCCGGATCAGTCGTATTTACTTCTTTGTCCCAATCATACAACGCAGCAATTTGTTTGAGCTGTTTTTTAAAGTTCGCAATATTTTGCGCTGTGCTTGTTTGAGGATGAATACCTTTTTTGATTGCATCATTTTCTGCAGGTAGCCCAAATGCATCCCACCCCATCGGATGCAATACATTATATCCTTCTAACCATTTAATACGCGCATATACATCAGAAAGCACATACCCACGCCAGTGCCCCACATGCAACCCGGAACCTGACGGATACGGGAACATATCTAAGCAATAATATTTTTTTCCTGTACCTGTTGGTTGTGTCTGTGCGGGATGAGCTTCCCACAGCTTTTGCCATTTGCGCTCGAGGGTTTTGAAATCATAACTCATGGGGCTTCCTTTACCGAACCATTAACTTGTGTTAGTATCGAAATCTTTATGGTATTAATAGTATGTTTTTTGCGTATTGTCGTCAAAAAATAAAGGAGAAGCATGACGTACTCAAAACAAACAAAACTTCTTTGTATATTAATGTTGTCCACATTCGCCACGGTCATTCATACAACCTACCTTAACAAAGAACTCTTCCGATGTATTTACCGTGCCAATGTGTGGGGCGACCCATATTCACGTTCAGGGCCAGGATCAAATCTGGAACAAACATGCGCAATCAGAGAAATGCTACCCAAGTTAATTATCGCCTACAATATTACCAGCATACTCGACGCACCATGCGGTGATTTCTATTGGATGAATTACACTGACCTTTCTCACATACAACAGTATATTGGCGCTGATATTGTTGATGAATTAATTAAAGAAAATGAAGACAAATATACCGACACAAACAAACAATTCATGGTATGCGATATTATACGAAACGAATTACCACGCACAGATCTTATTTTGTGTCGCGATTGTTTACCACATTTGCCATATATCGATATTGCCTTAGCAATTAATAACTTTAAAAAAAGTGGATCTACCTACCTACTCACCTCTCATTACCCGCACGTGCAAGAAAATCAAGATCTATCACATGAGGCACTTGTTTCTTTGTGGCGCTTTCGTGCAATTAATTTTGAAAAGCCACCATTTCAATTTCCATCGCCATTGTTTACACTAGAAGAAGGCTTCAACGGCAAACATCTTGCCCTCTGGCGTATTGCTGATTTGCCCACGTTCATGTTCAACTAACTCCCATACTAAAGGAACACTTCATGACAACACAAACTAGTCAACACACAGAATCGCGTCCATATGATGAACGTATTCTAGTAGTCAAACGAGCACATCTTTTTGCCAACGGACCATGGGAAGGAGTTAATATTGAGCAACTGGTTCCCTGCATAGAGGCAATTGGCAAACATAGCGAATTCCATCTACGCAGTCTTATGGAGCAAGATCCAACTTATAAACAAATTATCCCGTACCTTGTGTTCCAATACCAAGACAAATTTTTTATTATGCAACGCAAAAAAGAAGCGTCTGAGCAACGGTTGCAAAGTAAATACTCGTTGGGCATTGGAGGCCACATGCGCTATGAAGATCTACAACAAGGCGCCGACCTTTTTTCTTGGGCTCGTCGAGAATTCGAAGAAGAAGTAGCTTATGAAGGCAACATCGAAATTGTACCTTTAGGCGTACTTAATGACGACTCGAATGAGGTAGGCAAAGTACACCTTGGACTTGTATTCATGGTTATTGGTGATTCAGACAACATTAAGGTAAAATCTGAGCTTGCCAGCGGTACCCTCATGACACTTAGTGAATGCCTAGACTATGTCCCTAAAATGGAAACATGGAGTCAGATGGTGCTCATGACCTTACTCAAGGAAGGTATGCGATTTGCGCAAGAAACACCCGACCAACAGCAACATGAGACCTGCGGCGAAGACGAAAAATGCTGCGAATAAAAATATTCAAATTGCACGTAGAACTCGTGAGGTTGGTATAAATCCAGCCTCACTTTTTCGTTTGGCAATATTCAATTATTGTGTTATGTTTTTATATACGTATTAATAATAAGTATAACCCTCTTAACCCCAGTCAAAATCAGTCTTATCTTATATTTTGATTGGTATATTGGAGTTCTCTTAATGTCAAAAGAGCATATATATCCGAGTCAGTTTCGTACTATCAAAAGTAAACAAAATTTTGATACTACCTCTCTAGAGTTGAGCGACGAGCAAAAACAGGCGCTTTTATCTCTCTATGAAGAAGTGGATTCATTTCATCCAGGCAACGTGGTAGCTGGTACTATCATAGCAGTTGACTCAGATGGTGTACTCGTAGATATCGGGTACAAATCACATGGCTTAATCCCAAAATATGAATTTGGTGAACATGAGCTCAGAGGCCTTAAACCTGCACAAGCAATCGAAGTTATACTTGATAACCTAGAAGATGCGCAAGGTAATTTGGTCCTTTCATATGAAAAAGCAAAAGCTGCAAAAGCATGGAAAAAAATTACTGAACTCTTTGAAGCAAATAAACCGGTTGAAGGTATCGTTACGCACAAAGTCAAAGGTGGCTTGAGCGTTGATATCGGCATTGGAGCGTTTCTTCCTGGTTCTCAAATTGACCTACAACGCGTTACTGATTTTGACCAATATGTTGGACAAACCATTACGGCAAACATTCTTAAGATTAATCAAAAACGTGGTAACGTTATTATTTCACGCCGTAAATTCTTGGGTGACCAACGTTCAGAAGCTCGCAAAGAAATTCTTGGCACGCTTAAAATTGGCGACATCATTCCTGGTATCGTTAAAAATATCACCAATTACGGTGTATTCATCGATATCGGTGGCGTAGACGGCTTATTGCATATCACCGATATGACCTGGGGTCGTATTTCTCATCCAAGTGAAATGGTTAAACTTGGTCAAAACATTGCCGTTAAGGTACTTTCTTTTGACAAAGATAATGAAAAAATTTCATTGGGACTTAAACAACTTACTGAAAATCCATGGGCTCAAGTCGTTGATAACATTCAAGTTGGCAGCCGAATTAAAGGTAAGATATCAAGCATTACCGATTATGGTCTTTTTGTTGAAGTTGCACCAAACGTTGAAGGCTTGGTTCACATTTCTGAAGTATCATGGACAGATCGCATTACCAATCTTTCTGATAAATATAAAGTTGGCAATGTAATTGATGTACTTGTGGTATCTATGGATAAAGAAAACCGCCGCATGTCATTGAGTATCAAACAGCTTGAACAAAACCCATGGGAAGCAGTTGACCAAACATTCAAGATTGGTCAAAAAATCAAAGGAACCATCAGCAACATTACTGATTTTGGTATCTTTGTACAATTACTCCCTGGCATCGATGGCTTAGTACATATTTCTGACCTTTCATGGACAGAACATATCGAACACCCAAGCGATCGTTACAAAATCGGCCAAGAAGTTGAAGCAGCGGTACTTGCTATCGATAAAAATAGCAAAAAAATCTCATTGGGCATCAAACAACTTGATCAAGATCCTTGGGATAATGTTGAGCAAGAATACCAAGTTGGTAAGGTTATAGAAGGTGAAGTTTCTAAAATCACTAATTTTGGTGCTTTTGTAAAGTTACCTACCGGTATTGAAGGCTTGTTGCATAATGCAAATATTGCAGAAGGTAAAAAAGCAGAAGATGTACTTAAGGTTGGGGATAAAGCTCAATTCCGCGTAATCAATGTTAATAAAGGTGAACGTAAAATTGGCCTTGATATGCGTCTTGAAGCAGATGCTCCAAAACCAAAGCATACTACTGCTAAAGAACGTGCACCACGTGCTGATAAAGAATCCATGCATAAAGCAATGGGTGATCAACCAAAAACTAAGTCAGCTTTCCAAATAGCTCTTGAATCAGCTATGAAAAAAGATGATGAATCAAGCGAACAATAAGGAATAACCTACATGGCTATGGAAATCACATTCGCAATGATCAAGCCTGATGCGGTACAGGCAAAACATGTTGGCAAAATTATCGACATGATTGAACAACATGGTTTTGAAATTATCCGTATTGCAAAGGGACAACTTGCTGAGCAAGATGCGCAAGTGTTCTATGATGTACATAAAGAACGTCCGTTTTTTGGTGAACTCGTAGAATTTGTTACGTCAGGACCTGTAGTTGTTATGGCATTAGCACGTGAAAATGCGGTAAAAGAATGGCGTGACTTGATGGGCGCAACTAACCCAGCAGAAGCAGCAGAAGGCACTGTTCGCAAACGGTTTGGCACCAGCATTGGGTCAAACGCAACACATGGTTCAGATGCACCTGAAACTGCATTGCGCGAAATAGCATTGTTCTTCCCTGAGCTTGTACAAAGAAAAGAGCAATAAAAAAATATCTTCCTCCAAGAAGATGGTGTTAAAACACTGCTTACTAAAAAAGGGCCGCTTAATCGCGGTCCTTTTTTTACCTTAAAAGTTACACATAGAAAACATACCCTATCACATAGCCACCCCTTTTGCTTGAACCCTCAAAATCAGCTACTATAAGGGATATATGGAGAATTATGCCTATAATCTAAACAAATGGTGGTTATTATGAATAAGAAAACCTTTATGTGTGCCTTATTTGCAGCATTAATTGTTGCTATGCCAAGCGCAGAACTGCAGGCAGTAAAACCAACAACAAAGCGCAGCCGCATTAAAAAAGCAGCAACCCCTGCACAAAACAATCAAGTGAAACAAGCAGAAACTACACAACTCAATGATCCTCAACGTAGCATACAGCAAGAAATAACAGCAGATGCATCAGAACAAACTCCAACGTTATCTGAAACATGGGGCAAAGTATTGCGCCTCAAGTGGACTTCACTCAACCGTCAAGATGCAAAAAATATTGGTGAAACGTTCGTTGTTATGGCCACCGGTTATGGTGCATACAAATTATATGCTGCATATAATGCAACAGCACCTCGTTTTAATGGTCCGGCAGGAGTTGGTCCACACACTCCGCAACCACCTATGCCACCAGCACCGCGAAATGAACCACAACCAAATTTTGCGTCATCTGCTCCTCGATTTGAACACGCAAGACGCACATCATTTGGCCACAACACTGCTGTCGATCAACAAACACAAACATTGCATGACTTACTTGATCAAGAAGCAAAATACCGCAGACATGGCCAAGCAGTTCCTGCATGGTTAACCAAATCAATCCGAGAAATCTTTAAAGATAGTACGCAAGACATAGAGCCTTCTTTGCTACATGAATCATCTGATTCTGATGAAGTTGGCATTCCATCACCATCGCAACCGAGTGAACCAACACCAAGCAACAAGTATAAATCTGAAGCGGCACCTACACATCCGGTGGAACCAATAGAATGTCCAATTTGTATGGAAGACACAGGAGCCCACGATCAAATACGTTTGCAATGTGGACATACGTACTGTACCGATTGTTTAACTGCTCAAATTGATCTTGGACTCAAAGAACAGAATACTGCATATATCAAGTGTCCAGATCCACGTTGTAAAAAACGTAAACTCGATCCACAAGAAATTCAACGTATCCTAAAAAATAATCAATACAAAATGAACAAATATTATGACATTACCTTCAAAGAATTTTACACCGGAAATCAGGATATTAAACATTGTCCAACACCAGACTGTTCATACGCCTTTGTGCATGGTGCACATGACCAACGTCAGCAAGTACAATGCCCTAGCTGTAAGGCACAGTACTGCTCAAACTGTTTACACAATCATGCACATAATACAACCTGCCAAGAAGCAGAAATACAACGTAATCCATCCGCTGCTGAAAAAGCAAGTACTGATTGGATTAAAAAGAATGCAAAGAATTGCCCAAATTGTGGTCACGCTATTCAAAAAACTATGGGCTGTAATCGTATGTCTTGCTCACAATGCCGCCATGAATTCTGCTGGGAATGTCTAAAAGAATGGAATGCTGCTGGAGGATACAATCATACATGCGCATTGGGAGATTTTGGACTTGGAAATATTTTTAATCAACAACTACAGCAGCCACACAGGAATGGTGGTGTTATTTTTAATCCAAATAATCAGGATATAGCTCCCCATATATTAGACTTAGCAGAATTATTTGCAGGATTTGATATATTCAGAAACATATAAAGTTACACATAGAAAATATGCCCTATCGCATAGCCATCCCCTTTTGCTTGAACCCTCAAAATGAGCTACTATAAGGGATATATGGAGAATTATTCCTAGAATCTAAACAAATGGTGGTTATTATGAACAAGAAAACCTTTATGTATACCTTACTTGCAGCATTAATTGTTGCTATGCCAAGCGCAGAACTGCAGGCGGTAAAACGTACTCCCAAACGTGCTAGAATTGCCAAAAAATCTACTGCTCCTGCTGCTTCCAAGTCCGCTCAAACTTCTTCTAACCAGACAACCGATGAGTATACTGAGCAAGCAATCCCTGAAGATTTTCCGGGATTAATACGTACAACACCTCGATGGATGCAACCGCAACAAAACGGTGAATTTCCTAATGAGAAAACTCATAGTACCGTTGAAGCAACACCAAATATAACTGAACAAAATCCATCTATTACACAAACATGGGGTAAAGTATTGCGCTTCAAGTGGACCTCACTTAATCGTCAAGATGCAAAAAACATTGGTGAAACGTTCGTTGTTATGGCTATCGGTTATGGTGCATACAAATTATATGCTGCATATAATGCAACAGCACCTCGTTTTAATGGTCCGGCAGGAGTTGGCCCACACAATCCGCAACCACCTATGCCACCGGCACCACGTGGACCGCAACCAAGATTTTTTGATGATAGTGATAGTGATGATGATCATTCATTCCCTCATTTAGCACCACAATCTGGACAACCAAACAATGACCCGTTCAGTTTGAGCGCTTTAAGACGTGACTTAGCGCATGATAATGTATCACACAGAGGCACCCTTGATGATTTGATTGAAGAAAGTAATGCACGAGCACGACACACATTATTTGGTCACAATGCCGCAGTGGATCAACAAACACAAACATTGCATGACTTACTTGATCAAGAAGAGCAATATCGCAGCCATGGTCAAGTAGTTCCTGCATGGTTAACCAAATCAATCCGAGAAATCTTTAAAGATAGTACGCAGGATATGGAGCCTTCTTTACTATATGAATCATCTGATTCTGATGAAGTTGGCATTCCATCGCCATCGCAACCGAGTGAACCAACACCAAGTAACAAGTATGAATCTGAATCAGCACCAACACATCCGGTGGAAGCAATAGAATGTTCAGTTTGTATGGAAGATACAGAACCTGCAGATCAAATACGATTAAATTGTGGACATACATATTGTATTGGCTGCTTAACAAAGGGAATGGATCTTGGATTAAAAGAACAAAATACTACGTACATACAATGCCCTGATCCAGCATGTAATAAACGTAAGCTAGAAATAGATGAAATTAGAAATATACTCCGTAATGATACTGAAAAAATGGATAAATATTATAGTATTACGCTCAAAGAAATTCTTGATCAAGATCCGAATGTAAAACAATGTCCCACCGCGGATTGTTCAAATAGATATGATATTTCTGGTCAACAACCCCATGCATATACATGCCCGGCCTGTAAAGAAAAATATTGTTCTCATTGTCTGTATAACCACTCACAAAACACAACTTGTGAGCAAGCAGCAGAGCTCCGCTCAAATACAGAAGATTCAGCTAAAACAGAAAAAGCATCTGCTGATTGGATCAAGCAAAATACTAAACCTTGTCCAAACTGTAGCAAGGCTATTGAAAAAAATGATGGTTGCCAACACATGACCTGTCGCCGTGACTTTGGCGGTTGTGGGCATCATTTCTGTTGGGAATGTCTGCTTGACTGGGATAGAGCTGGACATAGTTTCTATAATTGTCCAGTAGCCAGAATCAATCAAATGATACAAAGTAATAATAGAGCGGGGTTACAAAGTTTACTTGCCAGACTTCAACAACAATTGAATACTATCAACACCAACACTTTGTGGGAGACACCGTCTGCAGCAGATAGACGACACCAACTTGCATTACATACCCACATACAAAGAATTAATGATGCACTGAACTCTCAACCAGCACCGTCGCCATCTCCATCAGTTGCAAGTCCATCACCGGCAGCACTTGAAGCAGCATTACAAGCAGCAAGAAACGCTCAAACTACAATTGCATTTAATACTGTAGCCAGTTCTCCTACTTTAACCAATATAATAATAACCACAACAAATAGACATATAGCCATTTTACAAAATGAGTCAGCTAGACAACCCTACAACACGCAAATAACCACTGCGCTAACAACATTAAGAAATATTGTGGCACAAGTTCAAGCACAACATAGAAGCTTTAGATAGTAATTACATAAAGCAAGCATAAAAAATGACCGCTTAATCGCGGTCATTTTTTTTACCCAGTACATCTCTTGCCAATACACACATGTACTTTTTATAGTCAGAAAAAAGAGAGTACTGCCGTGTATACTAAATATATTTTATTAGTTTTAATTATCTATTTTTCCCCTGCTTATGCATATCGTAACCTATTTATTATTATCCATGGCACATGGGCAAGCAGTACGGATTGGCATATGCCCGGAGGCGATTTTTTTGATGCATTGCAACAAACAGTTCTTCAACATGAAGGTTATGTGGTCACGTATGCGTGGTCCGGTAAATTAGATCATGCACAACGCCTTCAAGCAGCACAAGGGCTTAAGCAATTAATTCAAAGCTATGATTTAACCCGTAATATCTACTTAATTGGCCATAGCCATGGTAGTAATGTTGCTGCGCTGGCAACACAACTACTTGGCAAAGATATGTATAATAAACATACTATCACGGCATTGTACATGCTCGGTACACCAATTAATGCAGAATATTATTTACCTGATATGGATATAGTCGGACATGTATACAATTTATTTTCATCAGGAGATTTTATACAACATGTGTTTGGCAGATATGATCGCGAATTGCCCAAGCACCCGCGCATTGCTAACATACGCATATTCATTAATGATGTAGAACCAGGGCATAGTGAATTGCATCATCCGGTTATTGCCAAGTGGTTGCCATTATTCCCAGATAGGCTTATTGAGCAACAAGAAACAGGATTTATGTTCTTTACCTGTACAAATCCGGGAGTGCTCAAATTTTATTATGATGCACCACCAAAATATGAGATTGATTTGCGACAGCGGTTTTTAGATCTGTATCAAGAAGTTGTTCGGGCTTAGGTGTAGCCCTACCCACAAGTATTAATACTTGCTATTGTTTTTTCTTTGATTCATTTTTTTATTTTTGAAAGTTTTGTGCTCCCCGCGCAGGGTAAATATAATGAACCAATACATAAAATAAAGAATCCGGTAGCGCATCGGTAGACCTCGGCCAAAGGCCAGAGGGTCGTGTCCTATGCGCGAAAGAAGGATCAAACAGACTGTTTGTGTATTTTAGTCCAGACCTTTTGTACACGCAAAAGGTCTGGTGCTGCCTGCATAAGGCAAATTTACAAATAAAAAGAGAATAGAATAGAAAAAATATTTATAAAAAATAAGACTATTCTTTTACTTGCTTGACCGCTTTATCCAAAATACCATTAATAAATCTGAATGCATCTTTCTCTGCAAAACATTTAGCAAGTTCAATTGCTTCATTAATGATAATACGCGGATCAGTATCAGTATGTTGTAGTTCCCAAATAGCAAGACGCAAAATTAATTTGGTACATACACTTACCCGGTCAAAGCGCCAATTAGTCAACAATGGTTCGTAGATCTTATCAAGCGCTTCACGATCACCAATAACTGCTTGCGCTATTTCTACCGCTTCGCTATTAAGTGGCACATCCCACTCGAACCCACGATTAAAATTATCAACAATTGCATCCAGCGAAACATCATAATCATATGCTTCTGCCGCATATAAATAATGGAAAATTAATGCACGAATATCACGGCGTGACAAATCACTATATGATCGAGCTTCTTCTAACTCGGGAGTTATAACTTCTACTTCACCCGTTTCTTCATTCACCGGCATAGGTTTATGGTCTGCAGACATACTCATAAGGGAAACCTCACATTTATTGCAAATTATTTTTTGACACGCTCAACATACACACCTTCACGGGTGTCAATCTTGACTAAGTCACCTTCTTCAACAAACAATGGTACTTGTACCACAAGACCAGTTTCTACGGTTGCCGGTTTGGTTGCACCACCTTGTGCGGTATCACCACGTACACCCGGTTGAGTTTCTGTCACGAGTAATTCCATAAAAATTGGTGGCGTTACTGCTATGGGTTTTTCTGAGAAATACAATACGGTGTATACCGTTTGTTCTTTGAGATAATCAAGTACTTCATCAAGTTGATTTTTATTCAATGCAACCTGATCATAGGTGTCTTGATCCATAAAGTTATATAGGCCATTGTCTTCGTACAAATATTGCATATCTTTGTACTCAAGGTTAGGATCGGGAAATTTTTCACCTGAACGGAAGGTTTCTTCATGCATCAAGCCGGTGATCATGTTTTTCATTTTGGTACGTACAAATGCACCACCTTTACCCGGTTTAACATGCACAAAACTAATAACCATATATGGTTGGTTGTCAAAAAGAATTTTTGCACCACGGCGAAAGTCGGAAGTAGAAATCACTGATATATCCTTTATATAAAGCCTATACGTATATTCTCAGTATAAAAAAGCCAAGCAAAAAAGCAATCTTGATACGTAACTTTCAGTATGATTCTTTTTTTGGTAATCTCACCAACAGCACTATAACTTCTATACCAAGGATGGCCATCGTATGGAAACCCGCATAGATTCGCACGTAAGTACTATTATATCCAAAGAACAACACCGCATTGCAACCTCCATAAACCTGATTGCATCTGAAAATTATGTTTCTCCTGCCGTCATGGCTGTCACCGGCTCAGTCCTGACCAACAAATATGCTGAAGGATATCCTGGCAAGCGTTACTATGCCGGTTGTCAGATTGTTGATGAAGCAGAAAATTTAGCCATAGAACGCTGTAAACAATTGTTTGGGGCTGCACATGTTAATGTACAACCACATGCAGGATCACAAGCCAACATGGCGGTTTATTTTGCCGCGCTCAAGCCAGGAGACACGGTGCTTGGCATGAGCTTGAGTGAAGGAGGTCATCTGACTCACGGGCATAAGGTTAATTTTTCCGGGTCTTTGTACAACAGTGTACAATACACCGTCGATCGCGAAACTGAACTACTCGATTACGATCAGATAGCACAACTGGCTCACCAACACAAACCAAAATTAATTATCGCCGGCGCTTCTGCATATTCTCGTACTATTGATTTTGCTCGCTTTGCAGATATTGCACGCCAAGTTGGCGCACTCTTTTTGGCAGATATCGCACATATAGCGGGATTAGTTGCAGTGGGTCTACACCCAACTCCCATAGGCCATGCCGATTTTACTAGCAGCACCACACACAAAACATTACGTGGTCCACGCGGTGGTCTGGTTATGTGCGCCGCAGAACATGCACAGGCGCTTGACCGTGCCATTATGCCGGGCACGCAAGGCGGTCCGTTTATGCATGTAATTGCAGCAAAAGCAGCAGCTTTTGGTGAAGCCCTACAGCCAGACTTCAAAATCTATCAACAACACGTAATAAAAAATGCTCAAGCTATGTCACACACCTTACAAGAACTTGGCTACCGTATTGTTGCCGGTGGCACTGATAACCATTTATTTATTGTTGATTTACGCAGCAAAAGCATTACCGGCCGTGCGGCAGAGCTTGCACTCGAAAAAGCAAACATTACCGTGAGTAGAAGTGGCATTCCATTCGATCCAGAAAAACCATGGATCACCAGTGGTATACGCTTGGGTACTCCGGCAATCACCACGCGTGGCATGCAAGAAAAAGAAGCACAACAGATTGCACACCTGATTAATGAAGTTGTTATGCATCACACGGATGAGAGCAAACTTGCCGCAATTGGTAAACAAGTAACCGCATTGTGTAAACAATATCCGGTCTATGGCTGATATAAAAATAGTTATCAAAGATTTTTTTCTTTATACCAGTGGCGCCATCGCAGTACGCGGTATTACGTTTGTTTTGGCGCCACTTATTTTACGGACTATTTCTCCGACAGAGTATGGTACGCTTTCGTTACTCAATTCCTTTATAGGTATTCTTGCATCATTCGCTGGCCTTGGATTGCGCCAAGTTCTTTTCATTGAATATTTTCATCATGACACCACCGGTCGCAAACGTATAGTGAGTGATATTATTATTATTTATGTGTGTGCAGCACTCCCCTTGTTTATATTTTTGTATTATTATCGTAATGTATGGTCTCCATACGTATTCAATACGGTTATACACGGCACGCTACTTGCACTCGGACTACTGAGTGCATTTTTATTTTTCTTCAGCGAATTATTCAACCAAATCCTACGCTATGAACAACAATCAAGCATGCTCACCCTGCTACAACTTATTATTGCACTCACCAATGGCTCATTCACTCTTCTTTTTTTACTTTTTTTACAAAGTGGAGTTACGGGTATTATTGGTGCACAATGCGTAGGAACTTCAGTGGCTTGTTGTACAGCAGGATTTTTATTTTTTAAACACAACTACAATCTACATATAATTATCAAGAAAAGTATGCAAAAAGCCGGGTACTATCTTGGCTATGGCTTGCCCTTTTTACCCGGTATTTTATGTTCATGGATTTTATCATCAGGTGATAAATGGCTGCTCGCACGCTATGCAACGCTCCATGATGTTGGTATTTATGGTATTGCAGACATGTTTGGTCAATTGTTCCAAGTATTTATTTTGTACCCGTGGTCCAGCGCATACTTACCTTATATTTTACGCCAGTTTGTACACCATAAAGAAAATATTACACCCATTGCAATGCACAATAATCGCATCATGTATGTATCAATGCTCGTAGTAAGTACGCTTATAGGTGTTGGTTATTTGATTGGCACACCATTATTACAATGGTTTTTACCTGCTACGTACCATGATGCAATTGCCTACATTTGGATCATCTTACTTGGTTATGTATTTTTGTTGGGCAGCTATTTTGCATCAAGCGTAATTCAGTTTTATAAAAAAACATATTTTTTAGCACTCGCACTCGCTATACCGGCTATTCTCAATCTAATACTTAATTATTTTTTTATACCATGCTGGGGCATTTATGGATGCACGAGTGCAACATTGATTTCTTATGTGATGTATTTTATAATCACGCTTTGGTATAGCACAATACTAAGCACATAAAAAAGAAACAGGTATTAGTAATGAAGTTCATGTATCAAACATATAAACCACTATTTAACAAACATATTTCAAATCAATTGAACAATGCCGCAGATAGACTTGGTAAAAAATTAAATCAATTAAAAATTGCAGAACTGGCTATTTCACAATACAACGCACAATATCTGGCACATGATCATTTGAATAATCTCACAAGCACATTACAAAAATATGTATACATTCTAGGATCATGTATACAGTCTACCCAGCTACCAATTAATGAAATTACTTTTTTAGAATATGGGGGCGGCATTGGTATTTTGTCATTATTAGCTCGAGAAGCCGGTGTTAAATCAGTACTCTATAATGATATTTATAATATTTCAGTACAAGATGCGCAAAATATTGCAACACATTTAGGGCTGACAGCCAATCATTATATACCAGGTGATATCGATGACGTTATTAATTATCTAAAAAATAACAACATCGCATGTCACGCAGTTGGCTCATATGATGTAATTGAGCATGTATATGACATTGATGTATTTTTGAAAAAATTATCATCACTATCCAAAGCAAAAAACTTCACACTATTCATGTCATCAGGAGCAAACACCTTAAATCCCCGGATTAAAAATAAATTAATCAAGCATCATCATGAACACGAATATCAAACTAGACAAACTACATCTGGTCACAAGCAACGTGATTGCCTGGAAGGATTTCTGTCTGTTCGTAGAAATATTATTAAAGAGTATGCACCCGCTCTATCAGACGCTGAACTAAATCATCTAGCACAAGCTACACGAGGCAAAATTAAAAATGATATTTATACCACAATAGATACATATAAAAAAAATAAGCTTTTACCTGCAATTCCAATTACCTCCGACACATGTGATCCGCATACAGGCAACTGGTCAGAACATTTACTCGATCCTTACCACCTGAAAAATATTTTATATAAACAAGGATTAAATGCCCAGGTACTGTGTGGTTATTATGGTCATCAATCACGTACCATCAAAAAATATGTATGTAATCTATTCAATGCATGTATCACATTTGCACCAACCACATTAGCTTTACGGCTTGCTCCTTTTTATACAATTTATGGTAAAAAAAATTAATAAAAATAATATTTTCGCAATCCCTGCCAATACCCTTGTACATAATCCAAGCGTCGATACAATAATGCCTCTACAAACAATCCCAACACACTCCACCAGTAACAAATAATTTTTAATCGATTATATGGATAAAAATTCTTAAAGAATAAATAACTATAATTGTGTATAAACATCGCACGATTAGTTATTACCTTATCACGACTGATCGGACTATTGTAATGGTATAACTGCGCAGCCGGATTGAAAAACAATTTGCTCGTCAATGAAACCCGACGAGAAAAATCACAATCCTCCATATATGCATAACCACTCAGTTGTTCATCAAATTGTTGTGTTTTAAATACTGATGCACGATACGCCATACAACATCCACCTAGTACTTCTACCTCTCGCATGGCATGTGTACCATACGCATGCGTAGGCATGCCGGACCAGGTAAAACTACCTGTTGCATGCACACGACCCAACAAAAAAATTCTACGTATTACTCTACACCATAATTGTGCACGAGGCGGAATATTCTGCACCGTTCCCATACCGCCACTATAAATCGGTTGCTCAGAAAACACTTGTTGCATGGCAGCAAGATAGTTCGGCTGCAACTCTACATCATCATCAAAAAAGTAAAGCACATCACCAACCGCATATTGCACACCAATATTGCGTTGGTATGGTAATCCTGGCGTAGTATGTACATACGTAAGTTGAGTTGTAGGAAAAACATGAGATGCAAAAATTTTTTGGAAATTTTGGTTATATTGCAACGGTATATCACTACTATCTACAATAACAAGCTCTGTTGGTAGCTGTGTCTGTTTTTGCAAGGAATATAAAAATTTTTGTATATCATCCAGTCTGTTGCGTGTGCATATGATCACGCTGTTGGTCAATTGCGCCATACCCCTTCTCCTTCAAAGCCATATCTATTTTTTGAACCAAGTCATCTACATCACCTTGTTGATATAATATGGTGCCTTCCGGCCGCGTGCATACATTGCTTGCTATTGCAGGAGTACCTAACCATAATGATTCAGCTACACTTATACCAAACGTATCTGCACATGTCGGACGGACAAACACATCTACCATTTTTAATAGTGGCCATAATTCTCGATTTCCTGAAAGTATAAATATATGATCAATCAAATCATACATCTGTATTTGTTTCAGAATTTTATGAAAATGATATTCATCGCCTATTTGAGCTATTGCAATTACCATACCAATTTGCGGATATGTATTGCGCATAATGTTGAGCATCTCAATTGCCTGGTCAATACCATATAAATCTTTATGTTGCCATAATACAATACGAGATGCATTCATACCAATAATCGGAGTATATTGTTGCAAAAACGAAACCAATTCTTGCGGATATGTTGCCAAAATAGATTTTTCTGCGTGAACATTTGGTGGTAAAAAAGGACTTTCTATCGAATAATCATGTAGCTGTATACCGCCTGCTTTATATATTTTATACGTAACATCACCAATGGGTATTACATGTACCAATTGAGCATAGTAGTTAAATATATATTTCCAAATCCTACCTCGCGTATATATGTGACGCGCATTATGATCAACAACAATTACTTTAAATCCATATATCAATTGCACACAATTAATAATCCCCAATTCTACCAACGCTAGCTTTGAATACATGGTGTGGTACACAACATACGCTGGGTATTTGTACAACAACCAGAAAAAAAAATAGAGAAAATACAACAAGTAGGTAACTAATTTAAATGGTAAAAACCTTAGCCATCTAAATTTATATAATCGATCATTATAAAAATGAAACACCTGATTATTTTGCTGTTGGAGTTTATGCATCACCCGTTCAATATGAACAGAAATCCCTCCAAGCGGCGGCGGATAGGGGCCAATAATTACAACACGAGAATTATTAATGGAATCTGAATAACGATGTATAAAATCCATTATTGTTTAAATAAAAATCTCAATGGTGAATACCGTAACCGTAACTTCACAATTGACCCTAACATATAAAACCCTGAACGCAAGGTAAGTTTGCTTCCCGTTTGATCATGCCAAACTGTCGGGTGCTCCTTGATTACAAATCCATTTCGTTTGCATAAACATAATAATTCAACATCAAACGCCCATTGGCGAATTCTTAATCCAGGTACTATTTGTTGAAGCGTATGCCGCTTGAACACTTTTGCGCCACATTGTAAATCATCATACTGCAATCCAAATAATAACCAGACTAATGATTCATAAATTAATCGACTTCCCCACCGCTTAATCCATGGGCGTGGTGGATATACCACCGAATTTGACATATAACGACTTGCAATCACACCATCACATGCATCAAGGTTAATTACCAAATCATCAAATGCCTCTGGTGCAGTTGCCATATCAGCATCTACAAAACCAATCACATCACTATCACGCGTTAATGCATCTGCAAAACCAAGCTTAATCGCAAGTCCTTTGCCCGCATCACATGTATCAATGATATATAAATTATCCATGGAACTAGCAACTTCTTGTACAATGCCTAGCGTGTTGTCTTTACATCCATTGAGTACAACAACTAATTCAAAATCAAAATCACCACGCCGTTTTACCTCAGTAAAAAATTGATGGTACGCTTGCAATGTACGTCTAATACGACGTTCTTCATTATATGCAGGAATAATAATACTTAGTTTCATACGTTATCGAAATTTAAATTTGCGTAATGCAATAGAACTCATCCCCAATAAAATAAACCCATGCCAAAATCTTCTAATATTGGTTTGCCCATACGTGCGACTTTTATATGGCACCGGTAAGTCAACTATCTTTAAGGTACGTTTTGCCGCGCCAAAAAGCAAATCAAAATCACCAAAAGGATCAATTAAACCAAAATAATGACGGTTTGCCGCAATGCGTTCATAATCTTTGCGCCACAGAACTTTGGTACCACACAACGTATCTTTTATTCGTTGCCCAAGCGTCCAAGAAAACAACACGCCAAAGAAAAAGTTTGCAAGCATATTCAAAAACCGCATGGCACCTGGTTCCATACTATACACCAAGCGCGACCCGTTAATAAATTCTCCTTTACCACTCACAAGCGCGTCAAAAAACTTCGGTAACTGTTCAGCGGGCATGGTCAAATCACCATCTAAAATCATTAATATGTCACCCGTTGCATGTGCAAACCCTTTACGCACTGCATCACCTTTACCTTTGCCACCTTGTACAAACCATTTAATGTCATGCGTATCTTTGTATGCATGTGCTACACGTTGAATTTCTTCTAGCGTATTATCTTTAGAACCGCCTTCAACAAAAATCAATTCTGTATGTGACCCTAGGCGTGGGCATTCTTTGACTACACGTTCAATATTACCTGCTTCATTGCGGCAGGTAATAACAACCGATACCGTAGCATTTTTCTTGTGCACACGCGGCATAGGGCGTGCCACCACCCACTTGTGCAAACATAGGTTGCGTATTACTGGTAACGGCGCAATCCATGCATTAATAAACCATGAAACAACAGGTATATACATGGGTAACAACATATACGATCCGGTAGTTACTACATCAAATCCCGCAAGATGCAGTATATTGTTCAAGTCGGCAGATGCTAACCAATTCTTAAACTTGGTCTGCCGTCGTAATCCTAATTTTTGTGCGATACGCAAGATTGGCTCCCACACATAGGAATATGTTTCGACTACAATACGTGTGTGTGCATGTGCATGGTGCTGCACGTTTTCTAGCAATGCCTGCACATCATCGCATTCCATGGTAACAAAGGATAACAGAATATAATCAAATGTTTGCGTGCTATCTAAGGCATCCAATGTACCCTGCACAAATTGATAACGCGGATAGTTTTTTCTTGCGTATGCAATGCACTGTGGATCTACATCAAGACCAATTGCATGCATCGGTTTAATCGCATCAATCAGATAGCCATTTTTACAATTAATATGGAGCACCGATGTATCATGAGGAACTATAAATTTATAAAATGATTGAACTAATGAATGGTAATATTTATTTTTGTTGAGCCAATACGAAAAACTCTGTCCATTAATATTCTCTTGCGGTTGTATCGGCGGTTGAGAATTTTGAGGTAGTACATCAGATGTTTGTTTTTGCATACCCTCTCCTTCATGTTATGCTAGACATGCACATGTACTTATAACGTAAATACCGTATAGTGACAAGAAATGATTATTTTTAAACCGCATCAAGTATTTGATCATATAGATCCCTACTTACCGGAGCACCCGATCATTATAGAAGCAGGTGCATTCACCGGACAAGAAACAGTAACCATGGCAACTCGCTGGCCACATGCAACCATACATGCATTCGAGCCGGTACCTGAACTTTTTGCACAATTAGTTGAACGCACTAAAAACTTTCCAAACGTACATTGTTATAATCTTGCACTCAGCACAACAAATGGTACTGCCACCTTTTATATTGCAGAAAAACCTGACAAACCCGGTAGACCTTCGCAAGCTGGCTCTTTGCAAAAACCAAAAGAACGTCTCAAGCATTCACCTATACAATTTCCATACACCATAGAAGTACATACCATCACGCTCGATAGTTGGGCACAACAATACAACATCGATCATGTGGATATGCTTTGGCTCGACATGCAAGGACATGAATTGCCAGCCATGCAAGCAGCACCACACATACTCAAAACAGTATCTATAATTCACACCGAAGTTGGATTTATTGAGGCATATGAAAGGCAACCAACGTATGCAATAGTAAAATTATGGCTTGAACAAGAAGGATTCACTTTGATTGGAAAAGATTTTATTGATGAGCACCAATGGTTCTTTGGTAATGCATTGTTTGTGAAGAAATAAACTAATTCGATCTTTTATATATTCAGTATTTTTATAATTTAATGTCCATTTCCTCTTTATTCTTGCTCTATAATTTTCAAATATATTATTTTTAAAAAAGTATACTATCTATTAAAAAATAGGGGAAAATATGGTAATGACACGTACCTTCATACTGGGAATATTTTTAGGAATAATCAATTGTTTTATTATAGGCAAACCACTTGAGTACATTACCAGCGATGCACTCATTACACGCGAGCTTGCTCATGATGCTATTATTAGAAATGAACCTGACTTTGAAACTGATTTCTTAGTATTGCATTGTTTGATAAAAAAATATCAACCTAAAAAATTATTTGAGGTTGGTACTTGTCAAGGATATGGAACGCTCATTATGGCCAATGCTTGCCCAACTTGTACAATTATTAGCCTTGATCTTCCACCGCATACTCCTCCATTTAACTTAAAGCCATCTGATATTGGTCGTATGTGTAAAGGACGCTATCAACAAGTTTTTGGCGAAAGCCTTACATATAATTACAAACAGCATTTCCCTATAGATGCATGGTTTCTTGATGGAGCCCATGATTATATACATGTAAAACATGAAACAGAACAAGCACTTCAATCAGAAGCAATATTAATTGTATATCATGATACTGATATCCCGGAAGTGCTACAAGCTATCATAGATGTCTTAGACAATACTGAATATAAAATTTATCGGATTACCGATACACGCGTAAGTTATGCTGTTAAAGAATAACAATATTGATTTATAGGAAATTATTATGAAAAAAATAATAAATGTATTGATTTACTTATTCATACATACAGCAGTAATAGCCTCAGATAAAGTTCTTATTATTACACACCAATTTAATCGTCCAGACCTCATAGGAATACAACACAAAACATTTCAACATTTTTTAGAAGATGAGTATGAATTTGTAGTATTTAATGATGCTAATAATGAAAATATGGCAGCTCAAATTACCAACGCATGTATCAGTTGCAATATTAGATGCATACGAGTCCCCCAAGAAATACATACTCGCCCCTATCTACCGCGAGAACCTAGAGATCCACTACATCGCCCTAATATTAGACATGCTAATTGCATTCAATACTCAATGGATATACTCGGATTTGACCACAATGGCATAGTGGTAATTATTGACTCTGATATGTTTCTCATTCGACCATTACACATCACTGCATACATGCAAGATAAAGACATCGCCTCACTGGTAAAAGGAAGCATTAATGATGTAATTTATTTGTGTCCAGCATTATCTTTTTTCAATATGAGTACATTGCCAGACAAAAATTCATTAAATTTCAATTGTGGTATGGCAAACGGTGCCATTGTAGATTCAGGCGGCTGGACTTATTATTATCTGAAAAATCATCCTAATATCCAAATAGAATATTTTGATTCTATTTGGAGCTACAATTTGTTTTGTTCACATAACATTGAAAGTAAACCTGTAGATAATTCTACCCCTAGAGAAATCAAGATAAACACTTATAAACAATTAGGATTTAATGATAAAGAAATTAATTTTTTTCTCCAGCAACCAGATACCTTTGAAATCTACTTTGATAAACACTTCTTACATTATCGTGCAGGCACAAACTACAATAATTTATCCCAAAATTTTCACCATCATAAGTTAAAAATATTCAATGAGTTTCTTGATAATATTTTACAAGATTAATCATTTTGATAGAAACCATCATCAGTAATACTTAGGAATACGTCATTTTGTACTAATAACAACAATGATCATAAGTTGCAAACAATACTAAATTATGTATGTTTACAATTTATGATCACTTTTAAACAATAAAAATGAGTAATATTATGAAGTATAAAATCCTATCATATCTTTTGTTCTGTCTATTTTTTCACAATATATCACAAACCACCCAAAATAATTTAGAGTTATTTGAGAATAAAAACATACTGATCACCGGAGGCACAGGTTATCTAGGGCGTGCTCTGACCACAGAAATTCTCAAATATAATCCTCATCGCATAGTGATATTCAGCAGAGACGAAGTTAAACATTTCAATTGCTCAAAAATATTTAATAATAATCCCAAGATACAGTATGTAATTGGCGATATCAGAAATTATGAATCATTACTCAGAGTAACTAAGGGTATAGATATTGTGCTGCATGCAGCAGCGCTTAAACGCATTGACATCCTAGAAACTAACGTCTGTGAATGTATACAGACTAACATCATTGGATCACAGCATATATTTGATGCTTGCGTGGCTAATAATGTAAACACGGTACTATTTGTATCCACAGACAAAGCTTGTTTGCCAATCAATACCTATGGTGCATGCAAGTTCATTAGTGAAAAAATATTTACCAATTATGATCAAAGTACCATTAAAACAAGATGCTTAGTTGTGCGCTACGGTAATGTACTCGAAAGTACTGGATCAGTAATTCCTATTTTTACCGAAAAAATAAAAATGGGGCAAGATATTCCACTAACCGATAACAGAATGACTCGATTTATTATAGATAAACAAGAAGCAGTTGAACTTATTTTTGATGCATTGCGCTATGGTATTGGTGGAGAAATATTTGTAAAACAACTACCGGCATTCAAAATAACCGATCTTATTGAAATTCTTAAAGAAAAATTTAGTGCTGATAACAACGTTACCATAACCGGTATTAGACCTGGTGAAAAATTACATGAAGCAATGGTTAATCATACTGAAATGTTACGTGCATATGAATTCAAAGATTATTTTGTAATTATTCCTTCTACACAGCAAATATTTTATAACCAAGAACCTATATACATGCAATATGGCACATTATTTAGCACAAAATTTGAACAAGATGTGTATAGCTCCGATCAAGCAGTTATTACCAAAGAACAAGTTAAAGACTTATTCGAAAAACTTGGTTTATTATAAATAAGAAGCTTACTTTTTTTTCTTTAATAATGCATAACTTACACAACTATTAATTTTTATACCACTATTAAGAACTTTGGCGTCTCTATTACGTCTTTCATAATACACAAAGTTATCTTGATTTGATCTAATAACATCACCTACAATTACTGCATCATCCTGATATAAAGTAAAATAATCCTGAATTAAACTAAGAAATTCCGGCAGACCGAATGACCGCTTTATTCTTTTGAACAACCCATTTTGCATAAGGCTTTGTTCCAAAGTATTCCAGCCATTACTATAGGTTATTGGTTCATTCTTATCCCATTCTTCATCCAATGTAATAACTAACAAACCATCATCTTTCAGAACTCTATGTGCCTCTTGAATTGATTTCATAAAAATATCATATGGAATATGTTCAAACGTACTAATACAATATGCAACATCAAAATATTTATCAGGGTATTCGAGCTGAGCCATATTCATGTACATAATTTCAAAATTATCTTGAACAATCAACTCCTTGCGCATCCTACCATCAAAATCTATGCCTGCATAAAATGCCGGTTGTAAGTTGTTAACTACATAGTGATACCAATTGTATTGCGATGGTAATCCAACGCCTAAATCTATAACTTTTTTACCTTTAACCGGAACTATGCAACTTACCCACGCATATTCATAGGGGCGACTTCCCCAATTGCCATACCTTATGTTTCTAATAACAGGGTCTGATGGAATAAAAATACCAACATACTTTCTGTTGCGATAAAGGATATCTAACTGAGTATTATCAGATTTAATGGTAAAAACAGACATTAACGACACTATCAAAGAAAAAATAATGTTCTTATTTTGCATACTACTACCTTTTAATATAAATACGTAAAAACTAATGTAAGCAACTATAGCAAACGTAGTTATTTCGTAAACCCCACTTTTTTATATAATTTTTTTTGTTATAGTTGGTTCATGTATCATAAAAAAAGGAGTCATCTTGGTCAGAAAAATTTTGTTTGTAATACTGTTATTACCCATTAGTACAAACTATGCTACAGAAAAAATTCTTATTATTACCCATCAATATAATCGTCCTGATTTTATAGAAATACAACATAAAACATTTAAGAAATTTTTATCTGATGATTATGAGTATGTAGTATTTAATGACGCACATACACAGGGTATGGCAGATAGTATTGAAGGTACCTGCAACACACTAAACATACGCTGTATTCGAATTCCGCAAGACATTCACACACGCCCTTATTTACCACGGCAACCAGAAGATCCACTACAAGGCACAAATGCCCGACATGCTAACTGTGTTCAATATTCAATGGATCATCTTGGATTTGAGCATGATGGGATAGTATTTATAATTGACTCTGATATGTTTCTTATTCGGCCATTTAGTATTGCTACTTATATGCATAATACAGACATAGCTACTCACTTTAAAAGAGAATATTTGAGAAGTAATAATGTCCAATATATATGTCCTGCTATATGCTTTTTGCATATGAATAAACTTCCCGATAAAAAATCTCTTAATTTTAATTGTGGCAAAATAGGTGAATTAGCCGTCGATTCAGGTGGTTGGACTTGGTTCTATTTAAACCAGCACCCACAATTGCAGTTAAAGCACATTAATATTACCTGGAGTTTTCAAGTTTTTTGCCCCCACAATATTGTAGGGAAAAAAATAAATACTGATTATTCTGATCAAGAAAAAACTATTTTTTTACAAGAACAAGGATTTAGCTCCCAGGAAATCAATTTTTTTCTTAAAAAACCTGATACGTTTGAATTATTTTTGGACAATCATTTCTTACATTATCGAGCAGGCACTAATTACAATAATCTTTCACAAAAATATCATCATAATAAGATGAAAATATTCAATGAATTTCTTGATGATATTTTACACAATTAGTCATCCATATGTTTCTTAATAAAAAAGGAAAGTATTTATGAAAAAAATAACCATATTAGCACTATGTTTTTTTACAAACTTAATAGCCGATCAATATATTATTCCTCTACGAAACACAAAAGATAGAGATTACTCACTGCAAAGCTCTTTTTTAGATATACTTGCTAATATTACCCAAGCTGACGTATTTATTGAAAGTGGCACGTTCTTGGGAAATACCACTGCTAAAGCAGCTAGGTTTTTTAAAAATGTACACTCTATAGAATTAGATCAAAAGCTATACATAAAAGCAAAAAAAAGGTTTGAGTATACAAAGAATATACAAATCCATTTCGGCAATTCTTCTCAAGTTTTGCAACAAATTCTTCCCAATATTCATGGTAAAATTTTATTTTGGCTCGATGGCCATTATTCAGGGCCAGGAACGGCCTTTGAAGGAACATGCACGCCTATATTAAATGAACTACAGGCAATCAAAGAAGCTGGCATTACTAATGCTATCATTCTAGTTGATGATATTAGATTTTTTGATCATCTGAAGGATATTTCAAATAATGTATCACATAAAGGATACCCATCCATACTTACCTTATATGAAGCAATAATGAATATTAATCCCGATTATCAATTCAAAGTTTATGGTGATATAGCCATTGCTTATACAAACGATGAGAATTTTTGCTTTTCTCCTCTTGTTGAAGCATGCACAATAAGCAGATTGGCTGATGATTTACCTTTTAATACACAAGACATACTTAAAGCAGAAATAATAATTGGAACTACCACTGGAATAGAACAAAGTATCATACAAAATCTCTACAAAATCTTTGAAGTCACTGAACATTACCATGAAGTTGGAAAACATTACAGATTCTGGAATGGCCTCACATTATTGTATCAGCATCAGCTAGAAGAAGCGGAAAAAAATTTTAAAAAAGCAATATATTTAGGATTAGATGAGGCACGGATAAATCCGCATTACTATCTATATTTACAACATATTACTGAAAGTGAATAATCATGCTAAAACAACTAATTAAATATAATTTATTTATTGTTCTTGTTTCAATATTACTTTTAGATAATTTGAATCTTAACGCATACTCATTTAACAAAATAACAATTTTAAGTAATCCTTACTCCAAAGATGGACCTGGTTCTGTATTATCTAGTTTATTAGATGGGTTACAAAAACTAAATATCAATTTCAACCACAATCCACAAAATATACAATTAGTTGGTGATGTCGTTGTTGTATTATCAGATATCAATAAACTGCGTCAAGCTATTAATTGGAAACAAAAAAAACACATCCAGCGCTTAATTGCAGGGCCTAATTTAATTCTTCGCTCTTTTGATCATGATCACATTATTGTATCTCCAGAAATAGACATGAACATCCAGCCATCTGAATGGCCTATTATACATTTGCAACAAGATGATCCCCGCCTAAACGGGCGTATAAAAGTATGGTACGCAGGTATTAATAGCAATACATGGCAACCACCATCTGAAAAAATTGATTCAAATAAAGTACTTGTGTACTGGAAATCTTCAACTCAACAATTATGTGAAAATGTTGAGAATTTATTAAAAAAATATGGTTGGGATCCAATACGTATTACTTATGGTCAATATAACCATGCACAATATAAACAAATTTTATCTGAAAGCGCTTTTGCTATTTTCCTCAGTAGATCAGAATCACAAGGTATGGCATTAGCAGAAGCTTGGGCAATGAATGTACCTACGCTTGCCTGGAATCCAAAAGAACTTTTTGCACATGGCAAACAATATAACCCCGTCTCCTCATGTCCTTATCTTACCCCTGTAACAGGCCATGATTGGAAAGAATTATATGAATTTGAAGAACTTTTAAAAACCATACCTGAGAAATTGAATGATTATTCCCCTCGTACATGGGTACTTGATAATATGACCACGACAATTTCGGCTCAAGTTTTGCTTGATATTATTAAATCAACTTAGAGAATAAATAATGAATAAACTACTTTTTATATTTATTTTTTCAGTAGCCATATTTAACTCAATAACACCTACAATACGTATCTTATATACTGCAGCATTATTAGATCATACATATGAGCTTCGTAAAAAAGAATATATTTACTCTCTCAATATCCTCGCATCATACGGCTACACACCCTATATTGTAGAAGCATGCAAAATAGGTGATACTTTTTTTGACCAATATAGTAACACCGTATGTTATTCACAAGTTAATAACTCGCAACTGCATAATAAAGGGGTAAATGAAGTTCGATCTATACAAAAAGCTCTTAAACAATTTAAGTTTAATGAAAATGATATCATCATTAAATTAACCGGGCGGTACTATTTTTCTTCTGATTATTTAATACAACTTATTAAAAATAATCCTGATACTGATGCTTTCATCAAGCTAGATTCATATGGCCAAGTATTTGGTGCCTGCTATGCCCTACGATATAAACATTTTGAAAATATGATTAATAATATAAACCTAACAACCATGGAACATAAAATGATTAATATAGAACGCATAATAGCAAATTATATCTATTCTCTTGAACAAAAAAGAGTTATGTATATAGATACTATTCACGTTAATGGACGAGTTTTTGGATGGGGAAATATATCCGAAATGAGACATTGGTAATTAATAACTAATTTTATAAAAAAGGTAAAAAATGAAAAAAATAATATTCATATTAATGTTAAATTTAATTTGCAACGTTCAACCGTATGAACAAAAAATTTATTTATATTCAAATAATAGCCACTTAAAATCCAATGTCACACTAGCTTTAGACGCATTAAACATTAAATATGAATCAGTTAATTCAATAAAACAAAATGATAGTGAAAATCTCTATATAATTTTTGATCTTTTCAAAATACATGAATCAATGCTCCCAAAATATTATATATGCTATCAAACTTTAGACTTAAGTAGTAACAGTCTAAACAATGAATATTTAAAAAAACTTTCAAATGCCATTGCTGTTTGGGATTATAGTCAGGAAAATATCAATAAATATCGATCAAAAATATATAATTATCTTTATTACCCCAATAATTATGAATTTATAGATCCGGTAGTTTTACCTTGTATTTTACCCATTTCTACTCTCAATAAATATAAGGAACTTTTAATTTACAGTAACCAAAAGGACACCGATATATCTAGCCACTTACCAACATTATTCTGTATTGGAATAGAAAAAAACCCCAAAATAATTGTAGAATGCGGAGTGCGTGGAGGTGAATCCACACAAGCATTTCGAGAAATTATTCAACATACTCACGCAAATATTATTGGAATAGACATAACGCCTGACTGCGCTGCTGCATATAGCAATATCCCCAATAGCTTATTTTTATGTATGAATGATTTAGATTTTGGTAATTATTATGAGAATAGTACATTTAAAGATTCAAAAATAGACATGGTGTTTATCGATACATCTCATTTATACGAACATACACTAGCAGAAATAAAACTATTTGATACTATGCTAAACAACGGTGGATTAATTATATTTCATGATTCAAATGTTACGCCTTTAAATAATGGCACTACCTATATTCGATTAAATGGCACTTCAGGATTTGCTGTTGGAAATACAAAAGGAGTAACACAAGCAATAAAAGAATTCCTGTCTTTATCATTTGATGAAAGCAAATATCTCAACACTACTTGTATAAAAAATGAATATTGCTGGCAAATAATACATTATCCATTTTGTAATGGTTTAACGATATTAAAAAAACAAAACATATGAGCTAAAAAATCATCTAAAATTCATTAAAAAAAAGGAATTAATAAAATGATTAATATTAAAAAGAAGTATATTTTTAATATTTTTATAAATTTTTTTTTTATATTTGTTTATGCATCAGACAAAGTACTTATTATAACACACCAATACAACTGTCCTGATTTTATAAAAATACAGCATGCAACATTCAAAGAATTTCTATCTGATGATTATGAATACGTCGTCTTTAATGATGCACCTACAGAAAAAATGGCACATAAAATTGAAAACACCTGTATAAATTTAGGCATACACTGTATACGTGTTCCGCAGGAAATTCATACTCGTCCATATTTATCAAGAAACCCAAATGATCCCTTGCAACGTCCCAATATTAGACATGCTAATTGTGTTCAATATTCCCTTGATATATTGGGCTTTAATCATAAAGGAATAGTTTTGGTACTTGATTCTGATATATTCCCAATTAGACCCTTCCATATATCTAATTATATGCATGGAAAAGATATTGCAGCCTTTATAAAAAGAGCACCTAACAACGTATTTTGTCTATGTCCAGTTTTATGTTTTTTAAATATGAATAACCTTCCAGATAAAAAATCACTAAATTTCAATTGTGGAATTGTAAATGAATCGGTAACTGATTCCGGTGGATTCACGTATTACTATTTAATAGAACATCCCACTCTAGTTGTTGAAAATATCAACGTATTATATAGTCACCAACTTTTTCTAGGTGATCGTGGTATTAATAGAGAAGCAGATGATATAAAATATGTTCCTAATGCCGTAAAAAGTGCTTTTTATACAAATTTAGGATTCAATAAAAAAGAAATAGATTTTTTATTAAAAAAACCAGATACATTTGAATTTTACCTCAATAATCACTTTCTTCACTTTCGTGAAGGAACAAATTATAGCAGCGCATCAAATAATTTTATAAATTACAAAACTCAAATATTTAATGAATTTATTAACTCTATAGTACAACCATAGGAAAGTAATATGTACAAAATATTTACATTTATCATTCTATTTATATCATTTTCTTCTGCAATAGCGGATCATCCAATACTTATCATGACTTATGTTCACAGTAGACCAGACTTTATAGAACTACATAAAAAAACATTTAAAGCCTTCTTACAAAATGATTATGAATATATTGTATTTAATGATGCACCAAGCGAATCAATGCGCAAACAGATAGAACAAACATGTAATAATCTCAGCATTCAACATTTTCGGGTTCCACAACATCTACATATTCATGGGAGAACATCTCCTGGTCATCGACATATGGATGCCATTAAATATTCACTAGAAGTAGCAGGATATAAACATGATGGCATTGTCGTAATGATTGATGCTGATATGTTCCTTGTAAAACCATTAAATATAATTGAATATATGCAAGAATATAATTTTATTGGTGGATATCAAGATCGTACCAAAGGAAATATAAAGGTTATTTATACGTCTCCGTGCCTTACCTTTATGAATATGCGTACATTACCAAATAAAGATACTATAAGCTTTGAAGGCGGTTATATTCATGGGTTGGCATGTGATGTTGGTGCTCATACATATTATTATTTTAAAAACAATCCAACCATCAACTTATACTTATACACCGCTGTATCAAAAGATAATCTGTGTAATTTGAGCAATACCGAATTACAAGCTTTAGGATACGATACAAACACCATTGATTTCCTTGCTGCCGTAGATAGAAGATATGGATTTGAATTTCATGGAGACACGTACTTTATACATTATTATGCTGGTGGCTCTAATTGGCCTGGTTATTCATCAACTTATTTACAAGAAAAAAATAATTTACTAAACAACTATATTAACCAACAAATTGAAACCTATAAAAATGAAAAATAAAACATTAATATTACTAAATTTTTTGATACTACACTCCATTTCGGCCAATTCAAAAACATTCTTGGTATTCGGTGGTAAAACTGGCTGGATAGGTCAACAACTTGTCACATTATTAGAACAACAAGGTCACACACCTATATGTGCTACATCCCGCTTAGAAAATAGAGAACACATAATTGCAGAAATAGAATCAACCAAGCCTGACTTTATTATCAACACAGCAGGAATAACTGGGCGCCCTAATGTAGATTGGTGCGAAGACCATAAAGAAGAAACTATGCGGGTAAATATTATTGGTACGCTCAATCTGATAGATATTGCACATATTAAAAATATCCATATCACCAATATATCCACCGGTTGCATTTATCAGTACGATGAAACTCATCCGCTAGGTAGTGGCATAGGGTTTACCGAATATGATGAACCGAACTTTACTGGTTCTTTTTATTCATTAACTAAAGTCCTGCTCGAAAAGTTCGTTATCCAATACCCCTATGTATTACATTTGCGCATCCGCATGCCAATATCTGATGACTTGAATCCACGTGGATTTATTGGAAAACTTGTCCAATACCCAAAACTGGTCAATATTCCTAATACAGTATCAATACTGCATGACTTACTCCCCATCATTATTGAAATGACAGAAAAAAAAATTACTGGCATATATAATTGCGTAAATCCAGGCACCTTATCACACAATGAGATTATGGAATTATACAAAAAATACATAGATCCCAGCCATGTATATGAAAACTTTAGCCTTGATGACCAAGCAAAAATATTAAAAGCGGGTCGTTCAAATTGTCAGTTGGATGCATCAAAATTATTGCAATACTTCCCTTATATTCCACACGCCAAACAATCTATTATTCAAGTATTTGAACGTATGCAACAACATATAAAATAAAATACTGCTCTTTCTAATATTAGATTTTCATGGTATACAGGAATTTATATCAATATAAAAAGGATAGATCATGAAAAAATTACTTCTGTTATGCATATTTTTTTGTACTACTCATACAACATTTGAGTTTATTGACTATAAATCACAAGGTGCTCTGAGCAAACAATTTATTAATGAAATTGTTCGTGTATTCCAGCCTAATATATTTTTTGAGACAGGTACCTATTCTGGTGCAACAACACATAATGCTGCATCATTTTTTAAAGAAATATACACCGTTGAACTGGACCAACGGTTATACCAATCAGCAAAAAGAAAATTAGCATCTTATAAACATATACAAATCTTCAACGATAAATCAGCTAATGCTATTACTCGCCTGGCATCACAACTACACGGAACTGTTGTGTTTTGGCTTGATGCTCATTACAGCGGCAATGGTACGGCAATGACATTTGATGATCCAACAGCAGCTAAAGCTATTACTCCCATACGAGAAGAATTACAAGCTATAGAAGAAGCTCATTTAGACAATTGTATTATTCTAATTGATGATATGCGTGGATTTGGCATCACTATATCAGGTGAAGAATACCTCGGCTGTTGGGCATATCCAACAATCCAAGAGATACGAGATCAATTATATCGTATTAATGGTAATTTCAATATTGTGCTTCTAGGTGATATTTTACTCGCATATGACCAGACTAAATATAATCCATCATTTTCAGAAACAGTACAAGCATGTACAAAAACACGATTATATGATGGATATAATGTAAGTGATGCTGAACTTATCGCATGTGAACAAACTATTATACATGCACCTGAGCATGAGAAAAAATTTATAAAACATCTTTATAGTTCTATGACCGAATACCGTGACCCTATGTTCTGGCATGATTTGTGGTATGGATTAACTGAATTAGGATCACATAATTATGCACAAGCATATGAGGCATTGTGCAAGGTAAAAATACGAAAAAATAAATTAAATAATGATGCAATGCCACATATGCATCCCCGTATTGATACCTATATATCGATGACGCATTAAGATACATTTAAAAAGGGAAATATAATGAAGCGACTCCTGTTATTTTTTTCTGTTGTTCTTATTAACATACTGGCCGCTTCTGAGGCTACTGTACAGCGCTTTGTAATCGTCACTGCAAGCTATAATAATAAAAACTACTGTACCAACAATATCATGTCTATTTTAAAACAAAATTATGATAATTTTCATCTGATTTATATTGATGATTGTTCAGGCGATGGCACTGCAGATGCAGTAGAAAAACTTGTAAAAGAGCTCGGGAAAGAAGAACAAATAACCTTGATTCGCAATACTGAACGACATTATGCATTAAAAAATCAATATGATGCTATACATACCTATTGCACTGATAGCGATGTAGTTGTCATTGTAGATGGTGACGATTGGTTTGTGCATGCCGATGTGCTTACGTTTCTGAATAAAATTTATACCGAGTCCCCACACATTTGGCTTACATACGGACAGTTTAGAGAATGGCCAAGTGGCCATATTGGTTTTTGCCAGCCAATGCCTGAAGAAGTCATTAAACACAATCGTTTTAGAGATCATGTTCACATACCATCACATTTGCGTACCTTTAAAGCAGGCTTATTCAAAAAAATTAAACAAGAAGACTTAATGTATGAAGGCAAATTTTTTCAGATGACAGGAGATATCGCAGCTATGTTCCCTATGATAGAAATGGCTCGCAATGGACATTTTGTATTTATTCCACAAGTACTGCTCATATATAACGCTGCAAATACATTAAATGATCACAAAGTATCTAAACGATTACAACGTGACCTTGATCTATATATTCGTAGTAATCAACGGTACCCTGCACTTGATACACTTGAATAAGGAATACCATGAAACACATAGATACGATATTTGGTTGGCTATTAATCCTATGTATTACTTCCTCACTTAATATACATGCAACTCAACAATATAATATTGGGCTTCTTATTGTAGCAACCGGTAAATATATACAATTTGTTCAACCTCTGATTGAATCAGCGCGTAAACATTTTTTACCACATCACAACATAACTTATTTTGTCTTTACCGAAGGAACACCGCCTGCCGGCAATGACATTATTAAAATTCATCAAGAACGTCTTGGCTGGCCTTATGACACCATGATGCGTTATAAAATGTACGCTGAACATGCAGACGCATACAAAGATATGGATTATTTATTCGCAACCGATGCAGACATGTTATTTGTAAATACCGTGGGAGACGAGATTTTAGGTGACCGGGTAGCTACACAGCATCCAGGCTTTGTTGGCAAACGTGGCACCTATGAAACACGCTCAATATCTAGAGCCTATGTTAAACCAGGCGAAGGTCGATATTACTTAGCCGGTGGATTTAATGGTGGCAGCAAAGATTCATTTTTACAGATGGCACAAATAATTACTCAAAAAATACTGGAAGATCTTGAACATAATATTATAGCTATTTGGCATGATGAAAGTCATTTAAATCGTTTTTATATCGACAATCCACCTACTATAATATTAAACCCTTCTTATTGTTATCCAGAAAGTTGGCAACTACCTTATCCAAAAAAATTACTCGCTTTAGATAAGAATCATAATGCAATACGAGCTTAAAAAAGGAATATCATGAGAAAAACGGCATATTATGCAATCTTACTTATATCATATACATTACCTATAATTTCTTTTTCAGCTATAACCACCAAACTCAAGCCGTATAAACAACTTCTGGAACAAGGAACTTATGAAGGTCAAGATTGGTCACATTTTAAAGAAAAACCAAAATCACGCTATTACACATTTAAAAAAGCATTTGAATATTTTGAAAAACATAATGGCACGAGTGTTGTAGAATTGGGAACTACACGTAGCTTTACTCACGGTGGACATCCGGGATGTAATAAAGATAACCCTATTTATTGGACGCCCAATAACCCAGAAAACTGGGATTGGGGTGCAGGAAGTTTTACTCGTATGGCAGCAGAATGCCTTGAACACCTTGGTACTATCATTCATACGGTAGATTTGGTAAAAGCACATATTAATCGATGTAAAATAATTACCCAAGATTTCAAGAATATTGTTTACCACGTACAATCATCACTTGATTTTTTGAAGAATGCCAAGCCAGAAAGTATCGATTTATTATATATGGACACCGGTGATATGACACCAATTGAACCATCTGCACAACTGCATCTTGCTGAAGCTAGAATAATCGTAGAACATAACGTAATTGCACCTCACGGTATTATCTTGATTGATGATGTGCGTAATCAAACTCCTAAAAAATTTGGGGAAACTTCAGATTTAGGAAAAGATAAATACTCTATTCCATACCTACTCGAGCATGGTTTTGAAATAATTGCCGATGAATATCAAGTTATTTTACGTAAAAAATGAAAACAAGGCCCTGTATGAAATTATATAATTTTTATTTTTTATTTATTATGGTGATAAGCAACATACTCAATGCATCTAGTCAATCACCCAAAATACTACATGTAAGCTTTCATCAAGGATGTATCAGAGAATTTAAGTTTATCGCTCAAGAGCTTGGGCTTGATTTAGAGTCTGTCTTCATACACGATTGGGTACGCAATAATAATTATGATGGCAAAACAACTGGCAATGCTGTTTATAATATCACTCATCAACGCGCATCTGATATATGGCAGTTACACCACCATTATTTTGAACAATTTGATGTCATTATAACATCTGATACAGCCCCACTTTCTCGCATATTTTTGCAAAATGATTGGAAAAAACCACTTATTATTTGGATCTGTAATCGCTTTGATTATGCTGATTTAGCTTCTGCACAAGGTTCATTTCCTGACCCAGCATATTATCAATTATTCAGACAAGCAACCACACAGAAAAATGTCCATCTCATTTCTTATAATGCATTTGAACATTTTTTTGCTTTACACAAAGGTATCGATATTGGTACAGATGTCATCCAACCATCAGGCATGTTCAGAAATGAAATAAAACAATCATCAATTCCTGAACATATAAATAAATCTGAAACATTCTTTGTACCACCACGTGGTAATGATGAATCAATGCGTATAGTACAAGAATGTAGCAAGCTAGGTATTTCATGTTATCGTGGTATGTATAATGGCCCTACCGATTTACAAGAATTCAAAGGAATTATCCATTTCCCTTATGCTTGGTCTAATCTTGCATTATTTGAAAACATACAATTAGGACTTCCATATTTTATTCCATCAAAAACATTTATGTTGAATGCACTACGTAGTGGGAAAGCGTGGTGGCCGGACCAAAATTATATGTATACCTATGCACATCTATCCGAATGGTATAATTCTGATAATCAAGAATATTTTATCTACTTTGATTCCTGGCAAGATTTAAAAAATAAAATTGATGCCACTGATTTTAATATGGTACATGAAAAATTAAAACGACTCGGGCAGCAACACAAAAAAAAAGTAATAAAACAATGGCAAGAAGTTTTTGATACTATAAAAAATGACAATCAATAAAGAAAACTTCCTTTAGTGTTAATCATAAATTATTCATTAAGAATCAAATAGATTTATTTTTCAACCGTTTGTATGGTTGCTTGTTCCGAATATACTGCTCACAATCACGTTGTAGTTCAGGATCAACTTTATTGTCATTCAAATTATTGTACATATTATATACATACAGCACATCCTCTATAAACTTATATTTACCATCTACCATTTCGAGCATAGGAAACATAAGTGCCATATCCCATGCCATTGGTAAAAAGTCTCCATTGCTGTCCAAAAAATCATCATACTTAATTTGCTTGAATAACCAAGCATAAAAGGTACGCAAATGAGATGTGCACCATGGTGCTTGACGATATCCAGCTTGTTGAACTATTTCCTGATCCAAAGGTTTGCAGTAACCAACATATCGCGAAGGATATTCTTGCATCTGACCATAGGTAAGCCATACGTGTGGATTTTTATATGCTTCATTTATAGTAATTAATACACTGTCTCGCTTGAACCAATCATCGCCATCAAGTAATACTACAATATCATCATCATTGCAAAATGTATAAATTGCGTAATAAATATTTGCTAATGCACCACGTCTATATTCATTCCTAACTAAGTACACCCGTTCAGCTTGATTGTATTCTTCTACCAATTGCTTAACAAAATCTGCTGTACCATCAGTTGAACAATCATCTATGTATACGAGTATATAATTATCATATTTTTGCTTGAATATTGAATCTATATTCCTACGATACCAAGTAGCATTGTTGTAACTGGGAGTCACAATTACCATGCGTCGTTGCTCGCCGAGTACTTTTCTAATTCTACTGCGCTTAGGTTTTTTCTCTTTTTTTTCAGTACTCTGTGTTTGTTTTTTTGTTAGAGATAATAAAGGATTATGCACTATTACAACAAACATTAATAATATGCTGATAAATTTTTTGTTCTTCATGAATATACTTCTACCTCTTTTATAAATACAGACCCTATGGTATAAGTATTTTACTATTAACATGACGTATAAGTTTTATCAATCGTAATTTCTAAAAAAAGGAACTTTCATGAAGAAATTATTACTTGCTATTATGAGTATACTCACATGGAACAGCATATATACCACACCGCAAACACGTTATGCTCTGCCTTTTGACAAAGTAATTATTTGGGGACATAAATTACACACACATACGCACTCATATATTCATTGGGCTTTTTCTCGTGCGTTTAAACATTTAGGATATGAAACTCATTGGGTTGACCATACTGATTCACTCGCTCATATAGATTTGAGTAACAGTTTATTTATCACAGAAGGCCAAGTAGACCGTGGCATTCCTATTCGCAACGATTGTTTATACATTATTCATAATTGCAAACCGGATAAATACAAACAACTATTTGCATCTGGTCGTTGCATGATTTTGCAAGTGTATACGCATGATTGCGTTAAGCGTAACGATCCTGAAATCTCAAAATGCTTCCATGCAGACCTAGCCAATAAAATAATATATATGCCTTGGGCAACTGATTTATTACCACATGAGATTGATGCAATAAAACAAGATTTACCTCTGGTGCATAAAAATAAATCTGCATATTTTGTGGGTACTATAGGAGCTGGTACATTCGGTAATATTGATCAAATTAATCAATTCAAAAAAGCATGTTCAGAAAACAACATTACCTTTGAATCTCGCAAATCAGTCAGCATGGAAGACAATATCAAATTAGTTCAACAAGCGTACATGGCACCCGCCCTGCAAGGTGAATGGCAATGCAAACAGGGGTATATTCCTTGCCGCATATTCAAAAATATTAGTTACGGACAAATGGGTATTACTAACTCACAAACAGTATATGAACTTTTTGAGGGTAAAATAGTATATAATGCAAATCCATATCAACTATTTTATGATGCAAAAAAGAAACTAGATAGCTTAGACATGCAAGAATTATATGAGCTTATGGATTTTGTACGGGATAATCATACGTACTTGAATAGAATTGATACATTGTTGCATTTTTTTGAGCAGATTTATGCGCAACACCAACCATAAAAAATATGAAAAAAATATTACTTTTACTCTTCATCACAACAACTGTTTTTGCGCAAGAACATAAAAAGACCATTCTCGTCACCGGTGGTGCCGGTTACATTGGATCACATACGGCATTATTACTTGCCCAGGAAAATTACCAAGTAATTATCCTTGATTTATTGTTGCACAATCAAAAATTCGACCATCCATGGGCAACACTCATATATGGTGATTGTGGTGATAAAGACATACTTAACCACCTATTTGCCACATATAATATTCACGCCGTCATGCACTTTGCAGGCAACATAGAAGTTGGTGAATCAGTCAAAAGCCCTCTTAAATTTTATTCCAACAATATAAGTAATACTATTAGCTTACTAGATGTGATGCGAGTACATGGATGTCACTTATTCATTTTTTCTTCCAGTTGTGCCGTATATGGCATACCACAATGGTTACCCCTTACCGAAGATCATCCTACAAAACCTATTAGCCCATATGGACACACCAAATTAATGATAGAACACATTTTGCAAGATTGTGAATCTGCTTATGGAATTCGCTCAGTAGCATTACGCTACTTTAATGCAGCAGGCGCATTGCCAGAATCCGGGTTGTATGAACAGCATGAACCGGAAACGCACTTGATTCCCCTTTTATTACGAGCCGCATATACAGATAAGCAATTCCATATTTTTGGCACAGATCATGCTACACCAGATGGTACGTGTATTCGCGATTTTTTACACGTGTGGGACATTGCACATGCTCACCTGCAAGCCCTACACTATCTTGAGCAAGGCAATCCGTCTGACATATTTAATTTAGGGACCGGCAAAGGAACTTCGGTACAAGAAATGATTTCTGAAGTCAAAAAGATATGTAAGAAAGATATACGCATCATCCAGGCAGACAAACGCGCTGGTGATCCAGCAATACTGGTTGCAAATGCAAATAAAGCACACAACATTCTGGGGTGGCAACCGCAACATTCTGATATATCTTCTATTTTGCAAAGTGCATATAAAAGTACCTGTTCTTTTAGATAGGATTAAGAAACTTATTACGTATACTTTTATCTCCTCGATATCGGCAATGCTTGAAGGGAACCTTGCGAGGAAGATAAATAGATTTAATATAAGGATTAAAAAAACATACATATGTAGAAACATTGCTAGTAATATGAATCAAATAATCACACTTTGCAAGAAGCAGGCAATCCATCAACGCACCAAGACCTCCTTGATAACCAGGTTTAGCTTTATGCCAATGATCAGGATGAGTAATCCAATAATTTGAATTTTCATAAATAAGCCCTGGATCTTCTTTAGCTGTTGCTCGATAGGTATCTATGTAAATTAATTTTTCTTTATATAGTCGTTTAAAATGATTTATAACCACATGACTATCAGAAGCTAAAAATATCTTAACCTTATCTGCGCTATGCCTTTTTAATAGATCATTCACTTCTTTGCAATAGGTATCTAATGATGGATGCCCATTCGGCGTTTCATTCACATGAGCTTTTGCATAGCGCACGTGAACACCAATACATACATTATCTTGCATATATTTTTTATAAAATGAATCTACTTCATCTGAAATGTGTTTTTTTATGTGAATATGCTGATTGATTTTTTCATGAACAAATAATCGGTAAGGCAAGTAATCATCATAACGTATCCATTGCGCTACACATAATTGGTCGTGTAGTTCATGCACAGAACAATTACCTACTTCATAAACCGGCTCACTTGGATCAATAGATTCTTCAATAATAACAGGTTCAAAATATAAATCCCAGCCATTTTCATAAGGTTTATCTTTAAATGGAAAAAATTGGTCAGTCCAGTCAACGTACATTGACCTTATACCATCCAGTTCATAATGAATAAGACTACTAATGACTTTTCCAAATTCAGCAAAAAAACCTGCTCCTAGATGTGTTAATATTACTGCATTGACTGAACGGGTTGCAAAGCTATCATTAACATATTTAAGAGTAATATCTACTAATGCCACATTATTCTGAACAATAAGCATTCCAATAAAAACTAAATATTTTTTCATAATCTATTTTCCAAAATTTAGAGAAAACTTATTTAAAGTCATTTTTAACGTTCAATAAACGTTAACCCATATTCCATATGTGCACTTTTATTTTGGATCTTGAATAATGGATTAATATCTATTTTAAGCCCCTGCATGAATGTTGCTAACAATTCATGTGGTGGTACGTCCATGCATCTATTCTGATATTCATGCTGCACACGATTAAGCGGCAAGTTCACAATTTTCGATTGTCCATAACATAAACCACAGCGATGTTGTACTGCATGTGTTTTCCGTGACCATGCTGCTTCTAAGGTATTGGGATGATGATACTGCATATTATAGAACCAGCTTTTTATATCTGATTTACGTACCACCGTCATATCTACTGAATTTGGATAGCCCCAATCACCTGACCCTGTGCTAATTTGCCATGAATAAACATCATCAAAAATAGCCTGTAATGGGGGTAATGGTTGTGATCGATTTAATGAATAACAATAATTCAAATTTCTACCCAAGCGTAAATAAAAGCCATAGGCATCAGTTTTTTGTAACAAGAGAGCACAATCACGCAGATCAATGTAATCTTTTACAATAATGTCATCCACCGCAAATACCACAAATGCATGTGGCGATTTGAACGTTGCATCCAACGTTAATGGCTTGAAATCTTGGCGCGGATTATTACCTTGTTTGTGATATATAGCACCTGAGAAATCACGCTGCACCATTTGGTATCCATTACCATACTGCTCATTACTTGCACGGTAAATAATATGCACCTCACCGTTGCCCGTAATATATTTTGCCGCTGATTCTAACAATGCATACAACTGCAAGGGGCGATCAAAAGAAAAAATCACCATATCAACTAAATAATCTTGATCGGTGGAGAAAGTAGTAGCAGCAATATTGAACAAAAAAACGAATACAAAAAAATTAAATCGAGAAAAAACCATACTATTTCCTTATCTACTCACTCTGAGCTCTATATTTCTCTAATACCTCACGTAACTGCTCATCTGGTAACAATTTAAATTTGTTATGTCGTACATCAGTAAAAAATTTTTCATATCTAGTATAACTCCTGATCAATTCCTGCGTTTCTGGCGTAAATAAATCTTTATACATGTTGAATTCTTTAATTGCTGCCCGTGCATTTTGTTGATTTATGTCACCACGCCGTAAATTGCCATCAGGACTTATGCGGTGCCAATAATAAGTATTTGGTACAATCACAACCTCAGTTCCAGTCAACAATTGCCGTAACCCAAATCGCCAAGTCTCAAGCGCACGACCTCGATAGCAACCAGCACGTTCATAACTAGCACGAGTAAATAAATAATTGCCAAGTAACCAGGCGCTACGTTTAATTTGCAATCCATCAGACAACGTACATACACCATTGGTAGACTTTAGACACCACGCCCATGCAAATTCACCAGGTGTTTTAAAAAATCGAACATGACCAAATGCAACTGCCTGAACATCGAGCTCATCAAGCACATCAACCAATTGTTGCACAGAATCCGGCTCTAGAATATTATCTGAATCAAGATTAAATAGTAAGTCACCCCGTGCATGCGCTATGCACGTATTACGCGCTTTGGATGGACCTAGATTATGTTCGTGTACATAGAAAAAAAAATTCTCATATCTATTTTTGTATGCTTGTAAGATAGCAATTGTATTGTCTGTTGATGCATCATCAGTTACCACTACTTCCCATGGGATTTTTAAATTGGTTTGCGCATAGATCGAATCAATTGCTGCGCAAATAGTATGTGCACGATTGTAGGTAGGAACAATAAAACTCAAGAAGTAATCCGATGAAGCAAATAGAGCATAATTTAAAAAACAAGAAAAAAAAATTGCGGCTATAAAAATTTTCATACTACCCTTGTGTTCATGATCGTTTACCATAGCTCAGCATCTAACTTTGGTCAATTAACAAAATAATATGTTTGGTGTAATTTACTTTCTTCCTCTTTGATAGCAGCATTATAACCAACAGCTGTTGATAGGCCTTTGGGGTTATAATAATATAAATTATATACACCTGGTACTTTTAAAAATTGTGCACCATTCACTGCTGCTCGTAACCAAAATTCCCAATCGCCAGCATGTTTATATGATTCATCAAATAATCCATATTTAGTGTGCATAGATTTACGCCACATGGGGTGGTTGTTCGGCAAAGGCTGTTTCTTTAATTCTTGGAGACTAAATTCAGGCATCACTCGTACATGGCTATGATTATTATTGGCAAAGGTTTCATTGGAATATCGAGTAACATAAAAATCTGAATACACAAGGTCAGCTTCTGGATGAGTATCAAGTGCTTTTTTGTGCTGCTCATAACAATCGAACTTTAGCCGATCATCAATATTAGCATTGGTTATATACTCTCCCTGGGCCATGCTAATCGCTATGTTCCACACGGCATACAACCCCGGATCATAATCTAATTTTTTATAAATAATGTTCGGATACATCTGCATGTATTCAAAAATAATATCTTCTTCATGCCCCGGCGAATTTGCATTGATAATAATAAGCTCACATGTAGAAAATATAGTTTGTTGCACTATGTCAGCTAAAAAACCAGCAATAAATTGATCACCTGTATAAACTGATGTAATGATAGATACCGATGGGATATTTGCAGGCAAAGTAACACAAAATAAAAAAAACAAAAGGTATAAATTTATGAACAAATTAAAATTTTTACTTTTAGTAGTAATCATTTTACTCATTTATACTCACCCTTGTTTATCAACTACCACTCATGTAGTAAAAAATCTTATAGAACAACACAAATCAGCATTTGTAGGCATAACATATGATCCAAACATAAACCCACTTACATTATTAGAAAATTATTTCATAAAAAAAATATTTGTTATAGATCCGTATAACCAATTTAGACAAAATACATTATGTGACAAGCATCGCTTGAGCCTCATACACCTGAGTATCAAGGAGGCAGCAATATGCTTTAATCCCGATTTACTTGATTTTATATATATCTTTGACAAATCCAATGTCCAAGAATATTTGTACATCTGGTGGAACAGCATTAAACCAGGAGGTATATTAGCAGGGAATATGCATAAAAAAACTAATTTCATAAATGAAATACAACAATTCTGTACCCAAAAAAACATTATGTATCATACGCAGGACGAGCAGATTTGGTGGCTACAAAAACCACATATTCTATCATTTATTATTCCTACCTATAATCGTGCTCATGTTATTTGCGATGCTATAGATTCCATATATAACCAGAAAAATTTGACCGTGGATTTTGAAGTTATTGTCACTGATGACGGCTCTACAGATAATACTCTAAAACTATTAGAAAAATATGCCCAAAAGTATAGCAATTTTCATTATTATCAACATGCTCAGAATCAAGGCGCTTCTGAAACTCGTAACACATGTATAGCACATGCAAAAGGTGATTTAATTTTTAATCTTGATTCAGATAATATTTTAGCACCCGACTCAATACAATCACTCATTACTCACATGGATCAGACTAACGCTGATATTGTAGCATTCGAACACCTCATATTTTTTACACAAAAAAATAAAGAAATAAATAGATGGACATTTGCAACAGACAAAGAATTTTTAGATTTCACACGTGCATTTTCACCTGAAAGTCCTCTTGCCTCTGGCAATTACCTATTTACTAAGAGAAGTTTTGATAGAGCCGGTACATACCAAGGTCGCTATGTCGAAACATGGCGATTTGGATTTAGACAAATGGCCCATGGCGCAAAAGTAGCAATTCTACCCGATTCTTTTTATTGGCATAGAAAGAGTAAGGATAGCAATTGGGAAAAGGGACAAAAAAGAAACCGTAATGATACAGAAATGTTACGAGAATTGCGAAACCATCCTGAATTGTTTTCAGACAATGCCAATAGTATTTTTGAAGCATATACTCATCGTAAAGAAAACGGGATTTTTGCTGACATACGTAATAAAAAATTTTGCTTAATACCTGATAAAGCGCTTGAACACCTCTTTGATGCTTACACATATGAACAACATCATTTATATACAGAAGCATTGAAGGAATATCATATAGCAATTGAATATGGATGCAACGTCAAACACTTAGAGTCAAGAATACAAAAAATAGAATGCCTATTTTAAATAAATATGCAATGCTGATTCCTTATCATTTATATGTTCCCATTTTATTGTAGATACTTTATCATGGCTCTTTACATATGCCTCTAACATAGATTTATTATATTGATTGTGATATATAAGTGCTCCTCTACTCACTGTTGAATAAATTTCCTCAGTATCAGAAGGCTTAATAAAAAATATTATAAGCACCTCTTTATTTGCAACTCGTATAAGTTCATCTATAGCTTTTTTATAATAACTCAGATGCTCTAAAATATGCCGTGCATAACAAACATCAAAAAATGATGACTCATATGGTAAATCTTCTATACTTGCTTGTACAACGTCCAAGCCAAGTTCTTTACCATATGCCACTAATTGCGGGGTAATATCTGCTCCATAATATTTTATGTTAATGCCGTCTTTTATATACCCTGCAAACTCCGTACATAAACCACATGGAACATCTAAAATATTTTTATACCCCTTCTTTTGTATATGCTTTCTCATTTTTACACGAGATTCAGCATTTTCATCACCAAGCCAACACCTGAGAGTTTTTATTGATTGGTCCATATTTTTAAACCACCATTGTTCATGCTCTTGTAACACAAAAGATTCATGTATAACCGGCACACTTAATGATTTATATTTCTCTTTAGCACGTATGAAAGACTCACAATTAATCTGTAATGCAGTATTAATTCTTTTACCCCTAGCACGCAAACCTTGACTTAAAACAACTGGTGTTTTTGCATAGTTACCTCCCGCCATTTCAAGCATAGGAAGCATACATGCCATGTCCTGTGCAGCTGGTAAAATATTCCCTTGTATATCTAAAAAATCATCGTACTTAATCTGCTTAAATAACCAAGCATAAAAGGTTTCTATACAAGATTGATGCCATGTGGCTATGCGATATGGAAAATTATCTACCAGGTCATGAGAAATACGATTAGTACCATATGGATAATGCTCTTGGTTATGTGTAAGCCAAACGCGTGAATCATTATATACTTGATTAATATTAGCAAATGCATAATTATCTTTAAACGTATGAGTACCATTTACCAAAACTACAATATCATCATCTTTACAATAACCGTGAACGGCATAATAAATATTAGCCAATACTTCTTTTTTTCTTCTGCCTGTTATTATATGCAATTTATCTTTATATCTCTTATTCATAATATAGGTAGAAATTAAACGATATGTGCTAGAACTAACATGGCTATCAATATAAATAACTTCATAGTTACTATATTTTTGTCTAAAAATAGAATCTATTTGTGCAAAAATATCAGATATTTTTTTTTGACTTGATACATCACGTGTATAGCTCAATATAATAACTATAATACGTCGTTCACTTACCTGAAAATTATCTATTGTTTGCGTACACATAACAGTATGAGTAACTAACACCAAGAGTAAAAAAGTCTTTGGAAAAAACATAGCTACATCCTTTTATGACAATATTTATAATAAAAGCATAGAACAGACATTCTCGCATGCTTTCACTCTCTCATATCTATCCAAATTATTGACTTTGGACCACAGCAATTTCTAAAATTTAACCATAACAAAACATAAATTAAAAAGGGATATTATGAATAAGCTAATCCTATATCTTGGATGCGCAAGTATATTACTTACGCAAACACACCAACAATATGCAGAAAAATCAGTTGACCGTACTGAATACGTTGAACAACTACGGAAAATGCAAGAACAACTTGATGAAATTAAAGGAGTACTTGCAGCACAAGAAACAGACGTGGAAAAACGCTTTTTTGGCCTAGATTTGCTCAGTACCTTATCATGCGAACGCGAAACACTGGATGACATACTGGCATCAGCACCACATTTGTTTGAGCAAGTTCTTGGATTTTTAAATACATTCTTAGCATATATTGTTGAATTACCAAACTTGGTCTTCAGTCCAGGCACATGCCCTGAAGAAGAATCTACTGTACAAACTGCTGCATAAAAGTTAATCGTAAAGCCCACTCACTAAAAATAAGTGGCTTTATTTTACTGGTAATTCGACCCAAGGTAATTTTACCGCATGACCGTGTGGATACGGCAACCATTCATAATTTCTCACCTCAGATAAATGTAAGTGACAACATTGAATGGTCAAGCATGGATTCAAAACATCCAGACCTACTCGCTGTGCTTCGTAGGCAATGCGCCCGTCACAATGATGTGTACCAATAAAAATTGCATCATCAATAAATGGTACTAATGGCGCTCTGAATACCCAGGCATCCTGGGATGCAATTGCCGGCTGACCATTTGGCCAAATATACGGCTTAATACTGCCATCTTTTTGTACATTCCACCGCGTTAACGCCAAAAATTTGTTAGTCAGATCAAAATGATCAAGTACAAACAAAGTGGCATTAAAATAAATATCTGCATTGGCAATAATAATGCGACGCCCTGCATACAATTGATTTGCTAGTTCAAAACATGCGCCATATGTTGGTCGCGCAATACAATATGAAATGTTAACTGTTTTTTCACACAATATATCGTGAATATAATTGGAATCAGTATCTTTGGTTGTATCATACAAAACATGGATTGTATCAATACCCGGATGAGAAAGATTTTTCTCCAAACAGGTAATAAATTCTGCCGCTCTATTTGAATCCTGTTCGTTGTACAATGTAGTAATTAATACAAATCCATCATGTAATGCATACGACACACTCACTCCTGCGCATAGCAGGAGCACTAAAAATTTCTTCATAGTGTCCACCCCTTTTTTGAATAACATCCCTTTAATTAGTAACGCATATGTGGCACTATTGATGCAATAATTTCATGACATCCATGCCATGTGCCAATAATGAATCGCAAAACTCTCTGGCTTAATCCATGTAGCAACATTTCCGTCTTCGCGCTGATCTTCTGGCAATGGATAAAAATAAGAAACCGGAAATAATACACACCTACTCGATGTATCACCAATCACATCAAATATGCATCGTGTGAAAAGTAAAGGCCCTGTACTTTGTAAAATGCCTAGCATACTTGTATCATCAAGTATTGTTTGTGCAATTCTATCTATGCAATTATATAAAATAGGATGCCCTGGTGCAGCACCAATGAGTCCATTATAAACAGAAACCACTCGGCCATACGCAATACCAGCAAAAAAATCACAACAGTGATGCAACATATCAAATGGCTTTATACAGACAAAATCAGTATCGACATACAGTCCACCTATACGGTATAAAATCTCATACCGCGCAATATCAGATTTTTGGCCAAGATTTTTAGCTGCATCATATATAGCTTTGTTGGTTAATCCAAATGCTTCAATTTCCAATTCTGTCCACAAGATATACTGCCAATCGGGATGATGCTGCCGCCACGATTGTTGTAACTGTTTATAATAATCAGGTAATGGACTACCTAACCAAATCTGATGAATTATTTTTGGAATGCGCGGGTGCTCTGTATATAAACGTTCTTTCAAAAAATATCGATCATACTGCTGCTTGGCTAATTGCCAATCGGTATGCATATATGCAAGCAATGGATAATAATATGTGCTTGGCGCCATTCCGGTATGAAAATCAACAAACATTATTCCCTTACATGCACCATACCATAGCAATAACCAAATAACGCTGCGTACATATATCATTTTGAACCGGGTGCGGTACCTTGATTCCATGACACATACCAATTATGGATAGCAAAAGTTTCCGGACGCACCCAATTATGCACCTGTTCATAACTATTGTATTGCAAGAATGTGTTTGGCCATGGATAAAAATAATTTACCGGAAATACAACTGCACGCCCGATAGATGGATCATTAATCATGCTCAAAAAACAACGTGTCACATGATATGGTCCAGAGGTATACAGAATATTGATAATTGGATCCTTGTGATGCACTTTGGTACAATCAAGCGTATCAATACAACGTTTTACAATCGGATGCGCCGGTACACACGCAATTAAACCCGTATACGCAGCAAATTTAGGACCAAATCCACTACCAATATAAAAATCACAGATATGATGAAATATATCATGTGGGCGGAGTGCTTCAAAATCAGTATCTACATACAAACCACCAAAACGATATAAAATCTCATAGCGTGCAATGTCTGATTTTTGTCCATAATTGGTGGCTACATCGTATGCGGCTTGGTTAATTAATCCAAGTTGTGCAATTTCCTTATCTGTCCACAGTATATAGTGCCAATCCGGATGCTGATCCAGCCATGTTTGCTGTAACTGTTTATATTTTTCCGGGAATGGACTGCCAAGCCAGACTTGATGAATTATTTTTGGAATACGCGGTTGCTGTGCATGCTCAAATTCATCAATAACATATGTATCATACAATGCCTTAACCTGTTGCCAATTAGGATCTGCTAATATTTGTGCATGAAAATAGCGATCAGAATTGGACATAGCGGCATGAAAATCTAATCCAAATCCATGAGGTACATTTTTATTTTCCATTTTGATAGCTTGTTTTACCGCAGCCAATTGGCGAATATAATAATCTGCAAAAAATTTCTCATTATGTGTAAATTTATTTTTTAACATTTCATATTGTTGTTCCAAAAATTCCTGCGTTACTTGCGCCCAATCATCAATCAACAACACAGGCAAATCTTTGAACAATGGATCAAGCGGTGAATGTTTGACTATGGGAATACAATCCATTAATAATGCCTCCCAGGTACGATGACAATCAAGACTTGATCCTGGCGGGCTCATCGTGAATTTTGCTCGCGCTAAATCACGCAAATAGCCTTCATACGGTTTGCGTTCTGCATGGTACACAAAGTCTTTGTTGGCAAAAGCATTATGAATATCTATACGTTCTTGTTGCCCTATATGTGGCGTGTTGATGTCAAAGTTAATACATAACAAAGTATCTTTTTGTATGGTTGGTAATTCTTTGCGAACCGTATCGACCACCCGCGTATCACCATGCGCCCAATATTTATTAGCAATACCCAGTGGAAGTGGAAACATTTTTGGATGATCTGGCAACATCGTATTTTTTGCAAACCAAGCAACCAATTTCGGATCATTTAAATATGATTCATACGATCCGGGTGCATGGAAGGTACTATTGTGCGTCACCAAAATATATCGTGCATTAATTTGCTGATGAATAGAGGGGAAAAAAGAATGTAGATAGTTTGGATTAACAAAAACAATATCACCATCTTGCACTGCCGCAGGATCAAAAGGAATCTTAGTCTCATCATAGATATGATCGCATAGGGCACGGATAGTATCCCCTGTTATATACGGGTAACTTGAAATACGTTGTGTCGGGTCAATAGGAATACCAGGATACAGGTACTGATTGGGTACAACTACCGATTGTGCCCCTATCAATTGAGGCATTATAAACAGTGTATATAGAAATGATCTATTATTCATTATATCCCCTTTTTCCCATCTAAACCTGTTTTTTACCAAGCATAATCAGGTTGGCTTATCAGAGTCAACAAAGGCCAGATAGTCTGACCAGGGTAAAACGTAGCCATTTGTACAAAAAAAGCATTTATTATAGACTATAAATAGCTGTTTTCAAGCTATCAAAGTTACACATAGAAAAGTTATTGGAGGTTTATCTATGTTATTCAATAAAAAGTATTTTTTAAGTCTTGGTATTTTGGTTAGTCTTACACCTGCCATGCAAGCGTTTAGCCTATTCACATCAACAGAAACTAAGCTACAAAATTCAGTTACCGTTGCTGATGTAGCAACATTTACCAAAGAACTTGAAGCATACAAAGCATCACATGATGCATCTGCCTTCAAAGCACTGTGTTCTGAATTGAACAATCAGGCAGAAACTACCAAAAAAATATTACAAGATGAGCTTGCTGCTTTGGGTGAAGGCAAAACAGTAAATGCTTGGCAATTGGCCAAAGGTATTGGGCAGACAATTATTGGGTCAGCTGCAGCTATTAGTGTAAGTAGTTTTGCCCCTTATTTGCTTTTTGATAGAGACACCATCCAATCATTTTCGTACAGCTATTATAAATTGAGTAATATTATTCGTTATCACATATCAAAGCCATTAATAATAGCACTTTATCTAGATCCTAATAGGTTGAAAGGGTATCAATATTCTTATCGCACTATTTTGGCAATTACAGCATATCAAGGCTTAAAGCATGGGATAACTAACATAAAAACTGGATATAACTACCGCCAATATCTTGAGCAACAGATTACAAATCTTGATGAGATTATAAAAATAATTGAAGTTGCACAAAAATAAGAACAATTAAACTGGAGATTTGCCCATGTTATTCAATAAAAAGCATTTTTTAATCCTTGGTATTTTGGTTGGTCTTACACCTGCCATGCAAGCTATCAGCATATTCACTTCAGCAGAAACCAAGTTGCACAATTCAGTTACCGTTGCTGATGTAGCAACATTTACCAAAGAACTTGAAGCATACAAAGCATCACATGATGCATCTGCCTTCAAAGCACTGTGTTCTGAATTGAACAATCAGGCAGAAACTACCAAAAAAATATTACAAGATGAGCTTGCTGCTTTGGGTGAAGGCAAAACAGTAAATGCTTGGCAATTAACTAAAGGTATTGGGCAAACAATTATCGGATCAACTACTTTAATGAGTATAACTAGTATTCCTGTTCTTTATTTTTTTGATAAATATACCATTAAGTCATTATTATATAGATACTATTATAAACTAAATAAACATATTGTTCCTTATATTTCAATTCCGTTAAAGGCACTCTTTTACTTAGATCCAGATTCTTTTGATTTTGATTTATCAAATCCTGTAGCACAGGGATATATATGTTCTTATTTTACTGTTCTATCAATCGCAGCATATCAAAGTCTAAAACATGGAATAGCTAACATAAAAACTGGTTATAACTATCGCCAACATCTTGAGCAACAAATTACAAATCTTGATGAGATTATAAAAATAATTGAAGTTACACAAAAATAAGAATAATTAAATTGGAGAATTACCCCATGTTATTCAATAAAAAGTATTTTTTAAGTCTTGGTATTTTAGTTGGTCTTACACCTGCCATGCAAGCGCTTAATCTATTCACATCAACAGAAACCAAGCTAAAAAAATCAGTTACCGTTGCTGATGTAACAACATTTACCAAAGAACTTGAGGCATATAAAACATCACATGATGCATCTACCTTCAAAACACTATGTTCTGAATTGAACGATCAGGCACAAACACACAAAAAAATATTACAAGATGAGCTTGCTGCTTTAGGTGAAGGCAAAACAGTAAATGCTTGGCAATTGGCCAAAGGTATTGGGCAGACAATCATTGGGTCAGCTGCAGCTATGGGTGTAAGTAGTTTTGCCACTGATTGGCTTTTTGATAAAAATACAATCAAATCATTTTCATACAGCTATTATAAGATGAGCAAATATATTCTTAATTATACTCTAACGCCATTGATAATAGTAGCTTATTTAGACCCTTCTTTATCTTCCTCAATAACTAGGGCAATGATGTGTATAGGTTCTTATTCCACTATTTTGACTATTACAGCATATCAAGGCTTAAAGTATGGGATAACTAACATAAAAACTGGTTATAACTACCGCCAATATCTTGAGCAACAAATTACAAACCTTGATGAAATTATAAAAATAATTGAAGTTGCACAAAAATAAGAACAATTAAATTGGAGATTTACTCATGTTATTCAATAAAAAGTATTTTTTAAGTCTTGGTATTTTAGTTGGTCTTACACCTGCCATGCAAGCGCTTAATCTATTCACATCAACAGAAACCAAGTTGCACAATGCAGTTACCGTTGCTGATGTAGCAACATTTACTAAAGAACTTGAGGCATACAAAGCATCACATGATGCAGAAGCCTTCAAAGCATTATGTTCTGAATTGAACGATCAGGCACAAACACATAAAAAAATATTGCAAGAGGAACTTGCTGCTTTGGGTGAAAGCAAAACAGTAAATGCTTGGCAATTGGCCAAAGGTATTGGCCAGACAATCATCGGATCAGCTGCAGCTCTTGGTGTAAATAGTGTTGCAACTCCTTGGCTTTTTGATAGAGATACCATAAAATCATTTTCTTACAGCTATTATAAGCTGAATAAAAATATTTTTAATTATACTCTGACGCCATTAATGATAGTAGCTTATTTAGATTCTCCTTTACCTCCCTCAATAACTAGGGCAAAGATATATATAGGTTCTTATTTCACTATTTTGGCAATTGCAGCATATCAAGGCTTAAAGCATGGGATAACTAACATAAAAACTGGTTATAACTATCGCCAACATCTTGAGCAACAAATTACAAATCTTGATGAGATCATCAATCTTATTGAAACTACACAAAAATAATACTACCTCATTCAAAAATAGTAAGGGATAACTACAACAATAGTTATCCCTTTTTTATTGCTTCTTTATTCTCCCTCACTTTTTTGTGTACACTCACCATTAAAGGGATAAAGGGGGAAATTATGAAAAAGCTACTATACATATTTTTGCTATATGTTCTTTCTACGCATGCGGCACATAAAATAACCATTATAGGCACTGGCTATGTAGGACTCGTCACGGGTGCTGGCCTTGCACAATTGGGCAATCAGGTAACCTGCGTAGATATTGATATGAAAAAAATTGAGCAATTGAATAACAATATAATCCCTATGTATGAGGCTGGATTAGACAAATTAGTGCACCAAAATCGCATAGCACAGCGACTTACTTTTAATAGCAATGTTGATCAGGCTATTCAAGATGCTGATATTATTTTTATTGCTGTCGGTACACCAATGGCAGATGATGGATCTGCTGATCTAACAGCAGTCCGAGCAGTGCTTAAAACCATTGCTCAACATATACATACACACAAAACTATTGTGACCAAAAGTACCGTACCCATCGGCACCGGATCATGGATACGTTCCACTTTGGAAAAAGATTACCACGTGCCATCTGATATGTTTGAGCTAGTTTCCAACCCAGAATTTTTACGTGAAGGAACTGCGGTTGCAGATTTTATGTACCCTGATCGACTGGTAATTGGCACAGAATCAGATTATGGCCGCGCCACCATGCATTCTATATATCAACAACTTATTGATGTAGACAATGTACCCGTGCTGTGGACAAATGTAGTTACCGCAGAAACCATTAAGTATGCTGCAAACGGGTTCTTGGCACTCAAACTGAGCTTTATTAATGAAATAGCAAACTTGTGCGATGCAACCGGGGCTGATGTACAAGAAGTTGCACATGGCATGGGACTTGATAAACGCATTGGTTCTTATTTTTTACAAGCGGGTCCTGGGTTCGGCGGTTCATGTTTTCCTAAAGATAGCGCTGCATTACTTCATATGGCATACGAACATAATCTGCCACTACTAACTGTACACGCATCACTCCATGCAAATGATATTCAAAAACAAAAACCGGTAGAAAAATTATTAAAACTCATGCGTCACCAACTTGCCGGTAAAACTATTGCGGTGCTCGGCCTGGCATTCAAAGCAAACACCGATGATATACGTTACTCACCAGCTAGCGTTGCAATTGCAATGTTATTGGAACATGGAGCTGATGTACGTGCATATGATCCGGAGGCCATGGATAACATGCGCATAGAATTTCCAGAGCTTACGTATTGTAATTCTGCGTATGAAGCAGTCACTCATGCTGATGCAGTACTCATCATAACCGATTGGGATGAATTCAAAACGCTCAATATTGCAAAATTAGGTGAACTCATGCACCACAAAGTATTAGTTGATGCGCGTAATATAATAAATGAACGTGAACTTGAAAAAAATGGATTTGTATTTGATTTTATTGGTCGATCCTATTTAGCGCAACATGCTGCAATACGACAACAAAGGGCAATCGCACGTGCATCAAGTGGTGCATATGGCCATGCAGCTTGATCAATACCTGCAATACTTGTGATTATTTCTTTTGGATATAGCGTCATGTTCCAATTATATGCAGCGCGCCATGCATACGCCGCATCGGCAAATTGCCATACATATATATCTTCATGCACATGCGTTAAGGGTGGTTTTTCTGGCTCTTGATCGAAATCAAGGCCTATATGAAAACTGTGCGCTTTTGTTTGCTGCAACAATTGTGCACACATGCGGACATCGATTGGTTGTATACATTGCATACGATCATGAGTAAGCATAATATGTGAAGCATCAATGGTAGTGAGCAAATGAGCCAGTTCATGCTCATGCTGTATTGTGTATACTGCATCAATACCGGTTGCATAGGTAGTTATCGATTGTCTGAGCTGTGCATCATCTATACCTCGTATAATCAGTGCGATGGTAGGATTTTGTACCGTTAGTGGTAATTGTTCTAACGGTTCATACTTACTGCGTGCACGAATCACATTATCTGCATGCACTTGTTCAATAAAAGCAATTTTATCATCATTGGTTTGAATTGAGCGATTGTACACATACAAAACTTCATCAATAAATTGTACATGCCCTTTTGCCATTTCAATCATGGGAAACATGAATGCAAGATCACACGCTACCGTAAAAAAATCGCCCTGATATAACAGATCTTGTAATTTTATCTGTTTGAATAATCCCGCATAAAAGGTACGCAAGGCTGATGTCACCCAGCTGCACTCACGATGGCAATTATGCACCACGGCAGCCGGCAACATCGGTTTACACCGTCCTACTTTGCCTGACGGAAACTCTTCATACTGTCCATAGGTCAACCAAATAGCCGGATCTGCATACGCTTGATTAACACGCTGTAATACCTGATCATGTTTGAACCAGTCATCACCATCAAGTTGTACTATAATTTCTTGATCAGCACACATATGCACGGCAGTATGGTGATTAGCAAGCGCTCGGCGTCTTGTTTTGTTTTTAACAAGCGTAAACTTATCAGTAAGATTGTATTTGGTTATATACTGTTCAACTAAATCAGCAGTTCCATCTGTCGAGCAATCATCAATGTAGATTACGCGATAATTTTCATACTGCTGTGTACGTACTGAATCAAGGTTTTTTTGATACCACTGCGCATTGTTGTAAGAAGGGATAATGACAACAAGCGGTTTTTGCGGCAAAGATTCACTTATTTTATATTTTTTCGTACGACTATTTTGAAATAAAAAAGGAAGCATACCAACAAGTATGCTTCCTGCTAGTAGTAACCAAAAAATTTTACGCACGCGCTAATGCCTTTTTGACAAATCCTGCCGGCTCGAGCCAGCTACCAGCCCAATGATGTACTGCAAATGACTCATTTTTACACCACACGTCTTTTGGTTGCATGCGTTGCTCATAACCACATGGATAGAAATAACTTGCAGGTAATGCGATATCTTTTAGCTCAGATGACCTGCCTGCAATTTTGTAAAATTCACGGGTAAAATAAATAGGCCCTGTTTTAACAATAATTTGTGGAATATGACGATAATTTTTTATATCTTCTACGCAACCGGCTAAAATAGGATGGTGCGGAATGGCACCAAATAATGCGGCACCAAGCTGCACGCGATTAGTATCTAGTGGTTGAATACCGGTATAAAAATCGTATGCATGGTGAAATATATCAAGCGGTTTGTAGCATTCAAAATCACAATCAACATAGACACCGCCAAAACGATATACAATTTCATAATCCAAGATATCGCCACGCTCGCCATAGTTGATTGATTCATCAAAAAAAGCACGGTTAGCAAATTGTAATTTATTGATATCAACTACAATCCGTAAGGAATCATTTTTGTTATCTGCAAGTAGTTTTTCCACCTCTTCAAACGAATAAACCACTATATCACCTTTATCATAATTGGCTGCGTTATCTGTCCAGAAAATAAAGGTCCATTCCGGGTGGAACTTTAGCCAACTTTCATAACATGGTTTATCTTTTTCTCGCATTGGGCTACCCATCCAAATATGGTGAATTATTTTTGGAATATGTGGTTGCTCTGCTATGGTAACTTTATTGAGTGGATTACGATTGTACAAATCTTTAAAAAAAGTCATAAGCGTTTGTGATCCTGCCTGTTTGTGCAATAAACCGGCATACGCATCAGACTGCATAGATGCATCAAATGGCACATATAAACTACGAGCCAATTTCTCGAGTTCTGCATTCCCCTTTATTCGACTATGCATCCACCAACTACTAAATCCTGCACCAAAAATTATTATAGACAAAATATATATATGTTTTTTATTCATGTTTAATCATTCCAACTTTGTGATGATTGATCATTATCAATAGTTCTAAATAGCATTGGCCGATATTGCTTTGGCATCCAACTTTTTGCCCAATGATGAACTGCAAATGAACCATTTTCTAGCCAACTAGTGTATACCTCATCGCGATTTTCCTCTTTTACAAATTGACGGCACCCAAGTGGATACAAGTAGTGCGCTGGCAATGCCACATCGCGACTTTCCTGTTGACCTGCTATTTGTAAAAAAGATTTCGAAAAATGTACCGGCCCGGATTTTTTTGGTGCACCATTATGATGCCAATCATCTTTGATAGTTGCTATGCAATGTTCCAAAATTGGATGTCTTGGATAACCGGCAAATAACGCCGCACCCAATTGCACAATCAATGTATTAAGTGGTTGCATACCGGTATAAAAATCATATGTGTAATGTAAAATATCTAATGGTCTGCCCAAACACTCAAAATCCATGTCTATGTATACACCACCGTAGCGATAAATAATTTCCCATTTTAGCAAATCTGACTTCATACCATAATTATCAATCTCATCATAAAATTTTTGGTTATCTAAGACGATTGCATGCACATCAACAACAATTGATGCCGGCAACTCATGTACCGCATGTGACACAATATCAAGTAACTGTTGTTCGGTAGTAACTACCACATCGCCATACACATAATTTTGTGGGTTATCCACCCACAAAAAATGACGCCACCCACGATCTTTATGATACTCTTTCCAACTTTGCATTAATGGTAAAAAAACTTCAGGCAATTTGCTACCAAGCCAAATTTGGTGCATATCTTTGGGAATTATTAAACCATCACTAATTGGCAACACAGATGGATTATTTTTTGCAAAAAGCACACGTGCATGATTCAAAAATTCAGCACCATCATAACCAGCAACTTGCTCGGTCACATCAATCGCTTGTTTGTGCATATGCGTCTGCATAGAAAAATCAAAATCTATGTATCGCCATGGCACCATATGTGTATAAGCTGCTTGCCAATCAGCTTGTAACCAACCTATACCTACACATACAATAATTAGAATCTTACGCATGATTTTTCCTTTCTTGAATTATGCTCGTTTCCACCACTCATCAACGTGCGGCGTTCGGAGTGCCGGTTCTTTTAATGGAGCATAACGTGGACGCTGACGAATTAAACGATTGCAATGCTGCTGCAATTGCAACTTTGTTTTAAAATCATTCAATGGAGTTGCCATATTGTATTCATACAAAACTTCAGGAATAAACTTACAACGCCCTCCTGCCATTTCAAGCAGTGGGAATACAATCGCCATATCCCATGTAACACTGAAAAAGTCACCATTATACATTAAGTCTTCGGTTTTTATTTTTTTGAATAACCATGTATAAAATGTACGTAAATGTGAAGTGATCCAGGTATAATTACGATATGCATTTTTCTCAATAACCTCACGAGGTATTGGACAACAAAAACCTTTTTTGCCATACGGATATTCAACAAACTGGCCATATGTCATCCAAACAGATTCATCTTCATATGCTTTGGCAACAATACTCAGAGCTTCATCAGTGTGGAACCAGTCATCGCCATCCAATAATACAATAATGTCTCGATCTGCACATGAGTAAACTGCATGATATATGTTTGCAAGTGCACCTTTATTTGTTTCATTTTTAATAAGTCGTACCCGGTGTGATTGCCCTTGTTTTTTTATATACTGTTCAACCAAATCTGCTGTGCCATCAGTTGAGCAATCATCAATATAAATTGCGCGCCAATTTTTGTACGTTTGAGAAAATAGCCGTGATAAATTTTTCTCATACCAATGAGCATTATTATATGAAGGTATTACCACTACAATTGATTTACTTGTTGGCATTAAGGTGGCATATCCTATTACTAGAGCACCCAATAATACCAAGCTCAACATCCATCGTTTCATAGCATTCCTTTTTTATCCATTAAGTAATGCAGCATTTCTACGAGCTATCTGCATTTCTGCTTGCATCATTTCTGTAACCAACTCTTTAAAACTTGTTTTTGGTACCCATCCAAGCAGTTCTTGCGCTTTGTGTGCATTGCCAATTAACGCATCAACTTCCGTTGGCCTGAAGTAGCGTGCGTCTATTGCAACTACAATTTCGCCGGTCATTGTATCACGCCCGACTTCCTCAAGCCCTTGACCTTCCCATGTAATGTGTATACCCACTATGTCAAAAGCAAGCTCTACAAATTCACGCACCGAATGATTTTCACCCGTAGCAATCACCCAATCATGCGGTTCATCATGCTGGAGCATGAGCCACATTGCTTCTACATAATCACGCGCATGCCCCCAATCACGTTTGGCATCAAGATTTCCTAAATAGAGCGTATTTTGCAAACCGCATTTGATACGTGAAACTGCCCGTGCAATTTTTCTGGTCACAAACGTTTCTGCACGTAATGGTGATTCATGATTGAATAGAATTCCATTACATGCAAAGATGCCATATGCTTCACGATAGTTTTTGGTAATCCAAAATCCATATACTTTTGCAACAGCATACGGAGAACGTGGATTAAATGGTGTATCTTCGGTTTGTGGTATTTCAAGTACTTTACCATACATTTCGCTACTGGATGCCTGATAAAACCTGGTAGTTTTCTCTAAGCCAGCCAAACGTATTGCTTCCAAAATGTTAAGTACGCCCACTGCATCAACTTCTGCGGTGTACAATGGTAATTCAAAAGAAACTTGCACATGGCTTTGCGCTGCTAAATTATATACTTCATCGGGTTGTATGGTTTGAATCAAGCGAGTAACAGTACATAAATCAGTAACATCGCCATAATGCAATACAAAACGTTTTGACTCAATAATATGTGGGTCTTGGTACAAATGATCAATACGTCGCGTGTTATTAATCAATGACGCACGTCGTTTGACGCCATGAACTATATAGCCTTTATTCAATAATAATTCAGATAAATAAGCACCATCTTGACCAGTTACCCCAAAAATAAGAGCTTTTTTACCCACAGATGCACTTGCATAAGCAGATATCACAAAAATACTGCACCATGCTACCCACGTATTCAGACGCTTCATGTACTTCCTTTTTTAAACTATGCAAAAATATTGTGTTCTTCGCACCATGCCACCGTTTTTTCTATGCCTGTACGCAATGAAGTAGGCGCCTGCCAGCCCAAACTATTCAAGCGATTTACATCAAGTAATTTACGTGGCGTACCATCCGGCTTAGTTGTGTCATAGACAAAGGTACCTTCATAACTAATTACATCCTTCATTAATTCAGCCAGCCCACGAATAGTAATATCTTTACCGGTACCAATATTGACGATCTCATTACCATCATAATTTTGCATTAAAAATATAGATGCATCGGCCAGGTCATCAACATACAAAAACTCACGCATTGGTGCACCAGTACCCCAGATTACTACTTCTTTTTGGCCAGTTTGTTTTGCCGTATAAATCTTTCTAATTAAAGCAGGAAACACATGTGAATTTTCTGGATGGTAATTATCAAAAGGCCCATACAAGTTGGTTGGCATACAGCAAATAAACTTGGTACCATACTGTTTATTATATGCATGACACATATCAATGCCGGCGATCTTGGCAACGGCATACGATTTATTTGTTTCTTCTAATGCACTACTCAGCAAATACTCTTCTTTAATTGGCTGCGGACAATCGCGTGGGTAAATACAAGACGAACCTAAAAATAATAATTTTTTTACCCCATGTTTATATGCTGCGTGAATAATATTACATTGAATCATCAGATTATCGTATGAAAATTCAGCCGGATAGGTCCAATTGGCCCAAATACCACCCACTTTTGCAGCAGCTAAAAATACATAATCAGGTTTTTCCGTTGCAAAAAACGTATCGACTGCCTGTTGATTGCGTAAATCAAGTTCATGATGTGTACGTGTAATTAAATGCGTATATCCTCGTTCTTGCAAGCCACGCACAATTGCAGAACCAACTAAACCGCGATGTCCTGCTATGTAGATTTTATCATTCAATTGCATATGTGCTTGTACATTCATAGCTAGTAACCCTACTAAAAAAAGAACATAAGACTTCATGTAATATCCTTTAAAAAAATGTTAATACTGTATGTGATGTATATATGACGAAGGTGTATGAATTTTTTTTTGTTCTCCTGTTTGATTATCAAAATATGCACAATCTGCTGCTACCATTATTTTTACTAACTCATTAAATGATATGCGGGGCTTCCATCCAAGAAGTTGATACGCTTTGGTGGCATCACCAAGCAATGCATCCACTTCTGTTGGCCTGAAATAGCATGGATCTATTTTTATCAATGGCTTTTTTGTTTTGCGATCAAAACCACTTTCTTGTAGTCCCACACCTTGCCACACAATATCCACACCAATTTCTTTAAATGCCAATTCTATAAATTCCCTGACCGAATGATTTTGACCACTAGCAATAACAAAGTCTTCCGGACAATGATGTTGTAACATAAGCCACATTGCTTCAACATAATCCTGCGCATGTCCCCAGTCACGTTTTGCATCCAAGTTACCAACATATAGACAATCTTGTAGTCCATACTTAATACGTGCAACTGCTCGTGTAATTTTTCTAGTCACAAACGTTTCACCACGGATAGGGGACTCATGATTAAATAAAATGCCATTACAAGCAAATATATTGTATGCTTCACGGTAATTCACCGTAATCCAATACGCATATAATTTTGCGGCTGCATAGGGTGAACGAGGATAAAATGGTGTTGTTTCTTTTTGTGGCATCTCTAATACTTTGCCATATAATTCACTAGTTGATGCCTGATAAAATTTAACTTTGTTCGCAAGACCTAAAATCCGTATGGCTTCCAATATACGCAGCGTACCAAGCGCATCTGATTGTGCAGTATATTCAGGTGTTTCAAATGAAACTGCAACATGGCTTTGCGCAGCTAAATTATAAATCTCATCGGGTTGCACTTCTTGCACAACTCGAATGATATTAGTTGCATCAGTAACATCACCATAGTGTAAGAAAAATCTTTGCCTACCATGAACGTACCTATCTTGGTACAGATGATCAATACGCGCGGTGTTAAATGAAGATGAACGGCGCTTAATACCATGTACTTGATATCCTTTTGCCAATAGAAATTCTGCTAAATACGCACCGTCTTGCCCAGTTATACCAGTAATTAATGCACGCTTCACTATAAATATCCAGCTAAATTATCTTGTTCTTTTAATTGGCTCACAATTGTTTTGACACGTTCTGCATCTTCTTTTTTGGTAATAAGCAGTACATCGTCAGTTTGTACTACACATAAATCATCCACCCCTATCAATACAGCAAGCGTATTGGAATGCACTAAATTATTATGCGCTTTGAGTGCAATGGTATTTGCTGACAGCGCATTGTGTTCTTTTTGCAAGCCAAGCAAAACACCAATATTACCAACATCACACCAATTAATATCTGTCGGCACCACCCATACGCGTGATGAATGCTCCAATACCGCATAATCTATAGAATTTTTTTTGACTTCGTTGTATGAACCGGTACCTTCAAATGCATTTTTTACACCATAAAAAATATCCGGAGCCAAGCGCTCAAACTCTCTAATAAATGTTAATATTTTGCCGCCAAACATACCAATATTCCAGAGCATGTTCTCAAGATCCATATAATATTGCGCCACTGCTTGCGAAGGTTTTTCATGAAAGCAAACTACCTTAAATGTGCCAGTCGCCATATCTAAATTATGATTGTCATATTCTATGTATCCATATCCCGTTGCAGGAAATGTTGGTTTTACCCCAAATAGAACAATTGCATCATTGTGCTGCGCAAAGGAAATGCCACGCACCAGCGTATGTTGAAATTTACCATAATTGTCCTTTGGAATAAATGCATCAGCTGCTAAAAAAACAACAATCGCATTGGGATTTTGTTCATACAATTCCAAACAACAGTACAAAATAGCCGGACCGGTATCGCGCAATCCCGGTTCTACAATAATTTTACCCGCTTGACCAGCCAAACATGATTTTATTGAAAGCACATGGTGAGGTGTAGTACTTACCCAAATGTTTTCCTTGCTATAGGCCAATGGCATTACACGTTCAAGTGCTTGTTCAAGCAATGTCTTTTCACCTACCACCGTTAACAATTGTTTGGGTTTTTCTTGACGACTTAATGGCCACAATCGCTCGCCATTGCCACCTGCAAGTAATACAAAATATACGTCCTTACTTTGCGCTATATTCATTACTGCCTCATTTGCTATAGGTATCATGCAGCTGAATAACGCTACACACATACTCACCCACTTCTTCATACTATCTCCTATATTTCTTGCTCGTATCCTTCATCTCCTACTTGATTCGTAATAAAAAAATCCATTACACCACGTGCTGGCCAAAACTGCAAACCATGATCTGCTTGTTTAGTTTGTTCATAAAACAAACCACATACATCAAGAACACGTTTTTTTGCTAACAGCTTACGATCAATAGCTTTAAAACGATCATGTCCTACTAAGAATACGGCAATATCGGTTTTAGCAAGAGCAAGAGATACATCGGTTGCATATGATCTGATCGTTGTAGGTAAATATTTTGGATTTACATGCGGTTCACATATAAGCCAAGAAACTGAATCATCATTAATCATAGTTTGTGCTATGTACAATGCTGGCGATTCACGTAAATCATCAACATTTGCTTTGTACGTGAGTCCAAATAAGGCCACGGTACATGGGCGTGTATTCTGCGTTTTCCAAGCATCTAACATCTGATTAATCTGCGCAATAACCTCTTGTGGTCGCGCATCATTGACCATACGAGCTGCATGTAATAACTGTGTATGTTCTGGAAATGTTTCAATCAAGAACCATGGATCAACAGCAATGCAATGGCCACCAACGCCAGAGGTCGGTCGTAAAATATTAACACGCGGATGTTTGTTGGCAAGCTCAATAACACGATAAGGATCAAGACCTGCTGCTCGTGCCATAGATGCAGCTTGATGAGCAAATGCAATTTCTACATCACGTGAACTATTTTCCAATAGTTTTACCATTTCAGCAGTTTTATCATCAGTCAAGTATAAAGAACCAGTTACAAACTGTTCATACAGTTGTTTTGCTTTCTTTACTGAAGTTTGGTTAATACCACCAATTACACGGTTATTATGCACAAGCTCATAAAAAATATTACCTGGTAGTACACGTTCAGGACAGTGTGCTACATAAAAATCTTTTCCTGCTATTTTACCAGTTTTTTCTGCAAGTCGTTGAGCAAGTTGTTGCGTACAGCCAACAGGAACGGTAGATTCCAAAATAACAACATTCCCTTTTTGCAATACCTTTGCAATCATATCTACCGCATGCCAAACATATGACAAATCCGCCTTTTTATCTTCAGTAAAGGGCGTAGGCACCGCAATTATAAAATAATCAGCCGATTCAGCAGTAGTAGTTGCACGGAACCTGCCTGCACCTTGCACAACATGTAGTTTTTCATAAATTTCCGGTTCATGAATTACCGGATCGCCACTATTAATTTTTTTCACACGGTTAATATCAATATCAACACCAACGACGATATAATTATGTTCTGCAAGTACAATTGCTGTAGGCAATCCAATATAACCAAGACCCAACATACACACGCGCTTCATATCTGTATCCTTTGTGGTCATATATGATTGAACAACCTGATCTTGAGGTACTATATAAGCATCTGACTGTTCAAACAAAGACCCGTATTTAGCTTGTAAAATAGAAACGATTTTTTCAGCTGCATAGCCATCACCGTAGGTTTGCGATGCAAAAGGTAAACTCAAAAAATCTTCTTGAATAACTTTTTCGATATATTGTTTTATTTTTGTTCCATCTGTCCCAACCACATGTGCAAGCCCGGTGAGCACACCTTCCATACGTTCAGTTTTTTCTCGTAGTACAAAAACTGGTTTTGATAAACTAACGGCCTCTTCCTGAATCCCTCCTGAATCAGTCAATACGAGATCAGCATGGTCAAGTAGATATACCATATCTTTGTATGAAAGTGCTTCACACATATACATATTTTCTACCTCACTTAATTGGCTTGCTAGTACGGCGTTTATTACATTGGGATTCGGGTGATATGGATAGAAACAAAATAATTCAGGATTATTCTGCAATATACTTTTTATAGTAGTAAGTACGCGCTCAATGCCACCATCAAATGATTCACGACGATGCATCGTCAAAACCATGATTTTTTTACCCTGTTCTTTGCTGTGCATTACACGACTAGCTATATCTTCACGAATGGTTACTACATTCGTTTTTATTTTCTCACGTATCAGGTGCAATGCATCTACTACCGTATTGCCGGTACAAAAAACCTGGTCTCTACGCGCACCATGCGCCAACACATTAGCAACAGCACTCGCTGTCGGTGCAAAATGATACGCAGAAACAATACTAATAATGCGTCTATTCATTTCTTCAGGAAATGGTGCATGTACATCATCGGTACGCAGTCCAGCTTCTACATGCCCAACCGGAATATGTAAATAAAATGCCGCAAGAGCTGCGGCCATAGATGAGGTAGTATCACCCTGAACTAACACTAATGATGGTCTAATGTCCGTAAAAATTTCTTTCGTTTTTTGCAAAATTGATTGCGTGATATAAAACAGATCTTGGCCCAACCGCATTGTATGCAATTGAATATCAGGAGTGATATCAAATAAATCCAAAACATCTGTTAGCAACTGGTCATGTTGCATTGTAGATACAACAACTACTGGCACACCCGCACGCTTGAGAGCGTGATATACAGGTGCCATTTTTATGCCTTCTGGACGGGTACCTATGATCATTACTATAGGGTGTGCACGCACTATATCTCCTTGTATGTCATATAAAATAATGCAAACAAGGGATAAACATAACATAAGGACTGTTCTTGGCAAGAGGCTAGTGAATCTTGCCAAATTTACCTTTTTTTGACCATTTGAAAAATAATCTATTTTCACTATACTAAAAATATAGGTAAAAATAGCCTATAAATGGAGGTTTTTATGAAAAAAAGATACTTGTTATTATATCTGACTATACTAGCGTCTAACCTGTCTGTGTTTTCTATGGAAAAAGAAACACTTGTACGCCTGCCCAATGAACTACTGGCCCATATAGGTACCTTGGTACAAGCAGGAGACCAGGGGATAAAAGACCTACAAAATTTCAGTAGTATATGTCACAAAATAGAAAAAACAGTTTCTCTCTCTTTAACACAAGCAGAAAAAAATGCGCTACTTTATGATATGGTTATCAAGCGTAATCCTGCCGGTGTATACAAGGCACTAGAAATTGGTGCACATATATCTGCCAATAAAACATTGTTACACCAGGCTATTAGACAAGCACACCAAGTAAAAGAAAAAAAGATATTACGAAAAACAAAAAAATATACGCATATTAATGATTTGGCAATTATCATGGCGCTTATACCAAATACTAGTAATCTTAATAAAAAAGATCACACGAGAAATGGTAATGGTAACACACCTCTGCATATTGCAGCAGAGCGAGAACTTCTAGATGTTGCTACATTACTACTAAGCAATGGCGCAAATCCAAACAAACAAAATAATGATGGCAAAACAGCAGCACATATATGGCCAACTAGTTATAAATTTGTGGAACTGTTACAAAGCTACCATGCAAATCTAGATATAGCAGACAATAATGGTGATAGGGCAGCTGATATATACATAGATATTTTAGGATTATTATAAATCTAAAAAAAAGACCCGGCGTTAATGCCGGGTCTTTTTGATACATTGCTCTACCATAAAAATAATGGCATATTCCTAGGTATCTTAATCAGATCAAAAAAGGAATATTATGTTTGCCTGTTTTTACACTCGTCCAACAAAAAAACAGTTTGTTTTATTGTTTCTTGCCGCTTTTATCATTCGTGCAACAATGTTTTTCTTTTTTATACAGCATACCCAACGATTCAATCGCTATCGCCAGCCAGACTCAGCTGATTACCATAATGGAGCCGTATGCTTAGCATATGGTAATGGTATGAGCCAACCGGGAAACAATAATCCTATTTTTTGGCGCACACCCGGCTACCCACTTTATTTGTCTATTTTTTATCATCTATATGGACTCAAAAGCGGTGCTTTTGAAGCCAATGAAACGGCACAAAAAGCCGCCCTATGGGTACAAATATTTGTATGTTCATTCATTCCTATTATTTTATTTTATCTTGCCTATCTACTGACTAGTAGTTACGTCATTGCATGGTTAACTGCATGGATTTCTGTATGCCATATTGGATTTATTCTTGCGAGCACATTCTTGTTAACGGAAGGGCTTGCAGTTATTTTTTTCTATCTATTTTTATTATTTTTTTTGAGGCTTTTGATTAATCCCAAAAAACAGAATTATCCAAACATCTTACTTGTAATGGCAATGCTCAGTATGTACACCTGGATACGCCCGATGGGTGAATTTGTAGCCATACTCAGTACAGCCATGTTAATTATTTTTGGGCAACATAGTTGGAAAAAAAACATACGAGATGCATTGCTTTTTTTTGGTTCTTTTTTTATAACTTTACTTCCCTGGTACATACGTAATTATCGGTTAACCGGCACATGGTTCTTTTGCCCACTCTCGGGTGTATATCTTAACGTTTTTTGTGCTCCAAAAATTCTACGCCGAACTACAGAAATGAATCTACATCAAGCGTGGCAATACTGTAGCCAACAAGCAGCGCTTGCTACTCAGCAAGCAACACAGGCATTACGTGGTACTGGCATGCTCCCTTCTCCTTTAATTAGCAAGCAACTAGCTGTACCTATTCTATGCGCTTACCCTTTGTATTTCATGTTTGATTGGGTAAAAGAAGTTTGTAAAACCACCTTTGATCTATATGCATATCAATTGATTGCAATTGCAAAAGGATCTTTCCATTACGATCCACTCGAAGAATTCTTAACTGAAAAACTTGCCGAATGTCTGTGGACCCAACCAGCACCCCTGTGGATACGCACTATTTGTTGGGCAGAATGTGCTTTTTCTATAGTGGTTTGGATTGGATTAATAGCCGGCGCATGGAAATTTTTCTTCAAAACATTTTTTGTGCAACACATAACTGATGAACAAAAAAATATACGTTGGATATGGTTACTTTGCGGCATAATAATTGGTGCAGTCATTAGTATGACTGGTGGATTTGGTTACGCACGTTTACGCTTGCCTATTGAGCCACTCATGTTAATCTTATCTGTGATGTTTTGGTATACTTTGTTCACCAAAAAAAGGACAAATAATTTATGAACCATTTATACGCGCCTTGGCGCAGTGAATACTCTGCAAGCGTAGCACATGCAAAACTTGAAACAACAACTGAAAAAGATTGTGTTTTTTGTAACCACCTACAAGACAATGCTGACGAGAAACATTTTATTCTCAAACGCTTTAAGCATACCTTTGTATTACTCAATCGCTATCCTTATAATGCTGGCCACTTGCTGATTCTGCCTTATCAACATATTGCTACACTACCAGAACTATCGCTTGAAGCACGCACTGAGTTAATGGAAGTTGCAGCGCACTGTTATACCATAGTCAAACAAGTACTTAGCGCTGATGGGGTAAACATGGGAATTAATTTTGGCAAAGCTGCTGGTGCTGGCATTCCAGCTCACCTACACCAGCACGTATTACCGCGGTGGTTTGGAGATACTAACTTCTTGCCAACACTGTCTGATACTAAACAAATATCATTTGATTTAAACGAAGTATATAAAAAACTTAAACCATCATTTGAAGATATTAAGATTACACTCCTGTAACCAACAACAATATGAAAAAACATTTATTTATACTCATTCTGCTGAGCGTTTGTTATTCTCATTGCATGGAAAAAGTGCCAGAGCAATCAAACCTTATTTTTTCACAATTATATGAACTTAATAAAGCATTGCTAGCTGCTCCATCACCAGATGAAGCACAAACATTACTTGATCAAGGCGCATGCATACACGCACGAGATGTCAATTTGAATACACCTCTACATCATGCAGCCTTAAAGGAAAATATATCTTTAGTATCTTTTTTGCTTGAACACAATGCAAACCCAAATATATGCAACCACTCTCAAGAACCACCTCTGTTTATTGCATTAGATAAAGGGTGTATAGACATAGCACAACAATTAATTACTCATAAGGCCCGCATTGACGCAGTTGATCGTCACTACAACATTATTCTACATCCGACGGCTGCGAGTGGAAATGCCAATGCACTAACGTATATATGTAATATGTTACAGGAACAACATCTATTGTCTGACATGATTAATACACCAAATGTAGTTGGCCAAACACCTCTTCATATAGCAGCGCAATACAATTATGCTACTATATTAAGGATTTTACATGCCTATCATGCAAATCTAGATATACAAGATAACTCTCATAAAACACCTCTTTATCTAGCAGCTGAAAATGGCCATGAAGAAAGTGCAACATGTTTATTAGAACTGGGTGCCAATCCGGATCACACAAAACTATCCCCTCTGCATATTACATTGATTAACCATCATAGTGCTATTGCTCGGCAGCTGATTATTCATGGTGCAAATGTTAATGCATGGGTAGCCGAAACTACTCCATTGCGATGTGCGGTAGAGCATAGTCGCGATCTGGTATCATTATTATTGCAATATGGTGCGGATCCAAACCTCGGGCGCCCTATTGATATAGTAATACAATGTGATGAAATTAATGTAGTACAACAATTGGCACAAGCCGGTGCTGATTTAGATTATACCCTACATAGAGCAATTGATTACAACGCACAAAAAACAATTATCTGGTTAGTAGAAAATCAATTAGTAGATATTAATCAACGCTTGCCTGAGTACCCATACTACCAACCATTATATATTGCAATACGCAACGGCAATGTTCCTATTGCCACATTATTGCTCATGTATAATGCTTGTGTAACGCCAATTAATGAGTACCTTTCAGCACTCAGAGACATTCGTGATGAAGCTACCATACTTAGCATGACTGCCCTACTCAAACAGCGAGGCATTGACCTTACGCATACGTTTACACAACACAACCGTAATACTTTATTGCACATTGCTGCACAAAAAGGGTTATATAAAGTGGCTCAACAACTAGTAGATGACGGTGCCTCAATTATTGCCGTCAACGCACGAGGTTTTATACCCTATAACTATGTATCACCTCAGCACGCAAATTATACTCAGTTAGAATCATTACTCAGACCACCGGCAATTTTTAAGCCAGCATCATGGGCCGTTCGTCTGGTAGCATGGCTAAAATTATCTCCCTCAGATGAAGCATCGGAACAAGAGCAAGAAATGAGTATAATAATACGGGATGATGATTGATAACCGCACGAAATCGCGATATCATAAAAATAATCACTCACTTTTAGGTCAAATATTGGCAAAGGATCGCATGAAGTCACTCGAAATTCGTAAACGTTTTTTTGATTATTTTGTAAAAAACGGCCATGAAAAAGTTGCTAGCTCATCATTAATCCCCGCTCAAGATCCTACTTTGCTCTTTGCCAATGCAGGTATGAACCAATTTAAGGACCTTTTTCTTGGTAACGAAACACGTAACTATACCCGTGCAGTATCGATCCAAAAATGCGTTCGTGCCGGCGGCAAACACAATGACTTGGATAATGTCGGATTTACAAAACGTCATCTAACATTTTTTGAAATGATGGGAAACTTTTCTTTTGGTGATTATTTCAAAAAAGAAGCTATTCACTATGCATGGGAATTTTTAACTAAAGAAATTAAACTCTCTGTTGACCAGCTCTATGTAACGGTATTCAAAACTGACGATGAGTCATTCGACATTTGGCACAACGTTATTGGTGTCCCAAAGGAAAAAATATTTCGCCTGGGAGAAGATAGCAACTTCTGGCAAATGGGTGATATTGGCCCCTGCGGTCCCTGCACAGAAATTTTTATAGACCGTGGATCAGATTTTGGATGTGGCAGTAAAGACTGTAGCCCGGCTTGCGGTTGTGATCGTTTCTTGGAAATCTGGAACTTGGTATTCATGCAATTTGAAAAGCAGCCAAACGGTGACTTAAAGCCTCTTAAACAAACTGGTGTTGATACGGGCATGGGACTTGAGCGTCTATGTTCTATTGTGCAAGATAAAGATTCAGTATTTGAAACCGATTTGTTTGCCGGCATTATTAAACGCGCCGAAGAATTAACCGGTAAAAAATATACACAATCAGATACAATCAAAGTTGCTTTTAATGTACTTGCCGACCATATTCGCGCAGCTACTTTTTTAATTGCTGATGGTTGCGCACCATCAAATGATGGTCGTGGTTATGTATTACGTAAAATTATTCGTCGTGCTGCACTATTTACTCAAAAACTAACTGAAAAAAATATATTCCCCGAATTATCTCAAGTAGTAGTACAAGAAATGGGCGATATATATCCGGAACTCAATAATAATGCACAGCTTATTTTCAAGGTACTCGATAGTGAAATTAGTAAATTTGCTACTAACTTAGAACGGGGACAAGTTATTTTACAAAATTATCTTGAAGAAGGTAAAAAACACAAAAACATCTCCGGCGAACAAGCTTTTAAATTATATGATACGTATGGATTTCCAATTGAACTTGTTGTAGCTGCTGCACGCGAACATGGTTATACCGTTGGCATGAAAGAGTTTGAGAAATTGATGCAGCAACAGCAAGAACAATCTGGCAAAAAAATGACCGATGTGCTGAGTCAGCTCGATTTTGGACAAGAAATCACCTCTGAATTTACCGGATACAAAGAACTTGAAACTGATTCTGAGGTTATTGCACTCGTGCATAATGACCAACCGGTCACCTCAGTAGCCAAAGGACAAGTTTGCTATGTAATCACCCGAAAATCACCATTTTTTATCGTTGGTGGTGGCCAAGTACCTGATCATGGTTGGTTGATTATTAAAGATCACAAAGCACCCTTAGAAAGTGTACGATTTATCAACACCGCAATTGGCGCACAAATTACCGCACCAATCGATATTAAAGTTGGTGACAAGGTAACCTCAATCGTTGATGAAACTTGGCGTACAAATGCTATGAAAAATCATACGGCTACTCACTTGTTGCAAGCAGCACTTATACAATTGTTTGGTACTCATATTAAGCAGGCTGGTTCATTGGTACATCCAGATTACTTGCGATTCGATTTTAGCTACCATGAGAATCTTACCGCAGAAGATATCAAGAAAGTAGAAGAACTAGTAAATGAAAAAATACGTGCAGATATTCCGGTTGATGTAATATATACCACACTCAAAGATGCACTTAATAAAGGAGCTCTTGCGTTCTTTGGTGATAAATACAAACCAGAAAATGTACGTATGATTAAAGTTGAAGATTTTTCTGTGGAACTGTGTGGCGGTACCCACGTACCACGCACTGGCGTAATCGGTACCTTCAAAATTACTGATGTTATTTCCCTATCTGCAGGACATCGTCGTATTATTGCAGTGACTGGTCCACGCGCCACTGAATTATTTCATGATACATTTGATACTATCAAACAATTGAGCCAAGAATTTAAAGTAAAACGTGAAGAAGTTTTACACACAGTACTAAAATTTAAAGAACAAACCAAAGAGCTACAAACACATATTAAACAACTGCGCACCCAGCTTTGGCAAACACAAATTCCTGTCTGGCTACAACACATTGAAACTATTAATGGGTTACCATTCTTATTTTTGGATTTGCAAAATTTTGCCGGGGATGAACTACGCGATATTGCACATGCACTCAATAAACAGCATCCAGGATTTTATTTTGTGATCAGTCAATTAGATGGCCGCTCATTCTTCTTTGCTGAACTCGCAGAAAAATTTTTTGACACCATTAACTTGCAAAAATTTGGCTCATGGTTGCAAGATGAACATGGACTCAGGGGTGGTGGCAAAAAAAATTCACTCCAGGGCGGTGGAGGTAAATTTGATGCAAAATTGAAAGAGTCTATGACTGAGTGGTTGATAAAACAGAAATAGATAATTAAGGGAGAGCCATGAAAAAATGTGTAATGCTTGCCATCCTATTCTCATATGGTTGGGCTTGTGGGTTTCCTATACTTGGGCATATCAACGTCATCGAAGATAATCCTCGATACAAAAAGACAACCCTAAGATCTATGCGCGCCTATGCTTTAACCGCAGAAAATAGTTCTTGCATCCCTATAGACTATGAAAAAACCACAAAAGAATTTAAAAAATCGATAGGTTCTCTATTGGCAAAACTTATAGGTCTATTTACTTATAAAAATGATCAGTATCAAAAATTGCATGAGGAATAGTAATACGCCATTGGCTTAGCATATTGTTCTGCCATAGGCTCCCAATTTCTGTATTATTTAATTTTTTACCTATTCTATTGCCTTTTAAGATAATAATCCTTTACTTTAAGTATTAGGGAGTAATTTGCTTAAAAAAAGGACCAGTATGAAATTAGGTAAAAAATTATTGATAGCCTTAGGGCTCACCGCCCTATACCCCATGGCCAGCTATGCCGGCTGGAAAAACACCTTTGTTAACAAAACAGATAGCACCATACAACTGAAGGTGGTTCATGATGCATGGTCTACTTCGACCATAGACTTGCAACCCGGTGCTTCTAAAACTATTGAAAATCCTGGTATCTCATGTGTAGTAAGGATTGAATTAAAAGCGGTAAGTGGCCAATTAAATGGCTATACTGGTCGCTACCCGGGACAAATGGGTGCCGGTGGCATCCGATGCGGTAATAATACGTATACGTTCTCACCTGCCGTAAACAATAAAGGTGAAAAATTCATTAGATATTCTTATAAATAGTAGGAAATAAACCATGAATATAAAAAAATTATTAATACTTACGATTATCGGTTCACTGTATACTGCTGGCGCATGGGCGTATAAAATCCAATTAAGTAATGAAACTGAAGGCGATATAGAAATATCAATTTTACTCGGATCATGCAAAAAACAGGTTCGCCTACTGCAACCAGGACAACAAGACACCGTTGATACCGATATATGCTGCACAGGTTCAGTAAATATTATTGGTAAGTCAGGCCCGGTAGAAGGATTACAAATTAAAAATTATCGTCCTAAATTTGGTAAAGAAGAAATAGTAGTTCCGGTATTTGGATTTTTATGTGGTAACTATACGGTACGCGTACAACAAGATCCGGCAACCAAAAAACTGCATATTGTAAACGGTAATGGTAAAATTGCAACACAAAGTAAGTAATTATAATCCTGCGTGCTCTGCAGAACTATACATATAATTCTTCTATCATACGGACTGCATCATTAATTAATTGGTCAATTTCTGCAGGGTCTTCGCTAAAGTTCTGCAACACATAATTGCCGACGTCCTCTTTGCGCTCTGGACGACCAATACCAAATCGCAGACGTGCAAAATCTTGGCCACAAAATTCCATAATAGAACGCAATCCATTGTGACCTTTTGCACTACCGCCTATTTTAAAAGACAGTTTACCAAATGGCTGCTCGAGCTCATCATGAACTACCAAGATATGTTGAGCTTCAATTCCTTTTTTGAGTAGAAATGGAATTACCTTACCTGAACTATTCATAAATGTCTGAGGTTTGATAAGTATGACCTGATGACCATTAATAGAAATATTTGCATATTCCATATGTTCTCTTGCCTGCCAGGTAGCATCATAATGCATAGCCAATTTATCAAGTACCCTGAACCCGATATTGTGCCGCTGATAAAAAAATTTAGGACCCGGATTTCCCAGACCAATAATTGCTTTGATTTCTACATCTGCAAGTAGGTTCTTATTCATACCAAATTAATCTCCACGTATGTGCATTGCATTATACCGAACTTCATGATTTGCTATTGCAGGTGTTGCAAAAGACTTGTATATTTCTTGCACTATCAGTGAGGTTATATCAAATGTATGTATTTTTGTGTTTAATGTATGCGCAGAAAGCTCTATGGTATTACTGACAAAAATTTTCTTGAATAGACTTGCCTCTATGCGCTCACACGCATCGCCTGAAAGCACAGGATGTACAAATAACCCATATACCTCACGCGCCCCATGTTCTTTTATTTTTGCACATGCTTTGATTGCCGTACCACCTGTATCAATAATATCATCAACTACAATAATTGCCTTATCCGCACAGTCACCACCTTCCATACCAATTACACGAGTTTTATTTGGCTCATAGCGCTCCTTGTGTAATACCACACAATCAAGTACAAGTTTATATGCAATGGTTTGTACTCGTTCGCGAGCACCTTCATCAGGCGCCAACAAACATGCACCTGCAGATAGGTCAATTGATTCTGCTATATAGTGTGCAATAAAATCAGTCAATTGAATATTGCGTACAGGAATAGAAAAAAAATTTTTTATAGAAGATTTGTGTAACTCAACCGTTATCAATTCATCTACACCCGCCTCTTCAAGTAATCGTGCAAGCACTTGTGCATGTCCCGGTTTGCCAAATATAGTGCTTGCATCATGCCGTGCATACCCAAAATAAGGAATTACGGCAATAACTTGCGTAGCCCCAGCATGTTTTAATTCTTGGGCTAAAAAAGCAACTTGCATAATATGTTCATGCACGGGATTATTGGTCGATTGAATAATCACCGCCTTGTTACCTATCCAATAGGTTGGATTGTCTACGGTAACTGACATTTCACCATCTGCAAATTTTTTTACAATGGCCTCATGGAGCATTTTGTTCATAGCATCAGCAATGCAACCGGCCAATCCATGTTTATTATCTATAGTAATGAGTGCAAAATTCATTTCCTCAAACCTTTTTTAATACCTATTATAAAAATATAGCGGCTGATGAATACATCAACCGCTTGTATTTTTATTTACTAAAAAATATTTATTATGCTGCTGCTTTTTTGTCAGCTGGCTTAGTAGTTGCAGCTACCGCTGTTTTTGGGGTAATTTTTTTACCATCTGTAACTTGTTTTTTAGATGCTGCATCCATGTTTGCAACAAGTGTTTTGGTCAAATCTGTTTTTTCTGAGCGATACACGATACGACCAGAAGCAGTATCTTGTATAAGGTCATAATTATTTACTTTGCCGTATTCATCGATAACTGCTTGTGCTTGTTGAGTAAGGCTTTCACTTGCATACTGCATAGCACGCTTTAGTTCATCTTCTGACTTTTTGATTTTGTTTTCTAGATCATTACGCAAGCCCATCAAGCGTGTTTCTTCTTTTTCACGCGCATCTGCACTAATAGCAGCTTTTTTACTATTGTACTCATCGACTGCTTTACTTAAAGCTTGTTCATCTTTCTGAATAGATGCAGTTAGTGCTTCACGTTTTGCTTCCATTTCTTGAGTCGCTTTCTTGCCTGCTTCTGAATCTCTCATCAGTTCCATAATATTCATAGTACCGATCTTTAAGTTGGCATCTGCTGCACCATGAGCCATATTGCCTAACCCGAGCATACCCGCTGCGGCAAGTGTCATAATTTTTTTATTCATAGAGATCCTTTCATAAATGCTGTTTGTACACGCTCTCGCTTTCAAAATATTCTAGTTAATAAGTTTAGACGCATGTCTAAAATAGTCAACTAGGCCCGTCTGAGCCATGTGTGTACTATAAACTTTCGCACCTCCTCCAAGAGTACAATTGGTGCAGAAACTGCTACTACTACAAGCCAATCATGTATATCAAGTGGCACTGTTTTGAAAATATAATTCATAAATGGCGCATATATAAGTAAAAATTGCAAACTTAACACAAGCAGTGTTGCAGCAATCAACCATCTATTTGTAAAAAGTCCGAGTTTGAATATAGATTGCGTTTCTGAGCGACAATTCCAAGCGTTAAACCATTGAAACATTGCCATGGTCAATAACGTCATTGTACGTGCATACGTTATATTAACTTCATAATAATGCCAAAACACACATAACGAGCCAATGCCCATAGGAATAGCCATAAATAACATTTTTAATAACAAAGTACTATCAACCAACCGTAACTTTTTTTGCAACCAATCTTTAGATAGTAAACCGGGCTCCTTAGGCTCCAAAGAAAGCCCTATATCCAAAAATCCATCCGTGACTAAATTAAGCCATAGAATTTGCGCTGCAGTAATTGGTAATGGCAACCCCGTCATAAGAGCAAATAATACAATTAATATTTCGCCCATATTAGTTGCAAAAAAATACAGAATTACCTTGCGCAATGTATAAAAAATATGTCGCCCTTCTTCCACCGCATTCATGATATTAACAAATGAATCATCCAACAATATGAGGTCTGCTGCTGCTTTTGCTACCTCAGTACCAATACTACCCATAGCAATACCCAAATCTGCTGCAACTAACGATGGTGCGTCATTGATTCCATCACCCGTCATGGCAACTATTTTGTGCTGATCATGGAGCAATTGAATAATGCGCATTTTTTGCTGAGGTGTTACGCGTGAAAATACCGTAACATGCGCAAGTTTATCTTTCAGCTGATCATCAGATAACGCATCAAATTGAGCACCATCAAGCACTTCATCACCTTCGCTAAAAATATCTGTTTTCTTTGCGACATATAATGCCGTTTTTTCATGATCACCGGTAGCCATAATAATATGTAACCCAGCCTCACGTGCTGTATAGACTACACGCTCAACTTCCGGACGTATTGAATCTTGAATCCCCATAAAACCAAGTAATGTCACCTCGTTTTCTAATAACTTTTTATACTGTGCACGCTGCTCACTTTCTTCTAGCTGATCACTCGGTATATCAGATGGCTTACATGTTTTTGCTCCAATGGCCACTACACGCAGTCCATCATCAAGCAATGTTACCAGCTCTTGCTCTGCAGCACTTTTTGTGCCAATCATACGATCAATCAGAGCTTCAGGCGCACCAATTACATATGCAATCACTTGGTCATCATGTTTAAAAAAACCAGCATGGTACTTTAATTGCGAATCAAATGGTATCTCATATATTTTTTTATACTCTTTTGCTAGTGCATCGTGCGTAAACCCAAGCTTTTGCGATGCTATAAGCAGCGCTGCTTCCGTTGGGTCTCCCTTGATATCAAATAAGCCTAATTTTGATAAATAGGTAATTTCTGCAGTATTGAGTAATGATGCAGCAACACCCATTTGGTATAACGCACTTGAAGGCGCTGGGGCTTCAACAACAACCCCATCTTTGAGTACCTGACCTTCTGCATAATAACCTTGGCCGGTAACCATATAATCTATATCATCGGCATATATGCGTGAAACTACCAACTCATTGCGCGTTAATGTGCCTGTTTTATCAATAACAATTACATCTGCACGTCCAAGCGATTCAACTGCTTGCAAATTTTTGGCAAGTACATTGCGCTTTGCCATTCTGAGCGCACCTGTGACTAAAACAAGTGTCAGTACAACCGGCAATCCTTCTGGTACTACACAAATAAACAATGCGGTCAGTATAACAAGCAGTTCAGTCAATGGTCTGCCAGTTGCAAAACCTATTACAAATAAAAAAACACACATTGCTAAAATAAATAGCAATATTACATATGAAAGATGTTCTAATTCTTTTCTGAGCGGGATATCTGTCTGAATTTCTTCAACTGTTTTATGGATTTTACCAATCTCTGTATCTACACCAACTGCAGTAACGATTGCTTTACCTGAGCCAGCCATGACATAGGTGCCCTTGTATACCATGTTGGTACGTTCTGCTAATGGTACTTCATCGGTAAGTAATGCTTCTGTTTTATGGATAGCCTGTGATTCGCCTGTCAGTGCTGACTCCTCAACTAGCATATTATTTGACTCTATCACACGGGCATCAGCCGGCACACGTTGCCCTTCTTGTAATAAAACAATATCGCCGACTGCCAAATCACTATCATCAACTACCATTTTGGTACCATCACGCACTACAACAGTGGTTGTTTTGATAAACCGTTTCAAACTAGCAATAATATTTTTGGTACGCCCTTCTTGAATAGTACCAACAATAGCATTCAAAAAAAGAACACCACTAATAATAAATGCGTCTAATTTATCTTCACCAACAAAAAATATAATAGTAGCAGCAATAAGCAAAATATAAATCAAAGGACTTTGAAACTGACTTAAAAAAATAGATACCCAGCCACGCTGTTTGACATCAGGCAACCTGTTAGCGCCATATGTTTGCCTATGTTCGGCCACTGCTTGTTGTGATAACCCTGTGTTTGTATTCGTTTTTAGTTGCGAGGCAACTTCCTCTACCGATTTCTGATAATATTGCATAAAAAATGCTCCCAACACTTCATTAGAAACTACGTGCTGAGAGCATAATATGAACTCCCTGCAAGATCAACCCTGATTCCTTAATCTAGACACCAGCAAAGTTCGTTTATCTTCGCGGCAACTCGTATACCAGTAAATTTGGGGTTGTCTGGACAAGGGCAAAGACGCATACCCATTTCATCAGGCGCCAAAAGAAGTGCTTGTGTAGCATATAGCAGTAATGCAGTTACAGATATTGTTATCAGTTTTGCATATCGGGATATATTATCTGTTGTCTGATATTGTTGTACTACTGCTTGCGGTGCAACGAGTACTTGCTGCGGTATATTTTTGTTTGCTAATACACTCTGAAGACTTAATCCTAATAATACTAGCATAATTATGTTATTACGCTTCATGCTACTTCCTTGTTTTAAAATTTTTTACCATTATAGGATGGTTCACAGTAATTAACAACTCTAGCACTGCATCTTGCCATTCCATGCGGGTGCCGGTGTACATATATCGATTATTAACCAATGCCATAATAAATTTTTCTGACCATCACTGTGACCAATTAAATAGCACGTATACTTGTGATCTGCTCGCTCAAGATATGAACTATACGTAAGATCAACCGAGATATAAAACTAAAGGTTACATATCATATTGTGACGCACTATACGCCAAGATCAAAATAAATCCAAACGCTGCAAGCAATGCTGTTGAATCTTGCGACATACGCTTGTACATACTTTGCAAAGTAGTGGTAATAGTTTGTGGTTTTGCTGGCATTTGTTGTGGTAAGTCTTTATGTGCTGATACTCCTTGTATACATAAAACTACGAGCAACAACATAATGAGGTGACTACGCTTCATACTATCTCCTTAATATTAGATGTTAACACCAGAGTAACATACAGTAATTTCCCATATCAACATATCTTGTCAAGCTAATTACAGGTACAATAATAATCTACTTCAATTAATTGCTCACTACCCTGTTTACTTAATTAAACGCTTGCAAATGACATTGCAGTTGCGTGACGTACTATTTTATCTTATTCTTAAATTTGAATTATAACATTTTTGTATGGTATTTTTTTATGAATGCATTTGCTCAGTTACTCACAAATCCCGCAATAATAAGTTTATTGGTTGGTGGCTTTATTGGTACATACGCCACATTAAAACTACCAAGTGCTTTTGTTGAATTAATTTCTATATATCTTATTTTCACCATAGGTTTTAAAGGTGGTTTGTGTTATGGTGCTATTGATCAATGTACAACCAGCCCGCTTGGTAGGTTGGCAATCATCGGAATATTATTAGGGTTCATACAGCCACTCATTCATTATTACATTCTAAGAAAAATAACTACATTACATAGAGAAACAATAGCAGTCATTGCTGCAGAATACGGATCCATCAGCATTGTAACATTTATTACGGCAGTTACCTTTTTAAATGAGCGGGCAATAACCTATGGCCGATTTATGCCTGCTGTTGCTGGTATCATGGAAATTCCTGCTATCATCACGGGATTATGGATTATAAAACATGATCAACATAACCTTGGCCTATTTCCATTATTGAAAAATATTATGCAGGCAATGTTAACCTGCAAAAAATTAAGCTTTATTTTTATCGGATTTGCGAGCGGACTTTTTTTAAGCCAATATCCAATAGACTTTATCAGCCAAGCAATAATCTGGCCATTCACTGCCATACTCATATTGTTCATGATTGATATTGGCACAAAAATTGCAACACAAAAAAATGCTATTAAACAGTTCAGCCCTGCGCTTCTTGGTTTTGCTATCGGCATGCCCATTATTAATGGATGCATAGGATTATTGGTAGCTTCTCAATTTGCTGAACATTTCGGGTCAGTACTACTTTTTGCAGTACTTACTTCAAGCGCATCATATATCGCCGTACCAGCAGTTATGCGCACACAAGCACCTGATGCGCAAGAAGCTATATATCTACCTCTCGCGCTAGGTGTTACACTACCCTTTAATATCATTATTGGCATTCCGCTTTATTATTATATTGGGCAATATTTACATATGTTCAGTATATAAACATTAATTACGCTTACTTTTTGTGTGAGTGTGTTCTAATGATCTTGCCATCAACTATAAATACACCATTGCCAGCATGATGTATCATCTTAACTTGTTTTTTAGTAGTACTTACCCACGCTTTGACCACCTCAAGAATAAACAAGTTATATTTTGATACCATTTTTGTATCAACTACCTTGCACTCAAGATTAGCATAACATTCTTGTATCATCGGTATTTCTACATGCGATGCTGGTTCAGCAGACAATTCAAATTTCTTAAACTTATCAATCTTTGATCCGGTAGTATTGCCAATACCAACAACCTCTTGTATAAGTTCCACTGTAGGAATATTGATAACACACTCTTTTGTTTTTTTGAGTGCCGCAAATGAATAATTATCTTCACTCATAATGCATGCAATAAGTGGTGGTTCAAATTCCACCATGGTAAGCCATGACATAGTCATAATATTTGGTTTACTCTTGTATGCAGTAGTAACCATAACAACCGGGCCTGGTTCAATCAATTGATATACTTTTGCCAAAGGCAATGACTTTTTTGTCTTCATACCATCTTCCTTTTTTGAAAACATTCAAAACAAAATTACTATAAAAATAAAATAACCACCTCACAATAGGTGGTTATCAAAACTACAAAAACTTATTTTTATATTATAGATTCTGCGCATTCAATACTTTTATATAAAATAAATTTGGTAATATATTTTGTATTGGAGCAGAAAATTCACGCTCAAAACCTTCTTTTTCGTAAAAATTATGATTAATGGTATTATCCAAATCAGTACATAACATTACTTTAGAAACTCCTTGTTTTTTGAGCTTCTGCAATGCATAGTGTAAAAGTTGTCTGCCATAGCCTTGATGCTGATACTTTGTATCAATACCAATTAATTGTATAAATCCATATCCACTAAAATACCAACTAATCAGCTTGAGTGGATCCAAAAAATGTTTAACATAAAATATTGGCTTTGTAGCATAATTTATAAAACCTATAGTGTTACCGTCCACCCGTATAACATGCGTCATATAATCAGTACTGGATAGATATTTTTTTGTTGTACCATCGGCACACCCATGAGACTCATGAGTAAGAGTTGGATATGCTTTTAAAATTTCTTCAATAGCCGACATGTCCCGTTCTTCTTGAAATTGCTCAATCGTTACTTCTGATCGAGCCTGATGAAATAAACCTGCCACTAAAAATAAACTTAGAAGCTTGGTATTCATATATCTCCTTTATTTCCTTTTTAGACCATACATTGATTTAAAAAAGATCATAAATAAGTTATGAAACATTGGCAAATAATTAGGATGATGAGACATCATAAGAAGGCTGATACAAAAACATCGAAAAGATTCACTAATAATAAATGGTCGTGCCATACGAAACTGCGCAAGCAGCGTAGTATAGTAGAGGAGTTATTATGCACTTCGAACTTTTGATTGGTCAACAAGTAAAAAAATGATATTTTTTAATATATTGCCCAAAGCCATATAATAATCTAGGTACATCATGACTACTTTACCTACCTTACTTATTAAAACACTACATAATAAAGCACTCATACAAAAAGCAAAAAAATTAGATAATACAGGCATTGTGATACAACAAAACGAATATTCTTTTCTTAAAATTAAAGATGAGTATATCCATGACTTGTATAAATTATTAGATAACACTAAAGCACAAAAACCAGATTATTTTTCTAAACCTGAAATGATTGGAGCACATATTACTATTGCATATCCAGAAGAAAATATAACATTACACACAGATGATATTGGAAAAAATCATAGCTTTTCTATAAAAAACTTTAATCATGTTACTTTGGGAAATAAACAATATCTTGTATTAATAATATCTTCACCTTCACTCATCCAGCTCCGTGCAAAATATAACTTACCGAGCAAACCTGACTATAAAGGTGTTGCTATAGACTTTCATATAACAATCGCTACGTATAGTTAAAATTTTGCAACTCCTTTCAGGATAACCTGCCAATCACCAAATAATATTGGACTAGCAGACAGGTTCAAATTAGAGAAATTATTGAATTTAAAGCTGTCATATTCATACAAAGCTCTACAATAACGTTTTACATTATAGCTTACTACCCTACAATGCTAAAATTTTGAAAAATTTCTATGGTTGCGTATTTAGATAAACACCCCTTGCAACTCCATATATAACTGTTGCAAAGGTTGGAAATGCTCCTAAAGCAAAACTTGTTAAAAAATTAACTGTAAGATCTTTTTTAAGCCCAAACATCTTCCAAAGTTTATCGCCATCACCATCGGGAATACTAATTGGCGTTAAGCCATAAATAAATTCACCAAACATTTTTGAGCTTTTTAAAATATTAAATGTCATCATAAATATATCTGAAAATGAGAGTATTTTATAATTAGCTTGTTCAACAAAAATACGCGTGATCTCATTTGAAAGATCTTTATATGCATCCCGAGGAGAACTCATACTTTGTTGTAAAGTTTCTTTATTTGATAGATTGTATTTCATTTTTTTGTGTAAAGCATTTGTCGCCACCATAATTGCATAGTTAGAAGCCATCCCTGCTAATGGACCAGCGGTAGTACCTATTATACTTTCCTTTCCAAATCCCATATATGAGCCAAAAAAAGGCATAAATACGGCTAATAAATGCTGCCCTAACTTACATTCAACATTTACTACGCCACCAAATGATCCAGTTAAAAAATAACCAAAATAATGTCCATATTCATGTGCATAAACAATTGGTAATTCCGTGATGATATGAGCGCAAAGTGCTAAACCTAAAGCAGTAGTAATCTTTGCCGTTGTTTTAACAGCATTATATGAACGACTAATTAGGCTTTCTTGTGGTGCAGTCTCTATATTGTCAGCAATTACAACATGTGAAAGCAAGGTAGAAATAAAAAAAGTAAATGCAAAAAATTTGTGAAATTTCCTCATTTTTATAGCCTCCATAGGAAAACATTAGAAGGTACTCCCAGAAAAGAAAAAATACCCTTTATATTACTGTACTTAACGGGTATTTTTTTGCAAAAGGGTACCCCAAAATAGGTACATATTCATAAAATTCTGAAAGGAATGGTTCATATAGAAAACATTCCTTAAAAAAATAGCAACGACTCAATGAGTATTAACCCAGGCGTCACTCTTCGAGCTATGCCGCATCATAATAGGCCAATAATACTTATCCGGACTTACCAGCTCGGCAAGCTTCGCAGGGCATACTTCGCTATCAATTTTTTCTATTAATATCTATTCATCTGAAAAATGACCTCCTTCGTTCTGCAAATTACGAAGGACGCCTCGCGCCATACGAAACTTTTTGAAACTCAAACAATATCTATCACAGAAAAATATCTTCGTAAAAATATGCGGCCTGCGTTAGTTTTTAGATAGTGTTCAAACCGTAAAGCCTTTGATTCTTGATCAAATCCAAGAAAACCAACCAATGCCCACGGCTTAAAATCTTTGGTATATATGGACTTTCCGGAATTATGATCCGATATTCTTTGCTTTAAATTCCGCGTAAAACCGATATATGTTTTTTCTGGAAAAGAACTCGATCTGAGATAGTAAACATAAAACATGGAAAAATATATCCTAAGATTCAGAATAATTATTATATGAATTCATTTGAAAAAACTGGCCTGCCAGTCATTTTTCAATCCTCTTTAGCGCAAAAATTCACGTCGAAGCAAATAAAAATGACTGGTGGAGGCGATGGGAATCGAACCCATGTCCGTAATACTGCAAACCGTAAGCACTACATGTTTATTCTTCGAATATACGTATATAACACCTCGAAGACACAGCATGTTATATAAGGCAGCTTCGTGATACTACAGTGAGCTACGTCTCTGCAAAACCTTGCTCACGAGTCCTATCTTGTATAATACGAATCAGCACAACTGATAGACACGTCACACTGATAAGACCACTTATCGACTAGGCGAAAGCTGGTTGGGTCATTTGACCCTCAAATGCGTTTGCATTTATTGTTTTAACTAATTGTTTAACGAGCACTTAGCCAACGCTCGACATGCTCTCAAGACCTACAATAAAACGTCGAAGCCAGTACGCCCCCAGGAATTTCAATGAAAAGTAGCCTGTAAAAAGGCTTATTTAAAGAATTGATCTACTTTTAGAGTATCAGACGTAAGCCTATAGTGTCAATCACTCGCCCTTGAGTGCCCGCCTGGTCTCTCGCTTGATATCCTTTTCTTTAAGTTCTTTTTTGCGATCAGGTGCTTTTTTATGCTTGCAGATGCCTAGCTCAACCTTGGCAATGTTACGGTTGTTAAAATAAACCTTGAGTGGAACTACCGTAATCCCCTTTTGGGCTATCATCGTAATTAATTTGTTCAATTCACGCTTGTGTACTAATAATTTACGCGTACGTTTTGCCGCATCTTCTGATTTGGTATACGCCTTATCATACGGGGTAATATGGGCATTGACCAAGAACAACTCACCCTGCTTGATGTGTGCAAATGACCCGACTAAAGAAACAGAGCTGGCTCGCATAGACTTAACTTCATCACCAGTCAGCACAATACCCGCTTCTATTTTGTCTAAAATTTCATAATCATGAAACGCTTTTTTATTCTGTGCAACTATCTTCATGCATTATCCCAGACTGCCCATGCGTTGTGAAACAATATGATGTACCACAAAATAAACAACTATACTTAATAAAAGCCCTAACAAATGCCCACCAATCATAAATGCCCAGAAAGAAATGCCAGACATACCGGTATGACGTGTAATAAAATTATTAATAGAAGATACCCAGCTTGGATTCATATACATGGCATCAATACCAAGCCAATAAAAAATATGATCACCTACTACATGGCCTGTCGCATAAATAGGAACCATGGTCCAAGGATTATTGAGTAAAATAGACACTGCAAATAAGAGCGCTGCGTTAAGAGCAAATAACCATGCAAAAAGAAAAACCATAGCCGTGTGGAACCCAACAAAGGGAGAAAATGCTATAAATACACCAAAGGCAAATGACAGCGCTGCTTTGCGTGGTGAACGTTCTATGAGTATCATCTGCTTTAATTTTTTGGTTAATGTTGCTATCATAACTTTCTTTTATAGATGGGCTATAAAACCCCTCATTTGAAAAAAACAAACAGTTTGACTATGCTAAGCTTATGTTGTGGTACGAATAGTAAAAAACCTAAACGTTTATATAAGGGATAATCAATGATTAAATATACGTACCTGTATAATGCCCATGCTACTTTTTTAGTATTGCTTATTTTAGCTTCTTTGACAAGCCAATGCGCTAACCCTCATACACCATTAATGCTTGGTTCTATGCAATTCCCACAAACAGTAGAATCCATACCTGTTCCGAGTGTATATTGGATGGGGAAAAAGATTCCATGTGAAGTACACGATGCCACCAAAAAAGTTACCTTCGATTTTCCTAAAGGAAACAAAATCCAACATTTTTACATTCTAGCAACCGAATCAATTAGCTATCAACTAAAAAAAAGTAAAAAGCTTGATCAACAAACTATCGATTATATAAAAGTTGATCATGATCAACATTATAAACTCTATAAGCTCAGTCCATCTACAAATATCAATGATGATCAAACTACGTATGTCTGGAACATACAACCGATTAACCTCAACAGTCAGACACGCCGTATCCCCGATGCAACCATTATTGTACTTTGCAACCCTGATTATATAAAAGAATTAGAAGGTGGTAATGAATTAACACTCCCAACTATTGTTATGCAAGCAGACATGGTAGAACGTGCAGGCTCACAAGAAAAATTACAAGAGAATGCTATTGTCTTACAACTTGCATCACTTGATACAGATACTATACATGCACCACTCAAGCACGTAGTAAAAAATATTGGCCATCGAACCTTAATTGCACCAACTACTTAATATGAAAAAATCACTTTTGACCCTTGGTATAGAAACATCGTGTGATGAAACTGCTGCAGCAGTTTATGATAGCGAACGCGGCATTCTTTCTAATGCCCTTTTTTCCCAGACAGAATTACATAAATTATTCGGTGGGGTAATACCAGAACTCGCTTCTCGTTCGCAGCTGGAAAAAATTACGCCTATTGTGCAGGCAGGACTTGCCAATGCCGGCGTCAACTTAGCAGATATTGATGTAGTAGCGGTCACAAATAAGCCAGGATTGCCTGGTTCATTATTAGTAGGCGTATGCTTTGCAAAAAGTATTGCGTACGCTACCAAGAAAAAAATAATTGGTATCAATCACTTAGAAGGGCATGCATTTTCTTCATTCTTAGAACACAATGTCCCTTTTCCACACCTATGCTTGACCGCATCTGGCGGTCACACTTCTTTGTATTTAATTACCGGATTTGGTGAATATCAAGTACTTGGATCTACTCGTGATGATGCCGCCGGTGAAGCATTCGATAAAATTGCAAAACTACTTGCACTACCATACCCAGGTGGCCCAGTTATTGAAAAACTTGCGCGTGAAATGAGCTTTGAAGATTTTTTCAATTACTCACGCTCGAATACTGACACGCTGGATTTTAGTTTTTCCGGTTTAAAAACAGCCGTACTTTACGACTTGGTCAAGCGCAATGCCTATGATATGAAAACTAAAACACTGCTCGATACCAGTGAATTACTCAAAAAACAAGTAGCAAGCTCTTTGCTTGTATGTATTACCGATATTTTTGAACACAAACTTGCACGTGCACTCAAAGAACATCAACAAGTGAAAGCTGTTACGTTTGTAGGAGGTGTTGCATGCAACACCTATATCAAAGAACGCTTACGTGATTTTTGTGCTAAAAAACATGTTGCTTTTTTCACCCCATCACGCCAATATTGCACTGACAATGCAGCCATGATTGCATTTGTAGGTAATTATAAAGCGTTACAAGGTAAATTTGATGATCTTAGTTTGGATATTTTTTAATTAATCTTAAATTCTGATGAATACCCAACGTATGATCTAATGTTGTGATCTAACCCAGATTTCCAATCACCATAATGCACAATACGATATATACCCGGTATAATATTTTTTGGTATACGCCACGCAATAGTCACTAATGAATAGGCAATACCTTCACGGTCCCAATGATATTCTGTGTCCCAATCATTGTCAGTACGTATAGTAACCCATGTACCATTTTCCTTACGTTGTACCTTCAAGAAAGTATCTTGAATGCGATAATTATTTTTAGGATGCGCTCCCCAAAACACTGCTTCTACTCGATCACCCGGTTTGTAAATTGAGCGAACATTCTGTTTGATATCGCCAAAACTTTTAAATAAGGGTTTATCATCAAACACTACGCCCGTCTGCAAATTCAGATGTACAATGCGTGCCAAATCCGGTGGCATTGGCCCGCGTGGAACTGATGTATTATCAAGGAATGCTTGCGCAAGTTTGTCATATTCTTGTTGCAAAGCAGCAAGAGTCCATGGCCCAAAATGTGTCGAAGCACCTTCGTATCGTTGCACTTGATATTCTTCATAGGTAGTAACATAACCTGCATATCCATTTGCTAATGTAGTCAAAATAACATCCATTATTCCAACAGATGCTAACTTGTTAGCTACCATTTCCCTAAGCCGACGACCTGCCATAGTAGTAAGCTCGAACGGTACTCCTACTAGTGCAATGTTACCTACAATAAAAATTTGAACTGGTAAAATTTGTGGCGTCCATGGATATGGCTTTTTACTACCCGTTTCAATAGCAATTGGCTTTATGCCTTGTCGTGGCTTGGTTACTAATGCACACGCAATATTTGGAAATATATCAGTCACATTATTACAAGTAATGCCTTGTTTACCAAAACCTTCTCCATCTTGCGTACCAGCTAACATAGAAATGCCTATTGCAGCCGGAGATGTTGTATGCGATGTACCGTCAGTAAATTTTGGATCAATAGCAACATCATCCATAGCAACAAATGTATGTCGATAATCAACTGCACCATGTAATTGTGTACCTGATGCATAAAAAAGTTCTTTGGCTTTTTCATACTGAGGTTTACCGGCATTTTCTACATCTTGTATTCCCTGCAATCCTGAACCACCTGGGCGGCCTAATTTATTTGGTGAAATATCACCAGAATTAGACTGTACAAATGCAGCAACAAATGATTGTGAATCATACGTAGATTCAAAATCTTTTTCTAATAAATAAGCTGCATACCCTTTGTTATCACCATGCACTAGACGGTTTTGATTGCCCATAGAAGTACCATGTAATGCAAACCAATTTATTACGCCAATTGGTTCACCGGTAGTACGAACAAATTTAAGTTGCACAACTTGCGTATCCATATTACTAACGTATTTATCACGTTCATTTTTTGGGTTTTTGACATATGCTGACGGGGATCTATTAATACCAAGCATAGGCAAATCTGAGTACGCTATATCTATGTACGCGGAAGCCATGTTATCATGTGCACGAGCAATAGCACGCACTATACCATCAACAATCGTATTAAAATTTTTACGATCAAATCCAAGAGTACTCAAATTATAAAAAGCATACGTAGAGTAACCGCCAGGGCCACTATGTTGGTGACTTGCTGCTAACATTACATTATCATGATCATAAAGACCATCGTATTTTTGCTTGAGAATACGGACAACTTCTTGCTTAATTCCTAAAAATAGTTGACCAAGATCTGCTTCTACAAATACAACGCGTTTACCATTACAGGGAGATTCGATAACAAACGCTCGTGCCCACAACCGTTGGTATAACCCTTTTGTTTTTTGCTCGAGTAACCCATATCCCATCATGCCTTGCTCTGCAACCGGCCCAGTAATATCGTATATCCCAGCACCAACCTTAAATTGTATATTCTGTAAGCACGTAGCTTGATCAATAGGAGTTATTGCATAAGCAGGTGCAGCATACAAAAATATAAAAACTAATACATTGAAGAACTGTTTGTTATATCGATTCATTACATTCCTTGTGCAAAAAATTATCAAACAATGCTAGTGTAATACATGAATTTGGCAAAAAACAAACAATTTATGTATAAAAAAAAGACCACCGTTTTTGCGGTGGTCTTTTTGTCTTATTGTCCGTTTGATTTTTTATTCATGGACTCTACAAAGTCCTTGTTTGTTTTGAATTTCTTCATTTTATCAATCAAGAATTCCATACCTTCAACGGTGTTCATCGTTGCCAAGAATTTCTGTAATACCCAGGCTTTATTCAATTCTTCTTCATTCAATAACAAGTCATCACGACGTGTACCTGAGTTGAGTAAATCGAATGCAGGGAATATGCGACGGTTAGAAAGTTTACGCGTCATATGAATTTCCATATTACCCGTACCTTTAAATTCTTCGTAAATAACTTCATCCATACGCGAGCCGGTATCAACTAATGCCGTTGCAATAATTGTAAGAGATCCTGCTTCTTGTGTGTTACGTGCTGCACCAAAGAATCGTTTTGGTCGTTGCAATGCATTCGCATCAATACCACCAGTCAATACCTTACCTGATGCAGGTGCAATAGTATTATACGCACGTGCTAAACGAGTAATAGAATCGAGTAAAATAACTACGTGTTTGCCTGACTCTACCAATCGTTTTGCTTTTTCAAGTACTAGTTCCGCTACCTGCACATGGCGCTCAGCTGCTTCATCAAATGTAGAGCTAATTACTTCTGCGTTAGTACCTTGTACAACACGCTTCATATCAGCTTTCTCTTCGGGGCGTTCATCAATACCCAGGAACATTAAGTGAATATCCGGATGATTAGCAATAAAACTTTTAGCAAGCTCTTTGAGCAATAATGTTTTACCTACTTTTGGCGGTGCAACAATTAAACCACGCTGGCCATGTCCAACTGGCGTAAATAGATCCATGATACGAGTAGAAAGTGCTTTAGAATCGAATTCCAAATCAAATTTTTTCTCAGGGTGCAATGGGCTCAATTGGTCAAAATGAATACGGTCACCTGTTGCGCTTGGATCTTGGTGATTTACCTTGCTTACCTTGAGTAAGGCAAAATATTTTTCACCCTCTTTTGGCTTGCGAATTACACCAGTAATCGTATCACCCGTGCGTAGATTAAAACGTCTAATTTGCGAAGGAGAAACATAAATATCATCTGGTCCTGATACATAGTCATATTGCGCAGAGCGTAAAAATCCAAATCCATCAGGTAGTTTTTCCAATACGCCTTCAACTTCCATCTCTATATCAGGATGCTCAAGTACGTATTTAATACGCGTAATAAGATCGTCTTTACTCATGAGTCCTGCACCCACAATACCCAAACGGCGTGCGTACATATTAAGCTCATTGAGATTCAACTCGTGCAAAGGTCTTGACTTAAGATCTTGTGGCTGTTGTTGCTGTTGCGGTGATTGTTGTTGGCCAGGTCGCATGCCATCGCGGCGATGATCATATTTTCCGCGTTGTTGGCGAGTATTTTTACCATTACTACTTCTATTTTGTCTTGCTTGATTAGGCTGATTACCCTGACTTGGTGATTGATCAGGCGTATCCAATTGGCTCGGTGCTGGGGTAGCTACCGGTTCATCAATATGGCGTGCTTCTTCAAGAGCAACTTCTTGTTTCTTTGTGTTATCGTTTTCGTTCACAGAAAAACCTCCTACTTAAACAAAGGCAGTACATGCCATATACTCCTTAGCATACTGGCGTACTGATTGTCAGATTCACTAAATTTTTTACTATATTTCATACTATCGACTCTGATATTGTCTGTATAAACACAAACAATTATGCATGTGAAACATTACTATCTTAGGTTGTGGCCTCATATAAGGCACATGCATCAGAAAAACATGCTTACTTTACACACACAGCATGTTATACATAGGCATAACGTTTAAAAAACTTTTAATCTCATGCCATACATAAATGTCACTATCTTGTTCTTACGTACTATTTACGATATAGCAACATCATAATTGGACTTGCAATATAAATAGATGAATAGGTACCAAACACAATACCTACTAACAATGCAAGTGAAAAATCTCGTAGTGCTTCACCGCCAAGTATAAACATTGAAGCAACCGTCAAACCAGTGGTAAAACTGGTCAATAAAGTACGACGCATAGTCTGATTGATACTAGTATTGACTATATCATACAGTGATGCATTACCCATGGTTTTTATATTGTCACGAATACGTGCAAAAATAACAATAGTGTCATTAATTGAGTAACCAAGAACTGCCAAAATAGCACCAATAACATTAATTGAAATCTCTCTATTGAATAATAAGAATACTGCAAGCATAACAAGCGCATCATGGAACAATGCTGCAACTGCTCCCACTGCAAATCCCAAAGACCAGAAGCGGAATGCAATATATCCAAGCATTGCAATAAGCGCATATATAACTGCCCAGATAGATTTCCAACGAAGCGACGCACCAACACCCGGTCCTACAGCTTCACTTTCTTCAATGGTCACTTGTGTATCGGTAGCAACTTCTTGTGCTGCTACACGAATACGCTCAGCCAATCCCTTAACATCATTTGAAAATTCTTTAACACGTACAAGATATTCTGTACTTGAAAAATCCCTGATGACTACTCCATCCCATCCCTTTTGCTCAAGTACCTCTTTCAAGCGCGTTGCGCTAATTTTTTGGTTAAACTTGAGAAGTACCTGCGTACCACCGGTAAAATCAATGCTATAAGTAAATATTTCACCCTTTGTTTGTAATTTATAGGTTGCAACGCCTATCATTGATGCTAACAATAGGACAGAAAACAATGCACACAAACCACGGTATTTCAATATATTTACCATAACAAAGACTCTCCTGTTAATGGGAATAGATACATCTTGGGTTATTTCTTTTTTTTTGAGAGAGATTTATCGATATCAGTATGATTAATTAGGCAATACAGAAACGTATTTGCGACCCTTCATACCATGGTGGAATTTAATTTTACCCGGCCCTTTTGCAAAGAGGGTATCATCACTACCACGGCCAACCAGCTTACCTGGATGTACACGGGTACCACGTTGGCGAACTATAATCTCACCACCGTTAACCACCTGGCCATCAAACAACTTAATACCTAATCGCTTACTATGACTTTCTCGATTATTCTGCGTCGATCCACCGGATTTACTCGTTGCCACCGCAATTCCTTAGAAGTTTAACCTTTTTACTACCTGGACAAGGCCAAGGAAAAAGATACTATTTATTGAACTTTATTAAGATATGATTCAACTGAAAAACAGGCTTCTTTTTTAACCTATTCACCATTAAATATGCCCAATTTGCCCTTAATTGTCAATAACCTTGTAGGAGCCTGTTTTTTAGGTATCACAAGGCCTTTTTTTACACCTCATACCTTGTACTTTTTACTATATCGTCTAAGATTAAGCTCAAAAAACAATCCATCAAAAAGAGGAACACTATGAAAAAACTCATATTATTATTGCTCAGCTTCCCTACAGTCTACGCTATGCAAGACTTGCCAAAAAGTGTGCAATCTAACCTACCTTGGACATTTGAGGAATTACAAGAAGACCATAATGGCTTTGAGCTCATTGGTCATAGCAATCAATATAAAATATTAAACAAATTAATCGAACAGGCTTTTTCTGAACAATTCTGGACAAATCAACAGGGTAGATTATTAGCCTATGCAATATGGTCAGGAAAATTGTCACAAAAAAGAAATAGTTCTAGACCTGAGTTTGAGAGAACTATAACATCAAAAGACACTCCTGAGGGTCTGTACATTATGAAGCAATTAAAATTACTAAACGAATCCAAATTACTAACAGTTTATTACAGCGGTAACGGATTTAATTTTTACAACGCTATCAATCCTGAAATGAGTAAACAAGATGCTGTAGATTTATTTAATAGAATAAAAAAAGCTAAGTTACGTTATTCTCAAGAATTTCTATCATCTGAATCAGTTAATTCATGTTCAAATTCAAGTGCACAATCTAACTTACCTTGGACATTTGAAGAATTACAAGAAGACCATAAAGACTTTAAGCTCATTGGTCATAGCAATCAATATACAATATTAGGCAAATTAATCGAACAGGCTTTTTCTGAACAATTCTGGATAAATCAACAGGGTAGATTATTAGCATATGCAATATGGTCAGGAAAATTGTCACAAAAAAATAATTCTAGACCTTATTTTCATAGAAATATAACATCAGAAGATACTCCTGAAGGCTTGTACATTATGAAGCAATTAAAATTCCTAAACAAATCCAAATTACTAAAAATTTATCACAGGGGTCACGGATTTAATTTTTACGAAGCTATCACTTCTGAAATGAGTAAACAAGATGCTGTAGCTTTATTTGATAACATAAAAAAAGCTGAATCATATTATTTTCAAGAATTTCTATCATCTGAATCAGTTGATTCATGTTCAAATTTAGATGATGATTCAAATTCAAGTAGTGAACTATAAGCAGTCTTCATGCCCCGTACTCGTGAGTCGGGTTTTTTTATTTGCTAATATCATGCCAATTGTAGCCGGTACGTGTAGTAACTACCAATGGAACCTGCCAATCGACTACTGATTCAAGTACGTCTTTGGTCAATTGTTCTGCACGATCTGCTTGCTCTTGAGGCCTTTTTTTACACCTCATTCCTTGCACTTTTTATTATACCGACCTAGAATTAATCGCAGGTAAAACAATATCAAAAAGAGGAACCTATGAAAAAACTCACGTTATTATTATTGCTTAGTTTCCCTACAGTCTACGCTATGGAAGATTTGCCGAAAAATGTGCAATCTAACTTACCTTGGACATTTGAGGAACTACAAGAAAAGCATAGCGATTTTGATCTAACAAGTAAGGTAACTAAAAAAAAATTGATCTCTAGATTATTAAGATATAATTTATCCAAAGAATTCTGGACAAATAAACGTGGCACATTATTAGCATATGCAATATTATCAGAAAAATATAATAAATATCTTGGTTATTATAAATATATAAGTTTAGATGATACCCCTGAAGGTATTTATATCTTTAGGCAATTAGTATTAAAAACATCCGTACCTATACCTATTGGTATAAGTCATGAAGACCTCTCTGTTTGGTACTATAATATTACTAGCGAGATGACTCAAGAAGACGCGACAGATATATACAATGAGCATATTGCTTTGGTAGAAAATAAAAAGAAAGCTGAATTATATTATACCCAAGAATTTCTATCATCTGAATCAGACAACTCAGATGATGATTCAAATTCAGGCAATGAATAATTATCATCTACAAACAGTTTGTATGCCCTGCATTCCGCAAGCGGGGCTTTTTATTTGCTAATATCATGCCAATTGTAGCCGGTACGTGTAGTAACTACCAATGGAACCTGCCAATCGACTACTGATTCAAGTACGTCTTTGGTCAATTGTTCCACACGATCTGCTTGCTCTTGAGGAACTGAAATTAATAACTCATCATGAATTTGTAGCAACAAGGCTGCGTCTGGAATATGCCTTTTCAATTCTTGATCCAGCTTGATCATACCCAGCTTCATGACTTCTGCTGCGGTACCTTGCGCCACCGTATTAATAGCAACACGTCGCGCTTCTTCATATAGAGTTTTATTTTTTTCATAAATTGCAGGTACATAACGACGACGATGCCAGAGTGTTTGCGTATAACTGTGTTGCTTGGTGAATGCCACTATACTTTCCATCCAAGATAAAACCTGTGGATACTGATCAAAATATTTTTCTATGTAATGTTTTGCATCTTTGAATGAGATATCTAAATCTTTAGATAACCCATATGGTGTGAGGCCGTACAAAATACTAAAATTAATACGCTTACCAACTTGCCGTTGTTCATTGGTTACACCTTGCAGTGGCACATCAAACAAACGAGCTGCTGTCTCTGCATGAATATCATGTCCCTGCAAAAATGCATTAATTAAATTTTTATCGCCAGACAAATGTGCCAGCACACGCAACTCAATTTGTGAGTAATCCGCCGACAAGAATATGTTGCCTGTTTTAGGCTTGAATGCAGTGCGAATTTTTTTGCCAAACCCCAGGCCGCCGCCCACCGGAATGTTTTGTAGATTTGGTTCAGAACTTGAAAGTCGTCCAGTCGCCACACTTGTTTGGCTAAATGTTGTGTGAATACGTTTGGTTTTAGGATTCACGTAAGTCGGGAGCGCTTCTATATAGGTGCTTTTTAACTTAAACAATTCTCGGTATTGCACCAACAATGCCGGCACCGGATGCATATCTGCCAAAATAGTAAGCACTTCTTGATCGGTTGAATAACCTGTACCTTTTACATTCTTTTTTTGCGGAGGTAACTGCAATTCTTGGAACAACAGTTGTTCAACTTGTTTGGGTGAATTGAGGTTAACTGTTTGTCCTTTAGGGACATAGCTTTCAATATCAGTTTGAATCACATCCAAAGCTTTGGTTACGGCTTTATTCAACTGATTAAGGTAATCAACATCAATTGCAATGCCTTCTTTCTCCATATCATAGAGCACGTTAATTAATGGGTGTTCTATGGTTGCATAGAGTTCTTGCATGTTTTCTTTTGCGAGTGCTTCTTGTAGTGGTTGTACAAGCTTGAATGTTTGGTGTGCATCAGTAGCTGCATACAACAATGCCAAATCAAGTGGTACTTGCGAAAAATCCTTATATTTGTTGTGTGTCACTACATCTGCAAAACTTAGCATTGGCTCATTAAATAAGTATTCTGACATTGCCTTGAGTCCGGGCCGTTGCCAATCTTTGTTGGTCAAATAAGATGCAATTAACGTATCAAGAGCAAGCCCTTCAATTTCTATACCATAATTACTCAGTACTAATTGATCATACTTTGCATGGTGCATATATTTTTTTATGCTTGGATTTTGTAAAATTGGGCCTAATACATGCAAAATATCTTTGATATCTAATTGTGCTTGTCCATTATTATGGCCACATGGCACATAATATGATGTACCCTCTTGTACGCAAAATGACATACCAATTAATGTAACTTGCAAAGGCTGCAATCCATTTGTCTCAGTATCAAACGCAAAGGCACCTTTTTCTGTAAGCAATGTTGCTAACGCGGTAAGTTCTTCGTGCGTGGTGACTGCTTTAAAATCAAACTGCTTCCAGTAAGCAATTTTATCTTCAATACTTTTTGCGCGCACTTCTTTGGCAGCACCAATTTCTGCTAGCAAGCTTTTGAAGTTTAAATCTTCAAACAATGGACGAGCTTTAACCCAGTTAGCAGCATCAAATGCAAGATCTTCTTTGGATAAATTAGTTGGTTCATATTGCAATAAAAATAAATCACGACTCAAAAATGCATTGTCTTTGTTTTCTTGTAATGCAGTTTGCGTGCGTGCCTTCTTGACTTTATCCAAGTTGGCATATAGATCCTCAAGCGAATCAAATTCTTGCACTAAATCTAGTGCACCTTTTTTGCCAATACCATGCACACCTGGTATATTATCTGATGCATCGCCCAGCAGCGCAAAATAAAAGGGGAATTTTTCTACCGGAAATCCCATTTTTTCTTCAACCGCAGTTTTATCAACAATTTCATATTTAAATGGATCGAAAAGTACAATTTTGTCCGATACTGCCTGACCCATGTCTTTATCAGCGGTTATAAATACCGCCGTGTCACTTTTTTGTGTACGTTCTTTGGCAATGGAATACATAATATCGTCAGCTTCTACACCCTGCTTTGCAACTTGCTTCATACCAATCATATCAGCAAATTGGACAATAAATTCTTTTTGCTCGAACAAATCGCTGGGTGGTGCTTGACGCGTTGCTTTATACGCCTCAAACATGGTATGTCGGGTTGTTTTACCTTTGCTGTCCCACACAAGAGCAATATACTTGGGTTCAAAAGTATCAATTATTTTTTTTATCATACGGCAGAAGCTATAAACCGCTTGCACCGGAATGCCTTGTGGTGTATGCAACGGACGTAATGCATAATATGCACGATACAAAAATGAAGAACCGTCAATTAAAAAAATGGTTTTTTGAGGGTCTAATTTCACACAATTTCCTTTTGCGTTGGATACTATTGCAGGCATAATTTGGTATATAGTGAGTATACACTACAAATATATCTATTAAAAATTGCAGACACGTCATTAAATAAGTATGCTACATCAAAATCAGTATCAATCAAAACTACATACAAAGGAGTTTTATGATACACCCAAGAATATGGACCATGTGCATAGTTTCTCTTAGTATTTATATGGGCAGCAGCCACCATCTTAACGCCATGCTTGCCACAAGAACTTTTCTCTTTTCATCATATAATCAGTTCCGTATGCTTCACACCCACAAACGTCTAATCAATCAAGCAATTTTGGCAACTATTTTTGCAACTGAATGTAATAATCAAGAAAAAAAAAGAATCATTAGCCATCAATTAAGTCAAATACCTTATTACCATCCATACACAAGTAGCCTTAACATGACACTCTTTATACTCAATAGTATAGGTAATCATGATAATTTTATAACCACACCATATAACCGATTTGGATGGACCTTGCTACATGTGATAGCGCAAGAACCTTATCCGTATTTTTTTAGAATTTTATACAAAAATACAACTGGATTAAACATTGAAGTACAAGATAATATAGGTAATACACCTCTTCATCATGCTGCACGTAGTGGTCAATGGTACATGGTCAAATATTTGTGTGCAATAGGTGCAAATGTACATGCACAAAATAATCAGGGACTTACACCCGATCAATTGAGCGCAAAGTATGACCATGAACTTGTAACACATTATTTGCAAGCACAAAAAAAAGATACTTCTCATGAACAAGAAGAAAAATAGACAGGTCATTATATTATTATTTTGTGCTTCAGTTTTTACTGGTAGCCATCCCAGTGGTATAGCATTTGTGCGATTACGCAAACCACTCACCTATTACCAAGATGTATATGGTGATCCTGCATGGGGGTTACAAAAAACTTATTTACTTTTGGATAAACAGCGCCATCGTAGTCAAAAAACAGCAGGGCTTGCGGTGCTAAAATTAGATATGCCAGTAGGTAAAGAATATATGCATCGCGTACGCGCTACTCAACATGCATTACCTTACCTATTTGATGCCATCAAACACGATATAGATAATACACAATTATTAGCAAAAGTATCCGCACAAGATCTTAAAATGCAATTTACATTTTTGGGGGATGCATACATCGGACATATACAAGATAACAGCACTACAGATAGTTCTTACCAACCATTCCATCATAAAAATAAGATAAAAACTAAAAACTTTGCATTGGTGGGTGATTTTAAGATAACTAATATAGATGACGTGTTTACACAACTTATTAATGCAGGACTCAATCCAACAAGAGAATCCGATATAACCATTGTCGCGAATCTTATTTCTTATTATCTGGATCGCGAATACTTGACCACCTCAATTAGTGCAGATACGTATCAATACATACAGGGACAACAATTGGCAAAAACCATTGCGCAAGAAATTGATCTTGTACGTGTATTCAATTATGCAGCAGATGATTGGGATGGGGGCTATGTATTTGCCGGTTTATTAGGCAATGGTGATGTATTTGTGTGTCGTGATCCATCAGGCATCCGCTCTGGATTTTTATATCTAGATGATGATGTAATTGCCGTGGCATCAGAGCGTGCTGCGCTTATGCAAGTATTCAATACAACATCAGAGCATATAGTTAGCATAAAACCAGGATATATACTCATAATTAAAAACAATGGACATATCAAAGAGCAACAATTTATTAAGCAATTACCATTACGCCAATGCGCTCATGAGCGCATTGGTTCAAACACTAATGACTATGATATTTATGAAGAACACAAAACACTCGGACGCAATAATGCACAGCAGGTGCTTGAAGCCCTGAATTATAATCTAGAACACGTCATATTTGATTACATTCATGGTGCCGAAAGTGCATTAATTGGCATGCTTGAAGAAATTGACCAACTTATACACACTCGCCATGCAAACATATTATGGGAAAAAATAAAACACCATGATATATCACCAGAAGATATTGATATCTTTGCTAACTGCAAACCTCATTTTGAACGCATATGTAATGGGCAGCTAGCAAACATGATTTTGACTAAAGGCATCATTCAACCAGAAGATACATTTGTACTTATGGTTAATTCTATTGAACAAAGCCTTGCACAAAACCCATCATTCTTACACTACATAATTGATTTAAATCCCAAGCGAATTATTATTGTCAACGCATTTCCACCAACTATGTATCCCGACTGTTATGCTACAAATATGTATAACCTAGACGAATTGATCACCTTTCAAGCAATGCTAAGCTTACTCGCAGAACAAGAAAAAACAGAATATATACATGAAACAGCTCTAGCATGTGCAGCACAAATAAATACTGACTCAGCTCAAGCCTATAGCCCTATACAAGCACTGTATGAACACCTAACACTTGAACAACTTGTAGCAAAAAACGCAGAACTATTACTACCAGCTGGTACCACATGGCAAGGAGGACTCGACATTATATACCAAACCATAGATGGATTACATCACGCAATGCCAGATCATACGGGGGACTGGTGTTTTACCGGTAATTACCCCACACCAGGAGGGTACAACATATTAAATAAACATTATTTGAATTGGTACAACAGGTTAAGATAAAAAATTATCTTTGATTAACCCGCATGAATATGTGTAAGTTCATCTTGGTAAAAAATGTATAATCCAACAAGAACAATTATACCTGATGCATAAAAATTCCAGGTGATTTTTTCTCCAAACCAAAGCCAGCTGTAAAATACCGCAAAGCATGGCGCCAAAAAATCAGTGAATGAAAGAAATGTCACGCTATAATGCTTAACAAGGTTGGTATACAAATTTTTGCAAATAACATTACTAATTATTACCAAAACCATCAGACCAGTAAAAAATGATAATGGATTAGAAATATAACAATCTTCAATCGCAAAAGCAGTTCCTAGCCCCAATATTCCCGCACCAAACATAGAAATACCATTAATCATGCCTGATGCATACTCATGAGTTCGCACCAGTATACGTACTATAATCATGCCATATACATGCGCCACTACAGCACCAAGCGCTGCAAGTTCCGGCCATGAAATAAACACAAACTCACCAAGAGATCGTTCGGTTAATGATGTTGTTATAAGCATAGGAACCAATCCTATAAAGCCAATACTTAACCCAATCCATTTTTTCTGAGTAAGTTTTTCTTTAAAAAATATAAATGAAAATAATGCCGCCACAAAAGGGCTTACATTGAGTAAAAAAGAAAATTTACCAGGTTCTAAATAACTCAAGCTCCAATAGCGCAAAATATATTTCAGATAGACCCCTATTACCGTAAGTTGCAGATACAACCAAATGTGATTCTTTTGAAATCTAAAATGTGCACGCGGATTCAAGTACTGGTAACCAAGTAAAATTAATCCAGCTATACCCATACGTATACCAGATAAAAATGCTGGAGAAGTAAATTGCAATAGAAACTTACCAATGGGATTTGAGGCACCAAAAAACATGTGGAGTACAAGTATTTCAATCATGTTGCCTGCCTATAATATATAATATTTTGCTTTGATCATATCAAATACCACAGTAAATTGCACAGATCAATTATATAAGTTCAGATATTTGACAATACAGAATAAATATACTAAAACTTACCGAGCTTAACGCAATTATAAGCACCGCAAGTAGTTTAAGATTATATTGAGTACTCCTGCCTTTTCATTTTTTTAACTTGCGGTGTTTTTTCTGTATACTAATACTATGTTTATTAATGTGAGACTACTCAATGGGTTCAATGAACCCCTACTCTATCATATCCCCGAGCATTGGCAGCAGAAACCATCCATTAATTCTATTGTGCATGTACCAGTACGCAATCAGATTGTACCGGCCATAGTAACACAATTATTGGTCAGCAAGCCGGCACATATCACGTTTGCTATCAGAGATGCAGATCACCTGGAAGCGTTTCCACATGATACCTGTTATGCACAGTTTATTGCACAACTTGCACAGTATTATGCACTTGAACCACTGCACTTTGTCAAACGAATCAAACAATTTGTGACAGATACAAAAAAACAAGATGTTGAATATCAAGCACAAGAATACAGTACCCCTGCATTATTAGATGTGCAGCTGACCGATGAGCAACATAATGTATGTGCATTTTTAAAACCCCATATTACCACGCCACAATACACACCAACCGTGCTACATGGTGTAACTGGTTCTGGCAAAACTGAAGTATATAAAGAGTTAATTATGCATGCACTCACACACAACAAATCCGTGCTCTTATTATTGCCAGAAGTTACTTTAGCACTCGCGTTCGCACATCGGCTCAAACATGAACTGCCTGATCAAGTTACCTTGTTTAGTTTTCATTCAGCAGTAGGAACCAAAGAAAAAAAACAATTGTGGCAAGCATTGCTCGATGCACAACCAGTGGTGATTGTGGGCGTACATTTACCCGTGCTACTACCTATTGCAAATCTTGGATTAATTATTGTTGACGAAGAACATGAGACCGGCTACCAAGAAAAAAAACATCCCAAAATTAACTCCAAAGAAGCAGCCATTATGCGTGCATATACAGCTGGCATTCCGATACTACTAGGTTCTGCAACTCCATCAATCCAAACACTCCATAATGTGCAACAAAAAAATTGGCACTTTTTTCAACTACCTAAACGTTTTGCAGGGGCATTCCCCGCTATAAAAATAGTTTTGTTATCTGATAAAAAACAACGCAAAAATTTTTGGATTAGCCAAGAACTACAAAATGCAATCAAAGATAGATTACAAAAAAAAGAACAGATCATTATATTTTTAAATCGTCGTGGTTTTAGTTTTTTTGTGCAATGCAAACAATGTAGTTTTATATTCTCATGCCATGGTTGTTCGGTAAGCTTAACACTACACACAGATGGCCGTCTCACCTGCCATTACTGTGATCATAAAATGTTACTCCCTACCGCTTGTCCAACCTGCCATGCAGGTGAACATCAGTTTTTAAAAAAAGGTATTGGCACCCAACAAGTGGTCAGCATTATACAACAACTATTTCCAGAAGCACGCATTGCGCGAGCAGATATGGATAGCACGGCAAAGAAAAAAAACTGGCAAGAAACGGTAGTACAATTTGCAACAGGTAAGATTGATATTCTAGTTGGTACGCAAACCATTACTAAAGGATATGATTTCCCAAATGTTACTTTGGTTGGTATTTTATGGGCAGATTTGAATTTACATTTCCCCATCTACAATGCAGCAGAAACTACGTTGCAACAACTTATCCAAGTTGCAGGACGTGCCGGCAGACAACGTGCAGAAAGTTTGGTCATTGTACAAGCTATGGCAAACCACACTATATTTGAATACATGAATGAAATTGATTACATAAAATTTTTCACGCATGTTATGGGATCTCGCAAAATGCTCGGATACCCGCCCTACAAACGATTAGTAGAAATTGAACTTAAACACACCGATGAATTAACCGTTGAACGTGATGCACACACATTAATCTATGCATTACAAACAAACCGCTCACTCAAGAAATGGGATTTACATATTTTGGGTCCTGCAAAACCACCCGTGCATAAAATTAAAAATACATATGCACGCAAAATTTATATTAAGGGGGTTAGCATGCAGGAAATTGTTCTGTTGTTTGCTAGTATCAACCATAAGAAATACAAGAGTTCAATATACTTCTGTCCCAATCCAGTTACCTGATTACTTAAAAAATGTCTGACGATAATATTTAAGCTCGTCAATTGATTCTTTAATATCCTCAAGGGCACGATGCGTATCTGCTTTTTCAAATGGTGTAGAATCTGGATACCAACGTGACACTAGTTCTTTAATCGTTGTTACATCAATCAATCGATAATGCAAATATGCAACAATGGTTGGCATATATCTACGCAAAAATGCACGGTCTTGCCAGACTGAATTACCGGCAAGGAGCGCCGTGTCTTTAATACAATATTGTTGAATAAATTCTAATGTTTGTTGCGCAGCTTCTTGCGTAGAAATTCTGGATGTACGTACTTTGTCTAACAAGCCAGACTTGGTATGTTGCTCACGTGACCACATATCCATAATATCTAGAACTTCATCTGAATGATAAATCACCAATGATGGCCCATAGGCAAGAATATTCAGATCACTATCGGTAATGATAGTTGCAATTTCTAAAATAACGTTTTCCTCCGGATTTAACCCGGTCATTTCAAGGTCAATCCATACTAAATTTTGTTCTTGTTGAGCCATACATGATCTTTCGCTTTATTAATCTAATGGATGCAATCTAGATCCATTGACAGCATATGAAGAAGGCGGACTGTCAAAATGGTAACTATTTTTATGCGCAAGGTGTATTGTTATTTCGTTAGACTGGTTTACCATTAATTCTTCCCGTTTTTTTTCATATGATTTCATATACTCTTCTTCTGTCATTGGATTAAACCGCGCTTGCACTCTTTTTGCATCGAGCATTTTCTTTGTGGTATGAATAATATCTTCAAGTATACTTTTTACATAAGGTAGCTGACCACCTAAGTAATGAGCAAGAATTATTTTAAATGCATAATACTTATCATCAGATAATCGAATAAAAACATTACGTTTTTGCAAACGTTTATTCAGTGCTTGAGTAAGTTGATCAAGAGTAAGTTGATCAAGTTTGTATGATTTATCAGTAAATCCATAAAAATACAATGTCGTTTTAAAAAATGCTTCAAGTTGTTCCGGTGAAATGTTACCGTTTCTTGTATATACCGTTTGAACAGATGATTTTTTCAACTTATTTATATACCCATGGCGCAAGTCAACTTCTTTTGTACCAATGCGCACTGTTCCCTCAAAGTATTCATCTTGCGTAGTTTCTCTTGGTGAAGACATCGCACACACCTGATGCACTGTAACCATGTTAGATAATAACAACAATGCACATAAGTTTTTCATAGGTATATCCTTTACCATATGTAGATAAATATTTATGCTTATACAACACGCGACAATTACTCAATCTCATTTTTTAAGGAAATAACATGCAAAAAATTCGCGTTGGCGTACTGATGGGTGGCAAATCAATTGAACGAGAAGTTTCATTTAATTCCGGGCGTACGGTATGCGATCATCTTGATACATCACGTTACGAAATTATCCCTATTTTCCAAACCCTTGAAGGACACTTATTTATACTACCACTCCATTTTTTATATCGTGGTAAAATTAGCGATTTTCAGCATAGACTTTCTAAAGAAGCTCAAAAAATCATATGGGACAAGTTACCCGAACTCATAGATTTTGTCTATATTTGCACACACGGTAACTGGGCAGAAGATGGTACTTTACAAGGATTTTTGGAAGTTCTTGGTATTCCCTATTTAGGTTCAAAAATTTTGGGTAGCGCATTCAGCATGAATAAAATCATGCAAAAAGAAATTTTGCGTGCACATAACATTGAAGTTGCACGTGACTGTGTGCTAACACCAAAACACATAGAATCACTCGACGAATCAACTATTCTAGAACAACTTGCACAGAAAAATATCACATTCCCTTGCATAGTAAAACCATACAAAGAAGGCTCAAGCTTGGGGGTACGCGTCGTCACACATCCACAGGAATTACTGCCAGCAGTACATCATGCATGCACTATTAATCCTCAAACAAAGCAAGCGGTATTAATAGAAGAAAAAATTGAAGGAATGGAATTTTCTTGCATTACTATTACTGATTATAAAACCAATACACTTATATCATTACCACCAACCGAAATTGTCATCGAAAAAAATACTCATATTTTTGATTATGAACAAAAGTATATGCCAGGCCGTGCAACCAAGTTTACACCAGCACGATGCAGTGATGATCTCATCAAAAAAATTCAAGATACTTGTGTACAAACAACTCGCGCACTCGGACTTACTAATATTTCCCGCATTGATGGATTTGTAACACCAGATGAGCACGTATTTATTATTGATCCTAACGCTTTGTCCGGCATGGGCCCTGCAAGTTTTGTATTTCGTGAAGCAGCAGAAATTAATATGAGTCACACCAAACTCATTAATCATTTAATTGAAACAGAATTACATGCATATGGTATGCTCGACAAATTTATACATCAAGAAAAACTCGAAACAAAAACTATGAATACACGCAAATTACGTGTCGCAGTACTCATGGGTGGCGACTCTAATGAACGAGAAATATCACTCGAATCAGGTAGAAATGTTACCTATAAATTATCTCCTTACAAATATGAAGTACTACCCATCTTTGTAAACAGTTACATGCACTTGTTTCATATCAACCAATCATTATTAGTCCGTAATTCAACCAAAGAAATTGACGCCATTGTAACACCAGCTATGCAAATTACATGGCATGATTTACCACAACTGGCAGATTTTGTATTTATTGCACTGCATGGTGGTAAGGGTGAAAATGGTGCTGTGCAAGGCACGCTGGAAATGCTTGGTATACCATATAATGGCTCATCCGTACTGACAAGCGCTTTGTGCATGGATAAATACAAAACAACACAATTTTTACGTACACAAAATTTCGATGTACCACATGCATATTTAATTGATAAAGATGTGTGGCAACATAAAAAAGAACAACTCGTACAACATATAGAAGAAAACATCGCGTTTCCGTGCATAGTCAAACCGCATGATGATGGTTGCAGTGTCTTAGTAGAAAAAATTACCAACATACACCAACTCATACAAAAAATAGAATATCTTTTTACACAGAATAAATCCGCAGCTTTGGTTGAAGAATTTATTCGCGGCATGGAATTAACCGTAGGAGTAATTGGCAATGAAGCCCCTCATGCATTACCACCAAGTCAAACCGTTACTACGCACGATATACTTTCTATGCATGAAAAGTTTTTACCTGGTGCAGGCGAAAACCAAACTCCAGCACCATTGCCACCCTCTGCTTTAATGTTAGTACAAAAAACTATGGAACGTGCGTATGCAGCACTACAATGTAAAGGATACGCACGTATTGATTGTTTTTATCAATCTGCTCAGCAAAGCCCAACAGGCCAAGAACGTGTAGTTATATTGGAAGTTAACACATTGCCCGCTCTTACACCTGCTACCTGTATTTTTCATCAAGCATTAGAGGTAGGTATTAAACCTATGGATTTTATTGATCAAATTGTGCAATTTGGATTAGAAGAACATAGAGCTCACCATATAAGCAGCAGCCAATTGCCTACACAGATATCTGATTAGCATTGTCTTTATAAAAGCGGCTCAATTATTGTTATAATGCACCAGTAGCTCAGTAATGCTGCTAACATATTACTTATCCACGTAACAGCAATAAGCTTCCAAGTATTTTCTTCTGTCATAATATGCAGAGGAATTAAAAAAAGAGATTGCAACGTAGCATATACAATACCCAAATATATACATGCAAGCAGCGTATCATTGGTTGCTGCTGCTTCAGTCATATCTTCCGATGCAAAACGATATGCAATAAGACTAATGCCAAGAATCAGATATAACATAAATGAAAAAAAGTGAGCGCTAAATGATAAAAGTACCGCTCGTGTCAACGACATACCAAGAAGTATCCAAAATAAAAAACACAATAGAAATGTGTTAATTAAAATATGAAACCAATCATACGTAATACTAAAAATCCAAGCAGCTAGCACAAAATCTGCTATGTACGACATCATCTATTTGACCTCTTTTTCAAAAAAAATATTCATCTATAAGTTTACTTGAATGCCCCCTCAAAAACAAACTCTGTTATATTTTTTCTCATGCTTGGTTTTTCTTTTTCTTGTAAATCAGCTGGTAACTCCTCTTTGTTGCCTGGTTTACCAATGGCCGCCATTGCTTCTACGGTATACCCATCGGGAATATTTAATCTTCTTTTTGCACGTTCATAACTAAAACCTTCCATCCCACGTACTGCTAAATTATTGATGGTACCTTGTAATGCTAAATTTTCCCATGCAGCTCCGGTATCGAATGAATGAGTACGCGAATATTTACCACTATATTCAAACGTATCACACGATGCAATAACCAAGAGCACTGCAGCATGTTGTGCCCATTTTTTATTAGAATCATTCAGTAAATCAAAAAATATATCCCATGCAGGCGTATCTTTTTTTGCATACACAAATCGCCATGGTTGATTATTAAATGATGATGGCGCCCAACGTGCCGCTTCAAATAATGTCATAAGTTCGGCATCAGAAATAGGTTCACCTGACATAGCACGTGGCGACCAACGATGTAAAATGATATCATGAATTGGATAATCAGGTTTGCGATACGTCATTCTTGTCTCCTCAAAATCAATTGTGCAACACTCAAGAATATTTAACAAAAAATAACAATACGAGTTATAACGTGAAACAATATATTCTCTTATTTATATTCAGTACATTCTATGCATATGGCATGCAAGAACCTTCTGAGCAATTAAGCACACATCGTCACGGGTTATGGGAACAACTTATTCATTATATACTTCCTTCACATCAACAATCCGTAACAACATCTCTACGACCAGATGCACGCCTCATTATTCCCGGTAATCATACACCTAATAATAATCACACACCCGATATTAATATCAATCTTTATTTGTCACAGCAACAAGCAGTAAACACACGCACAGATATGCACCCTACATTTAATACAGCCATCAGCTCAAATGCGTATGCTCAAGCTGATGCATCTAATATTTTAAAAGGTATACCTAGTAGCTCGAGTGCTTATATGATAACCCATAAATGGCAAATTATATTAACTGGCGTGCTTACCTGTTACACGTATGTGTGTTACCAAGTGATAACAGGCAACTTATATCTTCAAAGAACCGATATATGGTCTGCATGGAAGGCCCCTTTGTCCCTACAAGAACTATGTGCTCTACCAGACAAAGACCTTACACAAGCACTTATTTTTGCTATACAAAACAAATATATAAACCTAACCGACCCTATGGATACCGGAGCTCCACTTGCTCAGTTTATGCATGAAATTGAATCAGAACGCATACAATTAGAATATTACCAGTATCTGCACAACTGGATTAAACGAACCCATACTACCTGGCTATTTCCCCTCAATACTTCCAAGTATAGCACCATAGAACAACGGCTAGACCGACTTGCCTTCATAAAACATCTTTTTGTGACCTGGCTCACGGAACAAAAGATAGACCACCAGTAAGAATCCAGCCTCTGCAGCTGGATAGCACCCCTACAACCATTACCCCTTTTTCAGGTTAAAAACCTATTTTTTTAATCATACTAAATCATACGCATATTTCCTTTTTGTAATATTATTGATTTTTACCCATAAAATTGGCTAGCATTAATATGAAGCTAAAATTTAAACATAAAAAATAAAAAGAGGAAAAAAATGAAACTAACCAATACGTTAATGCTCACTACCCTGGCTTTATTAAGCATAGGTAATACTGCATTTGGTCATATTTATTCGTTTACTAACCACACTAAAAAAAGAGTACATGTACGAGTTAAACTTGGTGGTATTGGTGAACCATGGTACTACGTAGGTAAAAATCCGTTCCAAACCAAAGAAAACACAAAAAACTTTATTCCAGCAGGCGAATCATATGAGTTACGTTTTGTTCTTGGTGAAGGCCCTGGTGATTATTCACGAAAATTTGGATTTTGCTTAGCATTCATCCAATATTCACCGAATGGCCAAACATGGTCAAATGTTGAACCAACATTTGTAGAATCAAAAACATCTAATGATCTACTGAGTGCGGCTACTGCATTTACTAAAGGTGCTACAGAAACTGCTGCAGCAGTACTCCAAAACATACCGGAAGTTAAAAAATCATCAAAAGACCTTGCTGATGAAGCAGCACGTGAATTAATTGAAGGTAAAAAATCTGCTGAAGAAACTAAAAAATCATTTCATGTTTCTCAGCTAAAAGGTGTTGCCGAGCTACCTCTTGATAAAATAGTTTCTTCTATCGGAACTATGATCCAAAAATCTATGTGTCGTGAACGTCACTTTGACATTATTCCAAACATGGTACTAGAAGCTACAACTCAAGAAACAGAAAAATCTGGTCAAATAACTGAAATGAGCGTTGCAGAAGCTATTGGTCAGCCATTGTTTATAACAATCGCAAAATAGGAATTAATAAGAATATTTTTTAATAAAAAAGGAGTTATTATTATGAAAAATATGAGTAAATTAATGTTAGTTACCCTCGCTTTATTAAGCATTGGCAACTCAGCATTTGCGTATATTTTCTCATTCACTAACCACACAAAAAATACAATCCATGTGCGTATGAAACTTGGTGGTATTGGTGAACCATGGTATTACCTAGGAAAAGATCCATACCAAACCAAAGAAAATACTAAAAACGTCATGCCTGCAGGTGCTACCTATGAATTACGCTTTGATGCAGGTGATACAGTAACTATGTTCCAAAAAAACTTTGAAAAAGATAAATACAAAAATGACTATGCACGTAAATTTGGTTTCTGCTTAGCATTTATCCAATATTCACCTAATGGTCGTACATGGTCAAACGTTGAACCAGTATTTGTAGATTCAAAAACATCTAATGATTTATTAAATGCTTCTTCTGCATTCTCTAAAGGTGCAAGTGAAACTGCTGGTAAAATTATGAAACAAATTCCACAAACTAAAGTTGTTGGTGAAGTAGTTGAAAAACTACCACTTGATAAATTGGTTTCATCAATTGGTACTATGATTCAAAAATCTATGTGTCGTGACCGTCACTTTGATATCATCCCAAACATGGTACTATCTACTGATACAAAAACTGAAGAATTGAAAGTTGCAGAAGCTATTGGTCAACCGTTGTTCATAACGGTAGCTAAGTAAGCCTCATACTTTAGCAATAAAAAAGAAGCTTTTAGCGAGTAGTTACTCACTAAAAGCTTCTTTGATTTAATAATAATTATTTACGATTGTATGAACCCACCGGCTCCCGATACACCACCAAGCAGATATTTAACATCATCGTCACCAAAGCGAGCACCCAAACCAAAGAAAGCGCTTGCATTACGTTTACTAACAAAATCGTCTGCTCCTGCCGTAATATAAATACTATTGAGGACAAACATACGGTTGATCCATTTGAAATATGGTCGATTATCATCACAACGATTCCAACCATGCATATCAGACAATTCAAGTGTAGTAACCCATCTAAATTGATCAGTACCAAATGGAATATCAACATCCACACCAGCACCGGCACTGCCTTCAAATAAACCAAATCTAAACGCTATATTTTGGTAAATTTTACCAAATTGTAACCCAATCTTGAGCGTATTTCGTTTATATTTTGTTTTGCGTTCAAATAATAAATCTTTTGGATCAATTTCCAATTGTTGCCCTTTTTCTACATCTACACTGAGTGAAAGTGGGCTGACTATCTCACCACGAGCATTTACATAATCACGCTCGGTTTTATCACGATAGGTATACCCTTTTTCGTTCGTTGCGAGTTGCAATAGATAAAAATGATCCTCATTTGGATGTATGCGCACATCGAAGTATCCTTTTGCATTTTCTAAGTGATAATTTTCTGCATGACGATAAAATCCTTCAAAGTGTGTATCGAATACAAATTGCACACGATCAAGTTTGGTAACATAATTTTTGAAACCTTGAACTGCTATCTTGAGATCATAATAGGTTTCGTCTTCATTCACTAATTTACCAAGTATACCTTTGCCTTCATCTATTTTTTCTGCAACAGAACTTACATTACGCAACCCGTCACGTGCTTGCACAGAGGCTTGTTCAAATGCCTCTACTGATGTTTCTATACGCGTAGCTACACGATCAAAATCACGATCAAAGGCATTGGAAATTTTATCCATACCTTCCCTGAATGCAGGGAATATATCTTTTTCAAGCTGCAGTGATAAACGTTCAACGTTACTACCGATTTCTAACAACTTATCAATGTTATCTTCATTACGTGAGAATGCGCGCTCAAGTGTTTGTGAGAATGCAGACATACGTTCTGCGGTAGTTTGCATGTTGGCAAAGAATTCATGTAATTGTTCTTGCCCACCAGAACCACCAACTACGTTGCGGAATGAATTAGTTACATCTTCAATATTGGTTGCTATTTTTTTTGCTTGTTGCAATAAATCATCAATAGATACAGGAGCAACTGCTGGTCGATCAAGTGCATCGCCCGGCTCTAAACGCTGAAGCAATGGATCACCGGGAATAACTTCTATAAAATGCGGACCCAGTAGACCATCTTGGCGTACTACTGCATGCGCATTTTGATACAGATTATAATCACGTAAAACCATTACGGTAGCCTGCGCAGTCATGTCTCCATTGGCAATGAGTCCAATTTTTTCAACCCAACCAACTTTTACACCAGCAATTTTAACATCTGCTTTGCGAGACAAACCTGAGATATCTTTAAAGTACATGACGTATTCAGTATATTTACCTCGGTCAAAACGAAAAGCACCGACCTGAAACCCCATGTAGATAAACACCGCAACGGCTAATAAAACAACAAAACCAACTTTCGTTTCTATTTTACCTTGCAACGCAATTCCTTTTTTATTACGTCAGAGCCAATATAATTTTTTTATGCTTACATTATACTCAATTTTACTATTGCGTACACGCGAGTACCGCTCTACAATCGCAAGTAATCGCTGTGTTACTAATCCTACAGTACCATGCACAAGTACGGTAAATGTAGTTGGCTCAAAAGTAACATCTAGCACTGAGTCTAATCCATTGGGCAAACTCTGCAACTCTTTTTCATACAATGGCTTGAGGAGCTCATCCCAATCTTGTTTCCATTGCACTGTTTTTTTGAATTTTTTATTCAATTTTTTTATTACATCTTCTCGCTTGGCACTATCGCCAGGTTGTGCTTGCTTGATTTGTAATATGCCAAGTAATGAATCAGAAAACAACCATGGTTGTAATGTATCGGTTCGGCTATGTACCGTAAAAATATCAGTTAAATAGATAACAACATCCTTGGACTCTTGCGTACGCGGCTCATAAAAAACAGCATTTCTAAATACATCAAACTCCTTGATAGTCAGTAGCTCAGTTACATCATTGAGGGGACGGCTTCTTTTTTTCAAAAACGCAGACAAGGCGTTGAATGTATCTTTGGCACCAGTGAGTACCTCTATACGTTTACACACAACTTCCATGAGTTTATGCCAATCGGCTGTCGGTTGTCCTTTGCCTTTGAATTCCTTTTTTTTATAATCATAGACAGTATTCAAATCTATTTTACCTTCTTCTGCCCCCAAACAAATTTTTATAACACCATCTATGCCATCTATATTTTTTTTCAATTGATATGTTTGCCAGCGATTGATGGTAGGTGTAATACGTTCCCATAGTTGTTTGGCTGGATCTGATTGCTGATTTGTATTTTCTTCTTTCTGATCTTTTGGTGCAACAAACAAAGTAAGCTGACTCTGTGCAATAGCCAGACCACCCTGTGCAAACATGATTGCCTTCTGTCGCTCAATATGTGAACGCATAAATGGTAAATACACCGAACCACGTAAAAAAATATAGGTACCAACTGCAATAGCACCAGTAATCATCATCAAAGTTACCAAAAGAATATAGCCTGCGTTATGCGCGTGCTTCATGTGTTTTACCTCTTGTTGGCGCCCTGCGCATTGTTTGTGCCTGATATGTTACGCGTTTATCTGATTGGACAGTCTGCGTATTAGAACGCCGCACAGTAGCACTTGCTGAATCACGCCGAACAGCCGGACGCTGTTGTGGCTGACGAATGCGTTCAGTTAATGTACGCGGTTGCGATTGTGCAGGTGTAGTAGCACGTTTTTGCGGTACCGGCTTAGTAGTTGCATCTAGGCTTGATAGAATATCAAATATAAAGGTAAAAGTTGTTGAACGTTGGAATGTAGCATCATCCCACAATTCAACTTTCATAATTACCCAATGAGGAATCGGTGGTAATTTCTGTTCTTCTGTACGTTCACCTTGCTGCACCGGCGATTGCCATTCCTTTTTAGTTACTCGTTCAAATTCCGGTTCTTGTTCTTGCGTTTTGTTTGCCTCAGGTGCCTTATTTTTCTCAACCATTGCAATATAATCAATGGCCACATTTTTTACGCCAGTAATTAGCTCATATGCACGTATTTTTGAATTCTCTGACGTGTAATCTTTTAGGTCTAATGAATTACCCTCTTGCCGCATAAGCACAAAAGAATTTGCACGTTTTTTTTCTGGAACCAATTTATATACCACGCGAACTATAGCTGGCTGTGGTCCCCCTACCCGCTCTGACCAATATGTAGGCATCGGATTATTGGTAATAAATGTCAGCTGTTGCAAAGTAGCATCTCCAACAAACACATGCTCAATTTTTTTCAGCTGTTCGTTTTGTTGGGTACCAGTTGTTTGTAATTCATCAAGTGGTATAAACGCGCCACTGATGTCTCGTTGTATTTGCGCATTATATAATGCCGCACGACCATAGATATCGGTAAAGCGCTCCACACGTATTTGTGATTGCACCATTTGGTTCCACAATCCAATAAGCAATACACTAATGGTGGCTGCTATCGCTGTTGCAAAAAGTACTTCAATGAGAGTAAATCCTTTGTGCATCATGACGCTTGCTCCGATGCTATGCATTGTAGCGTACATAACACATCATCTTTACGTTGATTGTTATATGACCACATAGCAGTAACACGCTCAGTATACATACCTTGCACAGAACTTAATGCAGATTTTTTATCAACAGGCTTAAGCTCGTAACGCAATATAGTTTCAGGGTTACTCACTCGTTTTTCAAGGGTAAATTGCGTTGTATTCTTTGGCTGCTGCTGGCGTGCATTAAATAAAAAATCACGCATAAAAAATATACGTTGCATATGGTTGGATACACCTGCTACACGGCGCAAAACATCCGCTTGCATAAAAAATAATGGACTCATTACCGCGGCAATAATGACCATAGCAAATAATGTTTCGAGTAATGTGAATCCAGATTTATGTTTGGAATGTATCATATACCTTAAATTGTGCTGAAAAAGGATTTAATACCAAGCCAACCTTGCGTGGACGATTATCTATTGTATCTTTTGTATCAAATAAATTTATAGTAACTTCTTGGGTAAGCCCTTGTGGCATAACCACAAAATAGGCACTTTTAATTTTTCTATCACTCATTTCATTTATATGCTCAATAAAAAACTGTTTGATTTCAAATTGTGGTTGCCACGTAAAAGAAGATCCTATGCCTCTGACTGGCTTTGTTTTGAGCTCACCTTTTTTTGGTTGAATATCATCAGCAACTTCAATATGCACACGTCTGCGGTCAAAATCAAAATTTACTGTATGTATTTTATGTTGTGCAATTGCCTGCTGCTGCGCAAACTGCGTAATGGCATTGAGCCGCGCTATAAACTGTTCTCGTTCATAGCGCGGGCCACGTCCTGCAAAATTGGGAATTATCATGGCTGACAGTACGCCAATGATCAGCATGACAAATAATACTTCAAGCAGCGTAAATCCCTGCTTGCCTATTAATTTATGGGGCATAAATCCAATCTTCTTTTTTGCCACTCTTACCACGTGAATACAATTCATATGGATTTTCTGCTTCCGGAGTAGGTTTATAAACAAATTTTCTACCCCATGGATCTAATGGTACTGCTTTTTTTGGTAAGTATGGACCTGACCAATTTGCGCTTTCTTCACCAGTTGGACGTTTAATTAAGTCACGCAAAGAATCAGGAAGTCTACCAGTATCGGTTTGGTATAATGTAATAGCTTGTTTAAATTGCAATAATGTTGTTTTTGCTGTATCACGCTTTGATCGCTCTAGGTAGTTAAACAATTGTGGAACAATTACTGCCATTAAGCCGCCAATAATAGCCATAGCAATAAGAACTTCCCACAAAGTAAACCCTGGTCGAGTACAGCGAACCGTTTGTCTTTCTGTCATTGTCATAATATCTCCACATATATATTGTTAAAACCCAGCACCACCAGCTTGACCCATCATATTCAATACTGGGGTCATAATTGATAACACAATTAAACCAATAAAAAGTGCAACCACAACCAACATTAATGGTCCGAGCGCACCGGTTAATTTATTAATTAATTCTCGCAACTCCTCTTCATAATTTTCTGCTACCGTTAATAACATGGTATCAAGCTTGCCTGTTTCTTCCCCTGTTTTTATTAAGTAGATAGCAACCGGTGGAAAGATATCTGTTTGTTTGAGGTACTGTGCAATCTTACCTTGCTTGATAATTTTATCACGTGCTTCATTTAGTGTATCGGTCAAAATGCGATTATCAATAATTGCAACTACTATATCAAGCGCATCAGACAAGTTTACCCCACCATTTAACAATAAGCCTAGCGTATAACTAAATTGTACCACTGCGCTTGTTTTTGCAATGTAACGAATCAGCGGCAAACGCAATGTTAAATTATCCAATGCACGCGCACCTTGTGGTGTTTTACGCCAATATTGGAATGCCCCTACCAAAATAATAAGAGCTATTAAAATAAGTAGATAATAACTTTTAACAAAGTTTGCAATGTTCATCATAAGCATAGTAATAGTAGGCAACGGTTGGTCTTGTGATGCAAGCCCTTCAGCAATACCGGGAATTACAAACACAATTAAGCCCACGACCACGAGTCCTGCAACAATTAATTGAATCAATGGATACCGAATAGCTCCAACCACTTGCTTTCTGATTTCTTCACGTCGCCCCAAATAATCGGTCAAACGGTCAAGAATAACCTCTAAATTACCACTTGCCTCACCGGCTTTGACTAATTGTACATAGATGGTTTCAAACACGTTGGGATATTTGGCCAAAGCATCTGCCAATGAAGAACCTTCTTTAACATCATCTTTTACATTGATAACAATGGTACGCAAACGACCTTCTACTTGGTCAATTAATAGTTCAAGTGCTTGTAATAACGGAACACCTGATTTTAATAATGTTGCAAGTTGTTTGGTAAATAGTATTTTTTCTTTGACGCTAACTGATCGTGTAAAAAATCGTCCAAACAAACCTTCTCGCGCACCTTCTTGTGCAGGTTCAATCTTAATGGGAAACAATCCCTTTTGAGCCAATTGTTCTCGCACAGCATTTGCAGACGGTGCATCAATAACACCTTTAATTTTTTTGCCGTCTTTGGTAAACGCTTGGTACGAATACAATGCCATAGTATAATATCCTTTTATAATAAACAGGCAATAAGAGCACAATCTATTGGCTGCACATATCATTGTATGTTATTCTTAACAGCATACAATGATAGTATTATTTTTTATACCATAAAGGAGTCATTGATGAAATCAAAAGCTCTCCTTGCATTAGTTTGCACGAGTATATCGCTATTTATCCACACACAATCAGCTGATGAATCTACCAAAATTCGTTCGTCTGATGTTACAGTAATTTTTAAGCAACTTAATAATCCGAATTTTGGCACAGATGTATTGCCACATAATTTTTCTTATTTAACCAATTTACTTGAATTTGGCAAAAATACACACAAAGGCCGTACATACATAGAACGCGTACTGCGCGTATTCAATCGACTTATTAAAGGAACTCCTTACATTAATGCGTATGCATTTTCTGACATGCTTGAAGTACTGCCCGGACTCCTTGAACAAGATTTTATTGCGCATAAATCAAAAGCATTTTTGAAAAACAGCTCATTATTAGATCTGGATATGTATGACCGATTCAAAGAATCAGTTAATAATGTACTTTATCACAATTTTTTGTCTGATTATGATGAGTTTAAAAAAGATCCCGATGATTTTCTTGCGGGCCTGACAACGCAAATTATTGATATTGTAGAAGAAGAAGTTAATATTGATCAATTGCGACATGTACTTCTACGCTTTTTAGAACTAGGCACTTCAAAGCTTGTATGGTCGCCCGAAGATCAAGAGTATGTTTGGACCTCTGTCAAAAAAATTTCCAATCAACTTGCCAAGTTAGTTGAATATAACGTATTGCAAGATCTTGATGACCTGGATGATATGTACTGGTCATTGATTCACCGGTTTTGTTTTTTTGTTGACATGACCCATACCTCACTAGACGTAGAATTCTACGATGCTATTCAACATGATTTAACCCGTGGCGAATTAACGCTTGTCGAGTTGGAAGAACAAGAAAGCTGGTTAGAAAGCAAAGAAGATTGCTTAACACGCACCATCAAAGCATCTAAGGCAAAAAAACTTGCGTATGATCAGGGTATTATTGCACGCACATAAGTGGTTTTAATTCTTGTTGTAAAATGCCAAAAAATTGCACAAATTCCTGCGTAATAGCAGGCCGCTCATCGGTTTTTTTAGGAAATTTTGTTTCTAACTTTTCTTTAAACACATCAAGCTCAACATACGGCAATCCCCATTCTTGTGCCTCTTGCTCTAGCTCTACATGCTCCATATACGTACACCCTATTTGCTTGATCCGCACATAAGCAACCAATTGATTCAGCGTTTTATAATATTCATCCAGTAATGTGTGATAATGTGCCGATATAGCCTCACGCAATAATGCCCGTATGTCTGCAAAAAAAATATGTGATTCTTGCTCTTGTTGTAATGCTTGGACATCATTCACTGCTAAATCATGCAATAAAGTATGCATAGATGGATCCAAGTTATGTATAAGATTATGTGCAAATTTTTTATGTAATGATTCAGGAAGCATGCCAACACATGAATTGACTACCGTTAATATAAATAACAATAACTGGTATTTCATACCTCTGACCTTTGGTATTTATTGTTGCAACAAACATAACATAATTGCATGTGCTTCTTGTTCAGCATTACCCATAGCAAATAATTGTGTACGAACTATAGGAGCATTGTTGCCAAACATTACATCTGCATAATCTTGACATTCTTGTGCATAGCAATGTTTTTTTAACCCCATGCGCTCTGCATATTCTTCTTGCGATAACATCTCAAGGTTCCAATCTGTTTCCCATGGATTGAGACCTTCTCCTTGTATAAAACAACCTTCAGACTTACGCAATGAACTATAAATTAAATTTTTAACCAGTTTTTCATAATTTACTATGAACCGAGCACGTTTTTTTTCTTCATCGGTATGTGGCTGGTTTATACCAACTCCCATAAACAACATAACCCCTGATTTATGAATCTCTTGTACAAAATTTGTAACTTCATTTTTTTCAAAACCACTATTCTCAAGTGTTTGTACAAAATCTTGCAGTAGTTGCGGATAAAAATCTGTTGGTAATGCAAGTTCTTTTTGAGATTGCATCCCATGTAGTTGAGTAAAAATCAGACATATTGCCAAAAATATCGTATTAATTTTCATATGATTTTCCTGTTATTTAGTTAAAAATAAGCTGTCACTTTTATTTCTGTAATAAATCTAACATAATTTTATGGGCTTCTTGTTCTATTTGTTTTGCAACTTGTTGTTTAATAAAATAATTTGCCACCCCTTGGATTTCCAAATACCTCTTGACTAACAATTCAAGGTTACTATGATATCGGAATAAAAAATTGTTACATTTTGTATCATAAAAGCTATTACCTACATCAATTGTATGTTCATAGTCTATCCCAAACTCAGGGTCACACTCATTAAACGTAAGTATAAATTTGCTTTTAGAATGTTGTTGTAAAAAGTCTATGTTGCCACACAATGATATTGGTATATCAAACTCCTGAATCATCTGCACAGTTTTTATTATGTTTTGTTTTTCAGCTGCATCTCGCAAAAATAAATTACTAACAAAGATTGCAAGCTCTTGTCGATATTCTTCTATTGGATATGCAAACTCTTGTTGTAATTCCATTGCATGTAGTTGCACAGCAACTAGAAATAAAATAAAAAATATATTTTTAATATTCATTTAATCTATATGTATTTTTATATATTTAATGATTCAAGCACCATGCTATGAATTTCTTGTTCTGTTTCCAAAGCTATTCTTTGCTTATTCAAATAACTTCTTTCTTGATCTGACATCTGTATTTTTAATGCTTCTTGTACCAAAGGCTTAAGTACAATCTGATACCTATTAAAAAAATCATAACAACTATCATCAAAAAAACTATCCGTTACATTATTTTTTATAGTACATGCCGAATCTAAATCAAATTCATAGTCTTCTTGAATAAATCGTAATACCTGTTTGTTATTATCAATATTTTGCTGAAAATCAATCTGTGTACACAATGCAAGTGAGATTCGGTGCCTCATAATCATGTTTATTGCTTTAATAAATTTTTCTCGCTGTGGTTTATACTGTACATGTGGCAATTTACTTATAAACATCGAACATTCATGTTTATACATTTTTAACTTTTTATCAGACTCCATAGCATATGTTTGCAAAATAGTAGTTATACTCAGAATAAGTAATATATTTTTTATGTTCATGTTACGTTTTCGCTTAAAAATCAACCGCCAATACTGTACCAACCATTCGCTCTAATACAACGCGCTTACCATTAAATGGTAGTCGTGCGTAGAATGATACATATGGTTTGACTCGTGCATCTTCCATATGTTCACTAAAATCATAATATGCATTCAGATATACTTGATGCGTAGTATAATCTTGTAAGTTTATTGCCGTATTTGCAACGTTGGGGTTAAAATCATTACATAGCAATGAAATTGTGTTTTCCCCTTGTTTAAAATACTGATAACCAACTTTAAATGAAGCACCACCAAAGAATTTATAAATATCAAAATACAAACTAAACTGCTGTGCCATACCAAAATCTGTATGTACTTCAGCTTTTTGTAATAACAATAATTCTGTTTGATCTACATCTGTTTTTATGCGATGTGTACGTATCTGATCAAAAACATGCGTTAATTGGACATCAACTCCTGCCTTGAAGTATTGTCCAAAGGTCAAATCAAGATTGAATGCAAAAATCAAACTTGCAGCACCATCATTACCAAACGGTAATGCAAATAATAGATCAGGATCCGAACGTTTTCCGGTTGGCATACCGAGCCCAAGCCGTGCATTGAGTAATACATTTTTCAAGAATGGTTTGTGTTGTTTAAAGTTTTTAAGCCATTCAATCATAAATACGACATCACCAATACCAGATCTACTCCAGGGCGTTAAATTTAAATCGCCAAGTTCTTTAACGGTAGCTGCCAAGTGGTCAGTCAAAAATTCTTTGACTCGTACATCTGCATCATCTTTACCATACGTCAAATCAGTCCAACATACACTGTTTAATTGCATACTATAAAATGGTATGTATACCGCTAAGGTAAAATGCTCATAAAACATTGCACGAGCTGCTAGGGCAAATGCATATTTAACATCAAAATTGCCATCGAATAACAAATGACCACGGGTACCGTTATCATTAGCATCTAATTTAGTACGCAATTGACCAATCTCAGAATTTGGATTAAAGCCATCGAGCATAGCCAATGCATTTTGCTCCACATTCCAAATACGCAACGGGTTCACGCTGTCCCCACTGGTATTAAATGCATGTGTACCAACACCACCTTCTGCATATGCTGCCACCTGCCACGTATGCGAACCAGTAAATGGCGGTCTGACTAATATATCATAGGGACGTAACAAGTTCATACTATAAACATTCGTATGAAGCGCACACACAAGAATAAAAATTTTAAATACGGTATTTTTTCTCACACAGATCATGTATATTCCTTGTGCTGTATTTATTCATTTATTTGTAAACCAAAATCACCACTTATGAGCCAACTACCTGATGCATATGAACGCAACATTGCACTCAGTTGACAACTACTTTCTATGGCGAGAGGTAAACTATCTTCAACTACTCCCACTTCTCGTCTACCACTTCCAGGTAACGCCGTACGCTGTGGCACACGCACTGACGGATTTACTACCAAATTACGATCTCGCGCTGCCATGTATAATGCACCATCAGTAATAAACAACAAACGCAATGCACCATAATTCATTAAGAATGAAAGTTTATCTTTGACAAATAAATCAGGAAGCGGCTGCATAGTATCATCATCAATAGCAATTCCTTCTACTGACTGAATGACATAGCGGTTGACTTGTGAATAACTTTTGCCACGATATGCACTGAGTACAAATAACTGGCCATAATCTCCGCGTGCTACATCTTGTGCAACACCAGTCTGACTCACTGCAACCAATTGTTGAATGGGGCCAATTTTTTCGGGTACTGCAACTTCAGTCCATAGCCCAATTCTATTTGTGGCACTTTGTATATTTTCGCCATTTGAAACTCTAAAAATTCCTGCACTCGTTGCAAGTACCGCAAACTTGTCTGAGACAATAACATCGGTCAATACATCACGCGTATTAAGTAATTCACCTGCAAGCGCAACAGTCACCGGTGTAAATTGACCCAATCCCGGATTACCTTGTGTTAGATCAATCCGATCCAATACTTGGTCTGTTAATATGTAGAGAAAATCTCCATCATGCATAATTTTACGCACAAATGAATAACTACCAAATTGCTTGAAAGACATGCCAGCACTCAATCCCGCAAAATCGGGACCAAGTCCAGTTGTTATATCCCAACCATTGCCATCCGCTGCAGACAATACTGCCACACCATGTGATCCACCCACAAATAACCATCCGTTAGTACCATCTGATGCTAATTCAGCTGCAATTATTGGTCCAATACCATCAAGAGCTCCACCGGATATACTCACTACTTTTGGATTATTTGCCGCAATTGGTAAGTTTTGAGTGATGGTACCATTTTGGAATGTGATATCTGCATTGAATGCACTACCAGTAATTGGACATAGCACACCATTTTCAACTTGCCCGGTTTGTGCAAGTACCACTTTTTCAAACCCTGTTGCAATTAAAAATGATGCATCGTGCACTGCTGCATTTGATGTATTGAATTCAAATAAACCTTGTATGCCTGCACCACTTTGTGGCAATGCAATACCAATAGCATTATTCAAAGGACGCAATCCATTGTCTGCACCATTGCCCCATTCAGTACGCTTGACATTAAAGGCAACCGATAAACCAAGATCTGGGTCCATAATTCCAGGTTGTTCCATATAAATAAAATTACCTTGTGGCGGATCAAATGCAAGTCCAAGTATTTGCTCAATAGTGCCTGCTACACGTTGCCAATTTGTCCATGCTTTTATTTTGCCAACATGATCAAAAATAGCTTGCGAGTAAAAAATGCCCGGTTTTTGATCTTCACTATCTGGTTCTCCCACTGATACAAAAACGGTATCTTCCCGCACAAATATTTGCGTTATATCACCGGCAGCAAGTTCGCCGCCTCCAACTAGTGCAGCAGGATCGGTAGAAATAGTCATATCGGCTTGTGTAGTTGCTTGAGTTGTAAAATTGCGCCCTAAAAACTTATATGGAATGGCTGTCGCAAAACGATCCACCGGATCACTGTTTTTATTGGCAATAGTACCATTATAAGAAGGATTATGCACACCACTAACTAGAGGTAATGCAAAAACACTGCGGCGTGTTGTATCACTTGGCGCACCATTGCCACCTACTACTAATAGATAATGTAAATTCGTACTAGTAAACATACTGTTTACCTGATGAATCGAAACTTGTGCACCTGCACCAACAGCACCAATTATTTTATTTTGTGCACCCGCAAAAACTGCATCGGGAGCTATCGGTTCCAATATCAATTGATGACATAATGAATCACGTATTTCATCATTGATTACAACTTTTTTCTTGGTTACTTGCACACGGCCAACTACTAATGCACGTGCTCCATCAGCACCTGCGCCTCCCGCAGTTACTTGCAATCCAATAAATAAACGTCCGAGTGTAGCATCCCAATGCATAGGAACCATCTGCCCCATGCTTGCCAAATTATTGTTAATTTTTACTGCATCAGTAGTAACATCTAATGCGAGCGCTTTTCGTGGCACAACATCAAAACTACCGGTTGGTGCATCTACCAACCCAAATACACGCAAATGATTATTACCTTCTTGCTGAATAGTCCCAAGAATAAACAATGCAATACCACTTCCTGCATCACCAAAATCCTGACTCATTGCATCACCATTTGGTTTGACAGCAGCAAAAGCATACGTTTGAGTTTGATCAGATAAACTTACAATGCCAGTAGTGGTCAATCCCATAGCATCAGGGATACCAGGAATACGTAATACTGCAATTTTATTAGGATTAATACTATCAAAGAAATAAATAGTAGATGGTTCATCTTGTGCAACAACAATTGGGTGGCCAACACCTCCAGTTGCATCACCAAAAATTAAGGTCATGAGTGAAATACCAGCATCATATAATGGATTTGGCGTATTTTGCACACCATTCAATTGCACAGTTTGCGGCGTAAGACCAACAAATTGCACACCATAATGAGGCACCTGAGAGATAGCAAAATTCTTCGATCTATCTAGCTTATGCTCATCAGGATGTGCCGCAACAAAAAAACTGCTATTGGTCGTATCGTACATGTGTTGCTGTAAGCCAAATGAAAAGCTAGGGCCTTCCGAGAGATCTCCTTTGATAGTAATGGCGCCATAATTAAATGCATGTGCAAATAATAAAAAAGAAGTAACAAGTGTGGTGATACGATTATGAATAATCATCATATACCTCTTCTCCTGTTTAAAATCATGATGTATACAGATGCTATCTTTTTAATCTGTAGAATATGTTAACAAGACAGTGTACGCCACTTGAGTAAAACTGTCACTTTTTAAGCACATTAAAAAAATACATTCTCTACATTATCAACTCAATTTATATTTCAAAATGTAAAAATATATGTTATATCTGTTTTTATAAGGGGTTTTATTTTACAACCATTACTTCATTAATGTAATTAGTGACATTATGCACGCAAAAATTTTTTCTGCTACCACTATTGGCGTAGATGCTTATTTAGTTCATGTAGAAACAGACATTGCTCTTGGTATTCCACGCTTTGATATCGTTGGCCTACCAGATACCGGTATTAAAGAAAGTAGCAAACGGGTACTTGCTGCGCTCAAAAATATTGGCATTCGTATGCCAAGTAAACGCATTACCGTTAATCTTGCCCCTGCAGATTTAAAAAAAGAAGGTACCCTATTTGATCTACCTATTGCCCTTGCTATCATACTTGCCAACAAATTTCTGGAAATACCAGAAGATGTTATTCAAGAAACATTATTTTTGGGTGAGCTTTCATTGGATGGCAATATTCGATTTATCAAAGGTGCACTTGCTATTGCTTATGATGCTAAGCGGATGGGTAAAAAGCGAATTATTTTACCTACTGCAAACGTATCTGAAGCTTCACTCATTGAAGGTATAGAAATTATTGGGGTAAATCATCTGACTGAACTTATTGCTTACCTGCGAGGTGAACACCATATAGCACCTGCAACCAGTGCATTTGCATCATTTATGGAATCGGTAACAAATGACACATCAATAGATTTTGCCCAAGTCAAAGGACAACAACAAGCAAAACGCGCATTGCAAATTGCTGCTGCTGGACGTCATAATATTCTGTTCATAGGCCCACCAGGTGCAGGCAAAACTATGCTTGCCAAACGATTACCGACCATTATGCCGCGCATGAACTTTGACGAAGTATTGCAAACAAGCAAAATATATTCGATAAGCGGCAAATTACACAAACAACCTCTGATTGCACAACGTCCTTTCAGAAGCCCACATCACACTATATCGCAAGCAGGGCTGATTGGTGGTGGCTCATATCCACAACCGGGTGAAATTAGTTTGGCACACAATGGCATTTTATTTTTGGATGAATTAACTGAATTTAAACGTGATACTCTTGAAGCTATGCGTCAACCGCTGGAAAACAAACGGGTACATATTTCTCGCGTACACCAATCAATTAGTTTTCCCGCATCATTCTTACTCGTTGCAGCGCTCAACCCATGTCCATGCGGTTTTTTGGGTGATAAAAAACGCACCTGCTATTGTTCACCACAACAAATCAGCCGATACTTGGGTAAACTATCCGGACCACTACTCGATCGTATCGACTTGCAAATTAATGTACAATCAATTGAGTATGACACTATAAAATCTTCTGATGGTCCTATACAAAGCTCCCAAGAACTATTTATTAATGTAAGTAAAGCACTTAATATGCAACATCAGCGCTTTAATCACGCAAATATGTATAATAGCTTTATGTCACCAGATCAGATTGAGACAACCTGCATATTAACAGCAGCAGCAGAAGAAATACTCAAAAAAGCATTCGACAAGTTGAACTTAAGTATGCGTGGATACCATAAGATTTTGAAAGTAGCGCGCACTATTGCCGATCTGGCAGAAAGCTCCACTATTGACGTGCCACATATTCAAGAAGCTATTATGTATCGCTCACTTGACCAACATCTGGAAAGACAACGCATATGATAGTTGGTATTGGCATTGATTCAGTAGATATACAGCGGTTTGCTCATTGGCATATATATAATCCACAGATATTACGGCGTATTTTTTCCGATCAAGAAATTGATTATTGCTTGCAAAATAATACAAAAAGCGCTGAACGCTTTGCCGTACGCTTTGCCGCCCGCGAGGCATTATTCAAGGCATTAACCATGCATGCACCAGGGCACAACATACCATTTTTAACATTATGTAGAGCAGTTTCAATTCAAAAGCATATGAATGTTCCAAGCTTACACATCAACTGGCCTACCATACAGCGATGGTACCCCTATGAACCAGTAACTCCTTTATTATCATTAACCCATACCCAACATATCGCCACTGCCTGGATTGTATTGCAAAAGCATGATAATTATCAACCCTAAAATCTCTTATTTTTACCCTAAGCGGGAAATATATGCTTCTTTAGGCCTTTTTGTTTGACAAAGCCCAAAAAGGGTATACTATTAAGGTTAAATAAGATTCTGAAATATTTTGCCGCGGGGTAGAGCAGCCTGGTAGCTCGTTGGGCTCATAACCCAAAGGTCGCTGGTTCAAATCCAGCCCCCGCAACCAAATTCTCAAGGGTATGATTCAATTCGTACCCTTTTTTGTTAGCTATCAATAAAATGTGGAGAAATCATATGAATTATACAGTAATCATTTTATGTTCTTTATTAGCATCACAAACATTATCAGCTATGGAAAATGTAGTATGGGTAGCAGGCGCAATACCTGTGTTGGGCAGTATATTACTACGCAAAAAACAATCTGAACAAATGCAAAGACATTCCCACAGCATTGCCGATCTTATTCACCAGAACATGATTCCCCTAGGATCAAAGTGGCAATTGCTTCAAGCAAAAGACCTGGTCAGTCTTGCCGGTATTGATAAATTATCTCACGTAAAAAATCTGGATCTGCGCGACAACAATATAGATGCTATTTCTAGTAATGATATTAACAAGCAACTTAGTTTAGAAAATCTTAATCTTGCTCATAATAATATTTCTCAGATACATACAGATATTTTTGTATGGTTACCACAATTAAAGCATCTTGACTTACGTGGCAACCCCATTTGTTTTGATGAAGTTAAAAAAGAGCAAATTCGCCAAGCTGTACCGGATGACTGTACAGTTGTTTTTGAAGATACAGTAGTGTCATTAGTTCATAGCAATTCATTTGAAGATGATCACACACTTTATTTTGAATACAACAAATAATATCGGACAATTGATATTCTACTCAACCTGGTAATTATTCGCTTTCTGCAAAACACTCTTCGCATTATCAAAGCTCAACCGCTTTATTGCATCATTAAAAGGTAACCAAATATAGCCACTATGTTCATGGGAAAGCATTACATCTTTTGTTTCTACACGACCCAAGAAAAAATAGACTGTTTTTTTGGTGAGTACACCATCAGCTTCTGTATAAACATATGAAAGTGATTCAGTAAATCCAGAAATCAACTCAGCGCTCAAGCCTGTCTCTTCTGCTAATTCACGTACTGCTGCTTGTTCTTTTGTTTCTCCTGCTTCAAGTTTGCCCTTGGGTAAATCCCAGTGCCCATGCGGATAGTACAATAACAAATATTCACGCATACCATTGTTGTCATAAAAAACTATGATGCCGGCAGATTCTAACTGTCTCATGTAAAAATCCTATTGCTCTAAAAAGTAAAGTTTAACTTTAAAATGTGTGCGCGACCACCAAAGCACATAAAAGAATGCAAGTGACAATGGCCCAACCCATATCCATAAACCAATATTTTCCAAGAAAAAATATGCAAAGGTCATTGGTAACCCTGCAAATAACCAGTCCAACGCATAGTACAATATGGTAAATGGTATGCCAACAATAATAATTTGTATTAAGTAATGCAATGCAAATATAGAAAACCGTCTAAAATCAAAAGATATATGCATAAGCTTCATCAAGATGATTACAAATAAAGCCGTACGAATTATTTCTGCAAAGCTTGTTGCTAATGCTAATCCGGTAAGGCCCCAAATATTGATCAAAATACTATTAAGTATCGCATTACACACCACAGAAATCATCGTAATACTTGCAGGTACCCATACACTATTTTTTGCATAATACATGCTTAATAAAATCTTATTAATTGCAAAGAAAAATAACCCAAATAGAAATGCACGTAAAATATATGCCGCTTGTACTACATGTACCATGGTAAACTTTTGGGAAAGAAACAACGTTAAAAATATTTTTTCGGCAAAAAAGAACATTAACACAGAAATCGGAATCATAACCCAGAATACTAACTTAGCCGCTTCAAGCACATACAATTTCAAGCGGCCAGGAGCTGCTAATGCTACACGAGAAAAATGTGGTAATAAGATAGTAGAAAGTGCCGCAGCAAAAACACCTAGGGGTATTCCCATAAATCGATTGCCATAGTTGATAAGCGAAATACTGCCAACTCCTAAATAAGAAGCAAATCGCTGATCAATAATAAGCCCAATTTCCATAACACTCATGCTAATAAAGCAAGGTAAAAACTTCACGACTACATGCGTAAATCTTCTTACATCTTCAATACGTATACCATCAAAACTAAAGTTTAACTTAAGATATATAATCAGATGTGCAAAAAACTGTATAAACCCACCGAACAATATAAACCAACAAAGCACTGTAACAGGTAATGCAAAGTAATTACAAATAAGAAGCGCGCTAATAAATACGAGATTAAGTAATACCGGAGCAAACGCAACAATAAAGAAATGATCAACCGCCTGCAATGCCCCTGCAAGCAATGCACTGCTTGAAATAAATAAAATAAACGGCATAAGAATCTTTAAAAAAGATATAGCTTTTGCAATTTGCTCAACCGGAAAACCGGGTGCAAATAAAGAGATAACCCAATCAGCTTGCCAAATAATTAATGCAGTCAAACATACAAGAAATCCCTCAAATGCTACAAACCCAAATGTCATTAATTGGCCAACTGATTTTTTGCCCGACGTGCGCATGGTCTGAATAATAGTAGGCACAAATATGGCAGATAAAGCTCCCTCTGCAAATGTTTTACGTAACATATTTGGAATTCTAAATGCAGTTAAAAAAGCATCAGAATCCATACTTATACCCAAATATTCAATCATCAACATCTCACGTATAATACCAAGGCAACGACTGAGTAAGGTGAATATGCTAAATTGTTTTGTTTTTTGTACAATTGCTTTGCGAGTAACCATGCCTGTCCTTTGCTAAAAAAGGTTATACTATGGGCATTTAAGTATAAAAATATTATAGTGAAAGTATAGTATTATCTCGGTTGTAACACACCTTGTTCCAGATAATATCTATAGTGCATGCTAGCTGCAACGTAGGAATCATGTGTACTGACAATAATTCCCATATTGTACGTTTTATGACAGGTATGCAAGAGCTCTACTATAGCTTTACCCGTTTGCTCATCTAAATTCCCGGTAGGTTCATCGGCAAGTAAAAATGCCGGTTTATTGAATAAGGCTCGCGCAAGTGCTACGCGTTGTTGCTGCCCACCTGATAACATGGCAACTTTAGTATCTTTTTTGTGACTTAATTGTACGTGATCAAGTAGCTCAGTTGCACGCGCACTGCATTGATCACGAGTCATGCCTGCAATAATACCCGGTACCATAATGTTTTCTAGCACGGTCAATTCGCGGATTAAATACGGTGCCTGGAAAACAAGACCTACTGATTGATTCAGGAACAATGAACGCTCATGTGCGGAAAAATGTGCAATGTTTCTATCATTAAATAACACAGATCCCGCATTAGGTTTATCAAGTCCAGCCAAAATATGCATCAATGTAGATTTACCTGTACCAGATACGCCGGTAATAGCATACGATGCACCCTGAGCAAATGAGGCTGACAAATTATGCAAAATATTTATTTTTACACCACCAACAATAAAAAACTTTTCTATTTGTTTTATTGCTAGTACGGCAGTACTCATAATTGCCCCCTATTCATATCTGTAAACCCCAAAAAATACGTATTTTAAACGATTCATATCATCAAGACTGCCTTGCTCATCAGTTTTTCTGCGCAGTTGTTACATAATTATTGTATTGCACATAGCACCTTCCGTAAACTGATTCATAGAAAGCCGTAAATTATGGCTCTTCTTACCAAAAGTCGTCTTTGTCAAATATAGGGGGAGCACAATGAAGACTGTATTGAACACTCATGCACTAGATAGCATCCCGGATATATTCCCGGTTATCCCAACTATGGATGTTGTAGTGTTTCCACACATGATTGTGCCATTATTGGTTCTTGATGAAAAAATCATCAAAGGCATTAATGCTGCTTTACAATCATCCAAAAAAGTTCTATTACTTGCGGCACGCAATCCGGTAGATAATCATGGCGCAATTGGTACCAATGATTTATATCAAACAGGAACCATTGCAACTATCATGCGTCTGATTAAAATACCTGAAGGCGGGATAAAAATCCTTGTACAAGGTCTATGTAAAGGACGTGCATTAGAAATCCTGACCGAAGAAGATAGTCTGCATGCACGAGTAGAATATGTGCAAGTAGAAGAAAATGATCCCGCTACCTTATTCACTGCCGTAAAAAATATAAAAAGCATTGCAGAAAAAATGGCTTCTGCAGGCTATACATTCAGCCCTGACTTTCATACCATTCTTGCCAAAATGGAAGATCCAGAAAAAATTGCCGATTTTATTTTATCTCATCTGAACTTGGATGTGATACAAGCACAAAAATTACTTGAATCTCCAAGTCAGAAAGAATTTCTGGACCTGGTTTATCAATATCTTAAAAAAGAAGTCGAAGTCGCTGAAGTTCAAGAAAAAATACGCAACAATGCCCGAGAATCAATGAACAATTCACAAAAAGAATTTTATTTACGTGAACAACTAAAAGCTATCAAACGTGAATTGGGCGATGATGATCAAGAAGATTTTGATAAAATGCACGCACAACTTGATGCTCTTAATATGCCCGAAGATCAAAAAACAGAAGTCCGCAGGCAAATTAATCGCCTTGAACGTACCGCTCCTGAATCATTAGAAGCTACGGTAACACGTAACTACTTAGAATGGGTATTTGCATTACCATGGGGCATAGAATCCGAAGAAAATTTAGATATAAGTCATGCAAAAGCAGTACTTGAGGAAGATCACTTTGGCCTCAAGGAAATAAAAGAACGTATCCTGGATTTTATCTCAGTGCGTAACTTAAAACAAGATGGCTATGCACCTATTTTGTGTTTTGTTGGTCCTCCAGGTACCGGTAAAACTTCTCTGGGTAAATCAATTGCAAAAAGTTTGAATCGTGAATACGCACGTATCTCACTTGGTGGGGTAAAAGATGAAGCAGAAATTAGAGGTCATCGCCGCACATATGTGGGGGCAATGCCAGGTAGATTTATTCAAGCATTACGCAAGGCTGGCTCGTGTAATCCAGTGGTAATTATCGACGAGCTTGACAAAATTGGCTCGGACTTTAGAGGTGATCCATCAGCAGCTATGCTTGAGGTACTGGATCCACAACAAAATAAAACATTTTATGATAACTACCTCGGTTTGCCTTTTGATTTATCAAAAATAATGTTTATTGCAACTGCGAATGGCTTAGATAGTATTTCTGGCCCATTACGTGACCGTATGGAAGTCATTGAGCTCTCTGGCTATACACTCGAAGAAAAAACAAATATTGCTCATCAACATTTGGTACAAAAAGCTGTTATTGATACGGGACTTGAAAACCAAGGTATTACTATATCTGATGAGGTACTCAAAGAAATTATTTCTACCTATACGCGTGAATCGGGTGTTCGTCAATTGGAACGTGTCATCCGTACTTTGTGTTCAAAAGCAGCACGAAACCTAGTAGAAGGCAAAAAACTAGAATCATTTAGCGTAGAAAACATTGAGCGCTTTTTAGGTCCACGTAAATTCCTTGAAGATGAAGTCCACAAAAATGATCAAGTTGGTATTTCAAATGGACTTGCCTGGACAATATATGGTGGTGAATTGCTTAAGATTGAAACAGTACTCATGCCTGGCCGTGGTAAATTACTATTGACCGGACAAATGGGCGATGTTATGAAGGAATCAGCACAGGCAGCATTGAGTTATGCACGTGCACACGCTAAACAATTTGGCATTGATGACAATGCGTTTGTTAAAAACGATTTACATATTCACATACCGGCTGGCGCAATACCAAAAGATGGTCCGTCTGCAGGTATTACCATGCTGACTGCTATTCTTTCTGCATTAACTAATAGACCAATTAACGCACATTATGCCATGACTGGAGAACTCAACCTACAAGGTGAAGTTATGCCAATTGGTGGGGTAAAAGAAAAAATACTCGCTGCAAAACGTAACAAAATGTCTCACGTAATTTTACCGCACAAAAACAAAAATGATTTAGTTGGCCTGGAAGATATTGCAAAAGATATAGAAGTGGTGTTGGTACAACATGCAGATGAGGTGTTAGAACGCGTATTATTACAACCAAATAAAATAATACGGGAACAATAAAAGAAATGAAAAAGGTACTAACCATTGGAGGAGCCACACAAGACATATTTCTAGAATATATATGTCCACCAGAATTACATCAATCCGGGTATGTACTATTACCAATTGGCAAAAAGCTAGAGGTTAAGGATCTCGTATACGCAACAGGTGGCGGCGCTACAAATGCCGCCACCTCATTTGCTCGACTTGGTTTTACTACAGAAAGCTTTTTTAAAATAGGCACGGACACCGCTGGCGATATGTTGCTCAAAGCACTACATACGGATTATATAGCAACCACGCATGTAATACGCTCACATGAAGTACAAACAGGAACTTCTTTTATTATTCCATGCCCATCAGGCGAACGTACCGTGCTGGTATATCGTGGTGCAAATACTACCTTACAGCAACAAGAGCTTCCCCTACATGTTATTGATACACATGATATTATATACATCACTTCATTAAGTGAAACTACAGCTTCACTCATTGTACCCATAACCACACATGCAGCAGCGCACAAAAAACTGGTAGCAACCAATCCGGGAACCAGTCAATTGATTGATGGTGCACGTTATTTGCATGATGCGCTACCATACATCGATATTTTAATTTTAAATAGCCATGAAGCCCAACTACTTGCACAAACATTCAACAAAAAATCACATTCTATCAGTCTAGAGGCTAAATCTGATCTGCCACCACTGCTTAATTCTGTACAAAAAAATAAATTTAATATTCTTGAATTTTTTGCGATCATACACAACCAAGGCGTACAGACTATAGTTGTTACTAATGGTGCAGATGGTGTGTATGTATTTAATCAAAACGAAATCTATTATCATCCAGCACCTCAAGTTGAAGTAATCAGCACTATAGGAGCCGGCGATGCATTTGGTTCAAGCTTTGTAGCATATCTTGCACAAAGCAAACCCGTAGAGGATGCAATACGTGCCGGTATTATACAAAGTGGTTCTGTGTTGCAATACACTGATGCAAAAACAGGATTATTATCCACACAAGACCTTGAACAACAGATAGTACAATTAAATAAGCAGTTATTACAAAAATTCATGGTAAAAAAGTAGACCATGCTTTTTTTACACATGGTCTTTCAATATGGAATCTATTTATAATTCTAACATTTGCAACAGCCCGAATATACCGTTAAAATAAGCATATAATCATATTTAATGGAGCTATTATGAAAAAACTTATGCTACTAATACCTGTTTTGTGTGCGAGCATTGATAGCCTTTCTATGGAAACCTCACAAAACAAGGACCTTGCTCAACTAGATTTATACTTTAATCAAGTAAGCCAAATGTCGTATTTATCAACTAATGATATTGCATACCTACTCAAGCTAGCACTCGTAGCAAGAGTAAGTTTTCCGAGTATTTTATCACGTGTAAAAAAATTAGCATCTGAAAAACTCATTCTGTCAGAACCCATTCAGACTAAATATTACTTTTTTATACTCAATAGTTTTTTTGATCGTGTATTATTCACCAAACAACACAAGGACTATGCAGAAAATGTTATATTAGATGCAATTTTCCCTTGTCTACAAGCTATAAATTACGATCAACTGCACCCCGTTACACAACAGCCTTCTCATACTTGTGTTGATCATTTTTTTTCAGACGAACTTATGTCCACCGATTCAGATACTATTTCTCTAAAATATTAGTTTTAAAAGCAATCTTTACAAACACCTATCCTTACGTTAGCATTAATAAAATTATGTGATGTTTTCAATGCTTTCTCGAGGATACATCCAATGGCACACACTGCCACTCAAGACAAACACGGCACCGTACTGCGCATTAGCGGTACCATTATAGATGTTCAGTTTCCACCAGAACACACTCCCGATATTTTACATGAACTTGAAGTTATCTTACCAGCCACACGTACGATAAAAAAGCGAGAAGCTGCTTATGCCCAAGCAACTGGTGATACACAAGACACCAATAAAGCAAGCTTAGAAGTCGCCCAGCAATTGGGTGATGGTGTTGTGCGCTGTATTGCTATTGAAAATATATTTAATATTAGACGTGGCCTGAAAGTTATTGACACTGGATCGCCTATTCAAGTACCGGTTGGTGATGACGTTCTCGGGCGTATTTTTAATGTGCTCGGCCATACTATTGATGACAAACCAGCACTAAAAGCTCCGCATGAATGGTCTATTTTTCGACCTGCACCACGTTTGGTAGAACAAAAAATAGAAGATGAAGTACAAGAGACCGGCATAAAAGTTATTGATGTCATGTGCCCATACATCAAAGGAAACAAAATTGGACTATTTGGTGGGGCCGGCGTTGGTAAAACCGTAGTAGTACAAGAGCTTATTCGCAATATTGCAACTGAACATGGCGGTGTTTCTGTATTTACCGGTATCGGAGAACGTACACGCGAAGGTAATGAGCTCTGGCTTGAAATGAAACGGACCGGCGTACTCGAAAAAACAGCTTTAGTTTTTGGTCAAATGGGAGAAATGCCCGGTGCACGTTTGCGCGTTGGCCTGACCGGCTTGACTATGGCAGAATATTTCCGTGATGAACAAAAAAAAAATGTACTCTTTTTTGTTGATAATATTTTCCGCTTTGTACAAGCAGGCTCAGAGGTCTCTGCATTGCTTGGCCGTATGCCATCTGCTGTCGGCTATCAACCAACATTAGCTACTGAAATGGGTTTTTTCCAAGAGCGTATTGCCAACACCATTAATGGTTCGATTACTTCGGTACAAGCTGTCTACGTTCCAGCAGATGATATTACTGATCCTGCACCAGCAACAACCTTCTTACATTTAGATGCAAGTACCGTGTTGTCACGCAAGTTAGTTGCGCTTGGTTTGTATCCCGCAGTAGACCCGTTAGTATCTAGCTCAAAAGGTTTGCAACCGCACATTGTTGGTGAAAAACATTATCGCGTTGCGCGTGAAATCCAACGTATTTTACAACGATATAAAGAATTGCAAGATGTAATTGCTATCTTAGGCATAGATGAATTGTCTGAAGAAGATAAAGTTATTGTAAAACGTGCTAAAAAAATACAAAAATTCTTAACTCAACCATTGTTTACTGCAGAGTTTGCTACTGGTATTCCGGGCAAGTATGTCTCTCGAGAACGTGCAGTTGATGATTTTGCAAAAATAATTGCCGGTGATTATGACCATTTACCAGAAGATGCATTCTATATGGTTGGAACACTCGAAGATGTAATTCAAAAAGCAAAAGAACTAAAAGCCGGTAAATAACCATGGAATTACACATTACAAGCCCAGAAAAAACTCAAATCTTTGAAGTTGAATGGGTAGAAGCATTTACACCAACCGGAAGCTTTATTATCCAGCCAGGGCATGCCCCAACTATTTTAATGTTATCTCCCGGTAAAAAATTAATCTTCGGCCTTAAAAATAATACCGAACAATCAATTACTATTCCACGTGGCATCCTAGAAGTAACACGAACACAAGTTATTGCGCTCATTAATAAGCCTATTTAAGACCATTGATTATTTTTCCTGCAATTTAGTAGATTACATACAAATATACTTGAAAAATTGTAAGGGGGAAAAATTATGCAAGCAAGACAACCATTTAATATCATGAACGCACTGCGGTTTGGATTCCGACAATTCAAACATAACTTTTTATTATTAATAGGTGTATCTTTACTCAGCGTTATAAATATATTTGTTTATCAATTTGTTATACAAGTTATTATGAAACAACAGAACATCGTGCTGAAAGAGTTTTTCTTCAAAGGCATTGTACATAGTATGTGGGTATATGGCGGTAATATTAGTGGCTATTTGTTAATTCTTCTTTTTTATATACTCTATAACGTCATTGATTTGTTAATCACTATGGGTTGGATCCGTATAGCATTGGATATTTATGACAATGGAACCAGCTCCATACAGCGTATTTTGAGTACCGGACCCGTATTGGTAGATTATTATATCACGGCACTTTTGTATGGATTAATTGTACTTGGTGGCCTTATTCTATTTGTTATTCCGGGTATTTATTTTGCAATTCGCTATAGCTTTGCACTATGGTATGTTGTCGATACCGGCTGTAGTCCATTTGAAGCATTGCGAAAAAGTGCCGATCTTACTCGTGGTAATATAAAATTGTTAGGTTTGTTTTTATTAATTTGTATTGGTATTACCCTGGCAAGTGTTATCACTATTGTAGGACCTATTATTCTTTCTTATACGTTATTTTTATCATATGGCTACATCTTCCGCACATTACAAGAAGAACAAGCTGGCAATATTCCCGTACCTATTGATGTGCCATAAAAATTTTGCATAAAAACTAGAGCTGTTTCATACTTAATACATTACATTATTTTTATGAAAAGATTTTTTACGTATGAAACAGCTCATTGGTTCTATTATTTCCGGTTCACTGACAGAAGGCTTTGTCATGCGCGTACAGCCTGATGCAGATTTAGAAACTATAAAAACAGGCAAATTTGTATCTATTGTCGGAAAAAACCATAAATTCTTTTCACTTATTACTGACTTAAGCTTGGAAGTTACGCATCCTGATATTCTATTATTTCCACCCAGTGAACATGAAACTTTATTGCAACGCACCCTCAAGCATAAAGATATTTATGCTACCGCAACTCTCAAGCCTATGCTTATGCTTGATTACGAACAAAAACCAAAACCGGTTAAAACAATCCCTCCACATTTTGCCCAAGTTTTTGAAGCAAGCAAGCAAGACGTGGCCCTTATTTTTGGTGATGAGCATGATCCGAGTAAAAAATTCTTTAGCATTGGATCACCGCTTGATATGAGCACGCCCGTGTGCTTGAATCTTGAAAAATTAACTGAACGAAGTAATGGTATATTTGGCAAAACAGGAACGGGTAAAACATTTTTAACTCGATTAATTTTAGCAGGCCTTATTAAGCATGAGAAAGCGGTTAACTTAATTTTTGATATGCATAGTGAATATGGCCTACAAGCGCGCAAAGAGGGTGCACAAACATTTGTTAAGGGGTTGAAAACTTTATTTCCAAGTAAGGTAGTAATTTTTTCTCTAGACCCAACGTCTACACGCCGTCGTGGTGGCAGCCCAGATGTGGAAGTTACCTTGAGCTATCAATCTATCCAAATAGAAGACATTATGTCACTTAAAGATGAACTTAATTTGCATGCTACCGCAGTAGAAGCTGCATACTTGATTGCTGCAAAATATAAACACGATTGGCTCCAAGCATTACTCAACCATGGTGAAGATTTAAAAGAATTTGCACAATCACTCGGTGCACATCCAGAATCAATTGCAGCACTCTATCGCAAGCTTAAAAAATTAGAACGCTTACCATTTTTTAAGCCTATGCATACCGGCGCATACCATACTGATGTCATCGATCAAATGATGGAATACATAGATAAAGGTATTAATATCATTGTTGAGTTTGGTAATTATACCTCGACGTTTGTATATCTATTAATTGCTAACATTATATCCCGCCGTATACACAGCCAATATGTAGCAAAAACTGAGCAATTTTTGGGCTCTCAACACAGTGCCGATGAACCAAAAAAATTACTAATCACGATTGAAGAAGCTCACAAATTCTTGAACCCAAGTGCAGCACGACAAACAATTTTTGGTACTATTGCGCGGGAAATGCGCAAATATTATGTATCATTACTTGTTGTTGATCAGCGGCCATCTGGTATAGATGAAGAAATACTCTCACAGATTGGTACTAAGGTAGTTGCGCAACTGAATGATGAAAAAGACATTCAAGCAGTGCTAACCGGCATTAATGGTGCAGCAAATTTACGCACCATTTTGGCATCTCTTGATAGTAAAAAACAAGCACTGCTCATGGGTCACGCAATGACCATGCCGGTAGTTATAGAAACACGTGAATATGGTCAAGATTTTTATCGCGCCATGGGTGAAAGCATTACCACAAAACAAATTGATGAGTTTGTAGAAGAAATATTTTAACTAGGTAATTTTTTTTAATATTTCTTTTCCTAATTCTAGCTGTTCTGTATCGGATAGTTGTTTATATGATGTTGACCGCATGAAATGATATAGGTCCTCACCCGTTTTTACCTTATCTACCATTCGCTTGCACAATGCATAGGCAAATGAACCTAATCCCCATACACTAATAATCTTATCATTAGAAACTAAAAATAGTCTGTTATGCTGATTATCGGGGCAAACAAGTGTATTATTTCCTTCAAATACTTGCGTTCGTATACGCTTTGAAAGGCCATAGTCATAATTAGTATTTTTATTATATGGAGATGCTCTACGTACAATAGTTGCCATATCCCATACCTGAAGATTTGCCCATCTGCCCCATAAAAATAATCTAGTATGGTGTGGATCATATGTAAACCTATTAAATGAATGATTATTTGTGCTCAACCTATATATTCGCTTACCATTCTCCACGTTCCATACATCAATATATTTCTTATTATCAGCTAGGTCATACTCGAATCCCGTAATCAGTCGGTCATGCTCAACATCATACGCGAGATCCCATATTGCTTTAAACTTATATATATCATCACGCATCATTATAGTAGAAATACATGTCCCCTGGGCTAGATCCCATACATTAATGCTCCTATCGTCTCTATGACCAGATGTAGAAAATAATCGGTTGCGTTTTGAATCGTATGCCAGATGCCTAATATCGCACGTATGTCCCATTAATACATGCGTCCGTATACCACTCAGCATATCCCATATACTGATTGTTTGATCTTGACTACCTGAGAATAATCGATCACCCTCTTGATCATACAAAAGACATGTAATAAACTGCGTATGCCCCGTGAGTGTGTTTATTTGTTCACCACGTGCCATATCCCATATACTAATTACATCATGATTATTAAAAAATAATCGATTATGTTTTGCATCATAGACAAGACACGCAAGTGCATCAACGTACCCTGTAGTCAACATTTGAATTGGTAAACTACCAGAAGCATGCCATACACCAATTCTGCCAGAGCCAAATCCTAAAAACAACCGATCATGCTGTGCATCGTACACCATACAACAAACAGTTTTATGTTGTACAGATAGTTCTTTGGTCTTCTGGTACAGACCATAACGCTGTAGATATGTTTGTTGTATATCTTGCTGCACGTCTTGATTAATTAGACGCTTTTTTATATCCAAACACGGCAGCTGTTCGGCTGCGTTGACTCCTTTGTGATCAAGAGTTTCCCATATTTGCTGACAACATTTTTGCAACAGAATGTTTTTAAGCGTAGGTACTTCTACATTGGTTGGAATATCTTTTTCCATGCAACATAGTGCCACATGTACACCTAACAATATACATATGCTATATAACTTCATCTTACTTAGATAATCCATCTATTCCCATCAATGCAAATCTAGTTGCTGCAAAAAGACATTTAGTTCTTCTTCTATGTGCTGATTTTCTGTAAAGGATAAATTTTTATATGTTCGCGAACGCCTAAAAACGATACCGTCTTTCTGGGTCTTTATATTACTTATTGCTTGCCGGCACAATGCATACGTAAATGAAGCCGGCTTCCATATGTCAATTGATTTGCCGGATAATGAGAATAACCGGTCTTGTGCTTTATCATATATAGTAGAGGAAAATAGCGTTTGCAGGCGTGAATTATACAGTGTATTACGCCACTCGCTTATACCCCATATTTTAATTGTCTTGTTACTAGATCCTGAGAATAATCGAGCATACGCCACATCACATACTGAATGCATGAGTACTCTATTCCTTTCATTTCTAATATAAATATCCTCTCCTTGTATGCACTGACCATACGGTGTATCCCATACGGTAATCGCTTTATCATCCGATTTGGAAAACAAGCACCCTGGTGCTCCATTATTATATATACCAAGAACATGCTCTGGGTTTGACAACTGTTCATGATCTATCAGACATAGAGCCCTACTACAATGAAAACACAGCTTTCGTATGCATTCACCATGTACAATATCCCATACTCTAATCGCGGTGTCACTACCTCTAGAAGAATTCTCTGCTGAAAACAAATGTCCATCTGCTGCATTGTATGCTAATCCAACTAAATCATGTGAGCAAAACAGTGTTTGTGTACACTTACCACTCATTGTATTCCATATTTTAATTGTGCCATCATCAGATCCAGAGAATAATCGATCTTGTACCGCATCATATGCTAAACAGGTAATGTCTCTAGTATGACCTTCTAGAGTATGCATACATTCACCACTCATTACATCCCATATTCTAATAGTATTATCCCTAGATCCTGAGAATAAGCGGTCTCGTGCCACATCATACACTAGGCATTCGACCGGATAAGTATGACCTTCTAGCATTTGTATACACGCACCGGTATTAGTGTCCCATATTCTAATAATGTGATCCTCATATCCTGAAAATAATCGATCATATGCCGCATCATATACCAAACAAACAACGGGATCATCATTTATCTGACTTAATATCTTTATCAACTTACCACTTTCTATATCCCATATTTTAATTACGATCCTCTCATAACCATTAGATCCTGAGAATAATCGATTATGCACCGCATCATATGCCAAAGGACACATACAAAAATTATCATTGTTCTGTAGAGATGTTGTCTTTTGATATATGCCACTTTGTTTAACATAAGCTTCTTGTATTTGCTGTACGATATGTTTATGAATTTTATTTTTTTTAATAAATCTTTTTTTTAAGTATGGAAGCCGCTCAACTGCTCGAATACCTTCTTGCTCCAATGTTTCTTGTATTTCTTTGCAAAACTTTTGCAAACACAGCGCTTGGAGCGTGGGAATTTCTACGTTAGTTGGAGTATCTTGCTTATCCATCACCAAGTCAGATTCCATACCATGCAATTGCGCGGTAAATAACACAAGAAAATTTATAACATGTAATTTTCTTTGCATCATTTTTTTAACCTTTTAATGTGCCGATCTATTGCTTTTTTTTCTTCATCAGACAATTGTTGGTATGTTTGTGATATTTTCACATTATTCAATTTATCTTTGTCCTTTGTGCTACACACTGCTAATGCACACAATGTGTATCCAAATGACCCTAGTTGCCATATTCTAATAGTATTATCATCAGATCCTGAGAACAATCGTTTGGTATCTGCATCATAAATTAGACATTTGACCCAATCAGTATGGCCTTTTAATGTCTGCATGCACACACCAGTATTGGCGTCCCATATTCTGATATCCCAATCATTAGATCCTGAAAATAATCGGCTAGTGACTGCATCATACACCAGACATGCAATACTATTAGTATGACCTTTTAATATCTGTGTACACATATCAGTATTGGTATCCCATATTCTAATAGTATTATCAGCAGATCCTGAAAATAATCGCTTGGTAGCTGCATTATAAATTATACATTCGACCCCATTAGTATGGCCTTTTAATTTATCTTCCCATATATCGGTATTGGTATCCCATACCCCAATAGTGCTTTCCCAAGACCCTGAGAATAATCGCTTGCTCGTTGCATCATACACCAAACATTGAGGATGTCTTTCTCTTAATCCTTGTATACGCGTACCAGTATCAGCATTCCATATTCCAATATTATAATCAGATCCTGAGAATAATAGTTTGCTAGCCGTATCAAAAACTAGACATCTGATCCAACCAGCATAGTCTTCTAGTATCTGTACGCACACACCAGTATTGGCGTCCCATATTCTGATAGTATTATCATCAGATCCTGAAAATAATCGGTTAGTGACTGCATCATACACCAGACATGCAATACTATCAGTATGACCTTCTAATGTCTGCATGCACGCACCAGTATTGGCGTCCCATATTCTGATAGTATTATCATCAGATCCTGACAACAATCGCTTGCTCGTTGCATCATAAATTAGACATATGATCCCACCAGTGTGACCTTCTAATATTTGTGTACACGTACTGGTATTGGTATCCCATACTTTGATAGTATTATCGTCATGTATCAACCCATTGGATCCTGAGAATAATCGCTTGCTAACTGCATCATATACCAAACATGTAATACTATCAGTGTGGCCTTTTAGTAATGCTGATTTTTTATATAATCCAACATCTTGCACTAATGCTTTTTTAATTTGATCTGCTATTTCCGGTGCCACAATTTCCGGATTCAAGTACGGCAGTTGTTCTGCTTCCTGTATTCCTTCTTCATCCAATGTCTCTTGTATTTCTTTGCAAAACTTTTGCAAACACAATGCTTGGAGTGTGGGTATTTCTACGTTGGTTGGAACATCTTGCTTGTCCATAGTAAAGTCAGATTCCATACCATGCAATTGTGTGGTAAATAACATAAGAAAACTTATAACATATAATTTTCTTTGCATCATTGTTTTAATCTTTTAATGTGCCGATCTATTGCTTCTTTTTCTTCATCAGACAATTGTTGGTATGTTTGTGATGCCTTCACATTATCCAATTTATCTTTGTCTTTTACGCTACAGACTGCCAATGTACACAATGTGTACGCAAATGATCCTGGTTGCCATATTCTGACAGTTTTATCACTAGATCCCGAGAACAATCGCTTACTAACTGCATCATATACTAGAGAGAGAGTCCAATTAGTATGGTGTTTTAATATCTGTGTACAAGTACCAGTATTGGTATCCCATATATTAATAGCGCAATCACCAGATCCTGAGAATAATCGGTTATTATCTGTATCATACACCAAACATGCAACCCATTTAATATGGCCTTCTAGTGTCTGTATACATGTACCGGTATTGGTATTCCATATGTTAATAGTACAATCATTAGATCCTGAAAATAATCGATTACTAACTGCATCATATACCAGACAGAGAATATTATCAGTATGGCTTTCTAATGTCTGTGCACAAGTACCGATACTGGTATCCCATATTCTAATAGTATGCTCATTAGATCCTGAGAACAATCGCTTACTAGCTGCATCATATACCAGACATTGGACACGATCAGTATGACCCTTTAATGTCTGTGTACACACGCCAGTATTGGTATCCCATATATTAATAATGCAATCATCAGATCCTGAGAATAATCGCTTGTCAGCCTCATTATATACTAAACATGAGACACAATCATTGTGACCTTTTAGCGACATGGATTTTGTATAGAGCTCAACAACTTGCACCAATTCTTTTTTAATTTGATTTGCTAGTTCTGGCGCCACAATTTCCGGATTCAAATATGCAAGTTGTTCTGCTTCTTGTATTCCTTCTTCATCCAATGTTTCTTGTATTTCTTTGCAAAATTTTTGCAAACACAGTACTTGGAGCGTGGGGATTTCTACGTTAGTTGGAGCATCTTGCTTGTCCATCGCAAAGTCAGATTCCATACCATGCAATTGCGCGGTAACACAAAAAACAAAAAATATAATAGAAAAATTACGGTATACCTTTACCATAATGCCCACCAAAGACACGTTGTGATTGCCTGCAACCCAAGTACATACAATTCATATATTGCCTCATGTTGAGGCAATCCGCTTTGTTTAATGAGTTGATCATAAGGGACTGTTGCGTCAATGTTATATTTATCTGCAAATGCCTCCAATGCCATCCCATACACGGGATTAATAGCACTCTTCATAATGCGGTCAGCCGTGTCAGGAGACCATGTTTTGGCAAGTAAATATCCCTGTGCAACCACCGGGATTCCCTGTAATATGTGCGCACTTATATTGTTTTTATCCGTAATCTTCAACCCGGTACGCACCGTGTTTTGTAACATCTTGAGCGTTTTGATTACCACTGCACGCTCTTTCTTTGTCAATTTGCGAAAACATCCAACGTACCACATAACCGATTTCACCTTAATCCCGGCCCATGCTTTGGCAGTATATAATGGGTTCGCTGCGCATATGGGCAAAAATACTACCATAAAACTCAATATTATTAATCGAATTAATTTCATAAAGATTTACCTAAGAAAAAGTGGATATATTCGCATTTCTACACTTTTTAGTGTAATAATGACTTGTAAAATGTAAATGATAACCCGTATTATCAACAAAAAAAGCGCCCGAGTAGGCGCTTTCTCACGTTACAACATAGATTCTATTCGTTATGGCTGCATCTGTTTCATAAACTCTGCCAGCAATGCATCTTGTTCTTCTTTAAGCTCATTAACCAGTTGTGTATAATGCGTATTAATATAATCAACGTATTTTTGTAATTCTTGTACTTGATCAAGGAATACTTTTTTAATTTCACTCTTATATGTTTTGTTACGTAATGCTTTATTGGTTGCACGTTTAAGTGCCTTATCCAAATCTTGCTCATCATGCGGCATGAGCTGTTCAATTTTTTTCCATGCAATATCAAATGTAGGCAAGATCGCCAGCGCGGGAAACGCTGGCAACATAACTTCTTTATATTCATCATTAAAAGGAATAAATCCACCGGTAGCAATTTGAGTATAATATTGCATCAGCATGTTATATGATTCCAAGAACGCATCTGCACCTTTTTCCGTTGCATCAGCACACATGCCCAGTACTTGACTAGTTGCCTGTATATGACCAATCACAAATTTTTTACTTGCATCTTGCAAATCAGTAAATAAAGCAGTATCCCATTGTTGCGGTGTTTGAGCAGAAATAACAGTACTAATAATCAGGATGCTTATAGCTAGTTTTTTCATAGAAAAAATCCTTTTTTTGCAATTAAGTGAAAATATTTTGTTGCAGTATAACAACATAATACCCTGGTGTATATTATTACCTAAGCAGTATGATTATAGTGTCGCCACTCTTGAAACGCTTGCCAAAGTGCTGCTCCGGTTTGATAGTTAAACAGTAGCATGCGTGATTTATCGATTGGCATCCAATTTTCTTTAACCAAGTTACACATAGAAACCATAGAGTTATGCACATCAAGCGAGGTAGTTAATACATCCTGTTTTTCAAAATGAGCAAGTTCCAAACGTAAAACGTGATACGTATCTACAATATTGCAATCTATGTGATCTGCATCTAATGTTAGTTCACGTTTATCAAATAAATCGAGCAATAACGGTGTTAGTATCGCAATAGGTAGTGGATCGAATGTATCACTAATCTTTTTTTCACGCCCCATAAGCCACATATGTGTATGACCAATAGTACGCTTGTTGCCATTCAATAATAAACGTACATCATAAATCTTGTTTTCATGCACATCAGGACAATTAAGTGTAGCTTTTTCATCAAAGATACGCTTGTAGCTATAACGTTCTTTGGTAGAAAAACGATCATTATTTTGTACATTATCGCCATCTGAATAACAATTGATAATACGCTTGAATATAGGGTGATATGCGTGCATAACTGTTTCTGGTTGTATTGGCGTACCAAACATAACCACATTATCTATTGCAAGACTTCTTTTGCACTGCTCATGTACATCCGCCAAGTTCAGTACAATGTTACCACCATGGCTATGTGCAATCAGCGTAACACGCACCTGCCAGTATTTTTTCTGTAATTTGGCTAGTTCATCACATAATGCATGATACAGTTCATCTGCTGCATTACGGCGATACCGCTGGCTCAATAAACCCAAATGACCGAATAAGTAATATTTTCTCTCAACATGGGCATTATGCGCCTGAAATAGTTTGTCATATACCGGAATAAACTGATAAGCAGCTTTTGGACGATCATCTGGAATTAAGGTACGTGCAAAAAATTGATCTATGTATACCTGATCAAATGGATGCAATCCTTCAGCTACCATAATTTGATCTTGCCAAATCAGCGGGTTTTTGCGCACACTTTTGACCAAATTTACATAGGGTGAATTTTCTTGTAATGCATCATTCAAAACACGTTTTGCATCAAGCATAGAAAGTACCGTGTAGACAGAACCATGCACAAAGACGGTTACCTCTATACTTCTTTTACCTCGGTAGTACTGTTGAATCAATGCAGAAAGATCTCCCATCAAGAGTAAGCTTGATCCCAAGGTAAAAACTATGATACCGATACGGAATAATGAAGTGTTTTTAAAAAAAATCAATATGTTCATGAGTGCTTAGGCCTAGATTGCCTTACTAGAAATGATATTCTGCTTTCTTTTAGATTGCACCAATAAACAGACCCCGTCAATCAAATTTCAAATAACCACCCCATTTGACCGTCTTTGACAAGCTCGCTCGTGTAGAAAATCTACTTGAAGATTTAGATATTTAAAATAAAAAAAGGAGCCTAATTTACAAGCTCCTTTTTTTATTTACATACATATTTATTTATCTATGTTGTTCCATAAATGCTTCTACTTTTTCATTGAATTGCGCAATTGCATCACTCAACTGATTAAGTTCAAAGTTTACTTTTTCACTCAACATAGTAGCACTTGGGTACGTTTTTAAGAATTTACGTGCATTTGCTTGTAGATTATCAAATTCTTGATCAAGCATCCCTAATCCAGAATTAACACTACTTTGTATGTTTACACAATTTTTTTCTAGCTCATAACATTTTTGAATTTTCTTTACAATATTGTGTGTTTGTTGTGAAACACGATCTTCATTAATTTTTACTGCTTTAATTTGCTCTTGCTTAAGGTTGTTCTCTTTTACAAATGATTCAAGGGCATCTTCAACGTTACCTGCATATTTCTCAATGTTCTTACCCCACGCTTCTACACCTTCGTATATACTGCCTCGGTGTGCTAGCGCCGACATTGATGCACCTACTGATGTCATAAGCAACGCTATTGCCAATTGTTTCTTCATGTTCCTACTCTCCTTTTTTTATTATTAATAATATTATTCTCTTTATTAAATTCTATTGATTATGTTGCTGGATAAAAGCATTCACTTCTTTTTCAAAATTCGAGATTGCTTTATTAAGCTGTTCTATTTCATCATTTATTTTATTGTGTAATGCTTGAGCATCTGGGTACATTTCTAGAAATTTGTTTGCATTACTTATCAAATAACCAGATGTGCGATCAAGTAGTTGCAGTTCTTTATTTATTTTATTATGAACAGGTAAACATAACTGTTGTTTACAACATTTTTCAATCATGTCTTCAATATTATCTGCATGTCTAATAACTGCTTTTTCCCATTTGCTTACTAATCTGTATTGCGTCTTATCAAGATTATTTTGAGACACAAAAGACTCTATAGCATCCTCAATATTATCAGCATGTTTTTTAATCGCATCTTCATACATATCTACTTTTTTGTATTGTGCAGACATATTCATGTGAACCGCAAACATAGATGACCCACTTGCTGATACTACTAATAACATTAACCACAATTGCTTTTTCATACACTTCCTTTTATTTTAACTAACAATTTATTTCTTATTATTTTTTAGCATTTCTTTCAGTCATACGTTTTTGCATTAATTCAGTATGTTTTTTCTGTAAATTATCTAAACGACGCTGCAATATATTCTTTTCTACTTCTTTACTTGGAATATCTTGGCTAGCAAAATCACATACGGCGCTCTTTGTATATCCTTGCGCCTGCTCACAATTCATTTCTGACTTGCTTATTTGCTGTTCTAATTGTTGTATCTTCATTCTTATTTGTCTTTGTTCCATTTCATTCTGCTCTATTTTCATTTGTGTTGCTGATTCATAATAAGGTGTGCTCTCTTTAATCCATGGGAACCAACCGCTTTTTGCATCTTCTGCTGCCTTCACCTGCGCACCACACACAAAACTTGCACATGTAAGGATAAGCATTACTTGTTTTTTCATACAATTTCCCTCTTTTTTTAACCTTTTAATTTTTCCTAATTAAAACTGATATAGGTATTTACTATATCTTCTATAACTATATTACAAATAGTCAATTGAGTATTGCAACAATTTTATTAAAAAAAGCCTATTTTATCCTTAAAAATTCCCCATAATACCCATATAGCAGACGAGCAATATCATGAAGCGTATTGACTGTTAGGCAGATACTGGTATTATTTGACCAACTTTGGTTACCCTCCGGCTAAAAAAAGGAAACTTTATGAAAAAACATATATCTATGATTTTTTTAGTACTTTTAACCGTTAACATCCATTCTCAAGAAACTCCTCAGAATCAACCGTTGGAAGAGCCTACTCCAGGAGCACGTATCCAATTTGTAGACTTCATGTTTACCGATTTAAGCGGATCCTTTAAATCTGTAACGTATCCTTTTTGGCTCGTTGACCGTGCAATGCAAGACGGTATTTGCTTTGATGGGTCATCTGTACCTGGATGCACCAGTATTAAAGATAGCGATATGCTCCTTAAACCAGATATCAATACCGCTCGAGATATACCATGGACGCAAAACCCCGACCGCTCGGCATGTGTAATTTGTGATATAGGCCGTAATGAAACCACACCATATGAAGGCGATCCACGTTACATCCTCAAAAAAGAACTCGCTCGTGCTCATGCTATGGGGTACACCTTTGTGGTAGGACCTGAACTAGAATTCTTTTTGTTCAAAAAAGATGAACACGGCAAACAAATACCTTCTGACAATCGTAACTATTTTACGCCCGAAACAAATGTAGGGGTTGCACGTTTTAAAAAACATATGTTACGCGCACTAAGCGAACAAAACATAAAAATAGAAAAATTACATCATGAAGTTGCCCATGGACAACTTGAAGTAAGTATTCGCTATGGAGATGCATTAGAACTTGCTGATCAAGTTATGCTCGCAAAGCATACTATTGCATCGTTAGCACCTCTGGGCGGTTTTGAGGCAACCTTTATGCCAAAACCGGTATTTGGTCAAAATGGCAGTGCAATGCATGTTCATTTCAGCTTATATGATCATGTTAATAACCGTAATGCATTCTATGATCCACAAAATCCCTATAAACTTTCTGACATTGCTCAACACTTTATTGCTGGCATACTCAAACACGCAGAAGAAATTACCGCAATTCTAAACCCTACGGTAAACTCCTTTAAACGACTTGTTCCTGGCTATGAAGCACCAATATTCGTTTGCTGGGGAACCAAAAATAGAAGTGCGCTCATACGTATTCCTCATATTAATGAAGGAAACGGTAATGCAGTACGCGCAGAAATCCGCTCACCAGATCCTATGAGTAACCCATATCTTGTGTTTGCTGCATTACTCCATGCAGGACTTGAGGGTATACAAAACAAAGAACCATTACCCAATGCTGTTGAGCATTCGTTATATGAATACACATCAGAACAATTAGATAAAGAACATATTCGTTCATTACCAACATCATTAAGCCAAGCCTTGGATATTTTGAAGAATAGCTCATTTATTAAAGAATTACTTGGAGAAAAAGCTTTAGAAGAATTTGTTCACCTTAAAACAAAAGAATTACGTTCATTCAACACTACAATAACTGATTGGGAACTTAATCATTATTTTAGGCCCTAAAAAATGTTTTTAAATAAGGGCTAAAATCAGTAGGCTTGACACATGAATATTCTATTGTTACGTTCATAAAAATTATATAATGTCCCTACATGAGCAATACATCTTCCGTATTGTTCACCCCCTAACCCTTCAGCTTGTTCTAAGTTGAAGGGGTTATTTTTTCTAGGAAATACGCAATATTTTAATAAGACACGTGCACATATATGTATCTTGCTCTGTTCGAACATATTGTATGTGCGTACATGTCATCAACTGACGTAAATTATGTAATTGTGTAAGAAATGAATCAATTTGTTCTAAAGATCCAGAAAAACTAAACTGTATAGGACTACTGGCATACCAATCTTTTTGTTTCTCGTGTTGTTTTGCATACGAACGTACGTAGAGCCCTGCTTGCTGTACACACATTAACGCTTGTGCACATTGTTTTTGTTGCTCAAGATTATCTTGTTTGTACGCATCTATTTCTTGGCGTAAATCAGTAAGATATGCAACATCTTGTGTATTATTTTGTTTCTTAAAATACATCATGCTTTGTTTCTCGAATAAACATCCGGTAGCCATATATGATGCTATCGTCCTGGTAATAGGTTGATATATACAAAACCACCATAAGGCAGCAATACCACATAAACCACTGAAGGTAATCATATATCTATATCGAGGTGCTATATGCGCAACCCAAGCATACAAGCGATGACGCTTTGGCATAAAATACATACTATTCTCCTTGAAAAAAAACTGCGGCTTTTACACCGCAGTCTATTTTAAAATGTATTTTTAGTCCATTGCATCGGATCAACTGCAATGTTGTTGACACGCATCTCCCAATGCAAATGATAACCAGTTGCATAGCCAGTTTTGCCAAGTGTGCCAATTGGATTACCTTTGGCAATTTTGTCGCCAACGTTTATTTTTGCAAAATCATCAAGATGGAAAAATAAAGACAGCACCCCACAACCATGGTCAATAACCACCGTGTTACCACTCGCGTCATACCGCTCTTTCAAAACGATTTGTCCATCCTGTGGAGCCCACACTACACTCTTTGGTGTATTAATTACATCAAGAGCTTTATGTGCATAGCGCCCTTTATGTTGCGTGGTACGTATCGTACCAAATTCACAGGTAACACGTTGAATATCAATCGGCGCACAGAAAGTCCCTCGCCATAATTTTTCATGAGGAGAACTCTGTGCAAGCACTTGTAGCTGATCTTCTAACTCTTTCATAGATATACCCATTTCTTCTTCGTGCTTAATTTTTTCTGCATCAACTTGCAGTGTTGTTTTTTTGAAAGGATACATAACTACCTGAAATTTGTTATCAACATGCAGGGTATTACCAACACGATCGGTTATATCAACTGATAGTAAATATTCGTTCGGATTTTCTTCACAGGTAATAGGAATAAAACATTCATACACTAAAGAATTCTTAGATTCGGGAAAACATTCATAGGTATTTGCTAATGCTTGTACACGTGCAGAACGAATCGGTTTACTTACTTGAAATTGTAAGTGTAATGTGCGGCCCTGCAATACTTTAAGATCAGATTCTGTCTTGGTGAATGCTGCTTGCAATGGCAAGTTATCTACATAAAATTCTCGCTCGATGATAGTCTTATTTTTATGATAGGTAGAATCAACAAATTCTGCTTTCAGAACATGTTTGCCATTTGCAATGGTTTTAGTTGGGATAGTAAATGGCTGTTCTTGTTGGCTTTTATTTAATCTAAAATTATTCACTAATTGTTGCTGATCATCAAGCACAATAGATATTACACCTTTTTTATCACAAGAAAATACACAAGAAACTTCACCCGCATAATAGTTGCTATCTTCAATTCCCATAATTCGTACATGCGGTACTGACATATCAAAAAAATAAGCATATGAAGACCAGCCTAGCCAACCACTCAGTAAGACACCAAAAAGAATTAAGAAATTTTTTAAACGAAAAATCATTACTGTAACCTCATTATCGCAAAATAGGATATATGTTAGACATGTTTAATTGGTACCTAGTATACTTTTTTTAGTTGAGTGCGCAAAACAAAAAATATTTTTTTTTAATCACATGAAAATAACACCAATAATTATTTTAAGTACATTGCTTATACACGTTCACACTACTCAAACTTCATACTTCAAATCATTATTTGCAATTACGGTATGTAGCGTAAGTATTGTTGGCATATACACTTTATTCAAACCACGTACGCCCGAACCGTTTATACCTTCAAAAGATAACTTGAACGTGTACACCTTTGGACCGGCTCAATCAATCGATCACACGCATGATATACAAACTTCTATAGGTATTAATGATCTTGTTGATACTATCGTGCAGAATAAAAAATCTGAGCATGTACAATTGGTAGTAACCGATGACCAACAAAAGCCACAAAAAATTGTGTCAGTGGATCGCGGCATCAAGCCATATCCCGACCATAAAGTAATTTTTATTTCATCACGCGGATACGCCAAACGTAATGTACCATTGACTGATGATTATTTAGAGTTAATAAAAAATGGTGGCTGCGCAATTGCAGCGCATGCATTCATTAAAGATAATATTATTCACGATGCACCATGTATTACATTTGATTATCCAGATACGCGTGATTATTTTAATTTTGGACAAGACCTTGATGTTGCTTGCTTGAAAACCGTATGGAATGAAGTTACCAAGTTACATCCTCATGCAGACTTAGTTGGTATCGGTGATTGCCGCGGTGGTAAAGCATTGTTAGAATTTGCAACTGAACAACCAAAAAATCTAAAAGCATTGGTATTATTATCTCCCTTTGTCTCAACAAAAGATATGACTAATCAGCTCGCAAAAAGTTATCTCAATTGGTTACCAAAGTCTGATATATTACTGTACAATTTTTTCGATCGTTATTTCCCCAGCTTTAATACAGCGCGCGATAATTTGTTGGACAAAGCACACTTAATCAGCCCAACATTACCTATATTTATTGGATATCGTAAAAATGATCGGCTAGCATCCTTGCAAAGTATGTATGATCTGATGAGTATTTTACGATCACATGGCAATCAGTATGTGCATTTTGTTGCAGTATCAGATGACCATGCAACCCATAGTCGCATAACCCCTATAGCCAAGCTCCAATGCTCGGTTAATGCCTTCTTGGCTATATATGGATTACCACACAGCCCAGAGCTAGCGCAAGCAGGAATACACCATTTATTCAAGAAAAACAGCTTCAAGCTGACCCTAGCACCCATAGGCAACTAAGCCATTTTTTGCTATACTAGCTATAGATGGAGAGATTTCTTGGGAGTACCCATATGCACACAAAACTTACCAAAACCCTGCCGGCATTACCTGGCGTATATCTATTTAAAAATCAACAAGACACGGTTATCTATATTGGCAAAGCAAAATCCCTTAAAAACCGTGTACACTCCTATTTCCAAGATCACAATAAAGATTGGAAAGTCATAGCCTTGCGAGCAGAATATGCTGACCTAGACTTTATAATCACCAAGAATGAAGATGAGGCTTTATTGCTTGAAGCACAACTTATTCAAGAACACAGACCAAAATTCAATACGCTCTTTAAAGATGGCCAGCCATTCGTATACATAGTATTTACCCAAGGTGACATGCCTACTATCAAGGTAGTACGTAACAAAAAAGAAAAGGGAACTTATTTTGGCCCCTTTTTGCAAAAAATAGACGCACGGCGCGTACATGACTTTTTAATGCATACTTTTCGTCTTAAGCTATGTAATAAAACGCTAGAAAATGGCTGTTTAAATTATCACCTGGGCACATGTCCGGGTAATTGCAAAAATGACTTTGATCGTGATGCATATATGTTTAGATTACAACTTGCACATGATGCACTCAAAAAAAACCACCAAGGATTTTTACATAACCTAAAAACTAAAATAGCTGAACACACACGCAAATTCGAGTTTGAACAAGCAAAGCGTTTAGTCCAATACCTAGATAATATAGACAGTATCTTTAATACACTTGATACAAAATATCACACAGCAAAATACGCTCAGCATATATTCGCCACTACTACACCTACACCATATGCACATATAGATGCAGATGAAACCGCATACGTATTACAAGCCCTACTCGCATTGCCTCATCCAGTACGCACCATTGATTGCTTTGACATTTCACACTTTCAAAGTAAATATATTGTAGGTTCATGCGTGCGCTTTACCAATGGCAAACCGGACAAAAACAAATTCCGTCGATTCAAAATTCAAACTCTTGATACACAAAATGATTATGCCGCACTACAAGAGATTGTCGCACGCAGATATAAAGATAGTGATGATATACCTGATCTTATATTGATTGATGGTGGGAAAGGACAACTACATGCTGCACAACAGGCAATACCGTATGGATTTTTTGCAAGCTTGGCAAAGCGCGAAGAAATCTTGTATAGTTCTACCATGAAAGATGGCATACACCTGGATATACAAACAAACATAGGAAAATTATTAATTGCACTACGCGATTATGCACATCATTTTGCTATTAGCTACCATCGCCTAAAAAGGAAAAAATCGATACTGCAATAAGGAGGCATCATGAACGGTCAATTTGCTGAAAAATTAACAAATGCAGCACAAGATGTTATTCAGAACAGTATTTATATCGCACAGCAACATCATAATCCAGTTTTAAAACCTTTGCATATTTTGGCAGCATTGATTGACCATGATCTTATTCAATCATTACTGCATTCATTCAATGTCCCACTCACTGGATTATTCGAACTCACTGAAAAACATATTGAACGATTACCACAAGTATATGGTGGTGAGCTTGGCATTGATGAAACAACTCAAGGGTTTTTCCAGAATTGTAACCAACAAGCACATAATCTAGGTGATCAATACATCAGCCTTGAGCACCTACTACTTGCATGCGTATCCACAACACACCTACCAGAAGAAATACGAACATTTTTTACACAACATCAATTGACTGAAAAAACTATACTCACGTACATGAATACACTCAGACAAGGTCGCTCTGTCGATAGCAAGACAGCTGATACACAATACCAAGCACTTAACAAATACTGTATAGATATCACCAAGCAAGCACAAGATGGCAAACTTGATCCGGTTATTGGTCGTCATGAAGAAATTAGACGGGTTATGCAAATATTGTCTCGTCGCACCAAAAACAATCCCGTACTCATTGGAGAACCGGGTGTGGGTAAAACTGCCATTGTAGAAGGTATTGCACAACGGATTGTTGATCATGATGTTCCGGAAAGTTTAAAAAATAAAAAAATACTATCACTCGATCTTGGGCTACTTATTGCCGGCGCTAAATATCAAGGAGAATTTGAGGACAGACTCAAAAGTGTTCTTAAAGAGATAGAACAAAGTAAAGACAACGTTATTCTATTCATCGATGAGTTACATATGTTGGTTGGCGCAGGATCAACTGGTGGCGGTATGGATGCATCTAACTTGCTCAAACCAGCTCTTGCTCGCGGCACATTACACTGCATTGGCGCCACTACGCTTAAGGAATACAAAAAGTACATAGAAAAAGATGCGGCACTTGAACGCAGGTTTCAACCAGTTGTAGTACAAGAACCATCGGTAGAAGATGCTATTTCTATTTTACGCGGCATAAAAGAACGATTAGAACTACACCATGGTATTCGCATTAAAGATCAAGCGTTAGTTGATGCAGTTGTATTGGCAACAAAAAATATTCCAGACAGATTCTTACCGGATAAAGCAATTGATTTGGTTGATGAAGCAGCTTCTATGGTAAAAATGACTATTGACGCACAACCTGAAGCGCTCGACAGACTTGAGCGCAGCATACGGCAGCTGGAAATAGAAAAAGTTGCTCTTGCCAAAGAAAAAGAAGACCCAACAGCACAAAATCGCCTGAAAGCCCTAGAAAAAGAACTGGCCGATCTGAAAGAACAACATAAAACACTACGTGTGCAGTGGGAAGCTGAAAAAAAACCATTAGAAAAAATCAAAGACATTAAACGCAAAATTGAAGAAGCAACTTATCAGTATCAACTTGCAGAACGTGAATACAATTATGACAAAGCATCAGAAATAAAATATGGCACTATTGAGAAACTCAACAAGCAGCTCGAACAAGAACAAGAAAAGCTCAAAACACTGCGTACAACACTAATTAAGCAACAAGTTGATGAAGATGATATTGCCAAAGTACTGGCACGCTGGACCGGTATTCCAGCAGAAAAACTCAAAGCAACAGAACAACAAAAACTATTAGAATTACCAAACATATTAAAACAACGAGTTATTGGGCAAGATGAAGCAGTCGAAAAAGTTGCACATGCCATTCAACTACATCGTACCGGGCTGACTGACCCGAACAAGCCGATTGGTTCATTTTTATTCTTAGGCCCTACCGGTGTGGGTAAAACTGAAGTTGCCAAAACATTAGCAGACTTTTTATTTAATGATGAAAAAGCCATTATTCGCATAGATATGTCTGAATATATGGAACGTCATGCAGTAGCACGTTTGATTGGTGCTCCTCCCGGGTACGTGGGATATGAAGAAGGTGGCCAGCTGACTGAACAAGTGCGCCGTAAACCATACAGCGTGATATTGTTCGATGAAATTGAAAAAGCACATCCAGAAGTGTTTAATATCTTTTTGCAGATTCTTGATGAAGGGCGTCTGACTGACAGCCAAGGACGCACGGTAAGCTTTAAAAATACCATCATTATTATGACGTCTAATATTGGCTCACACATTATATTAGAAGCACCTAAGTTGACCGAAGAAGTAAAACAAAAAATAGAAAAAATATTGCATCAAACCTTCAGGCCGGAATTCTTGAACCGTATTGATGATATTGTGTTCTTTAATAAACTCAGTCAAAAAGATGTACTTGAAATCGCCCACTTACATATTAATAAACTAATTGCTCGTTTACACGAGCAGGGTCTTTCTCTGCATGTAACAGAAGCGGTTATCAAAGAACTAGCCGAACGTGGTTATGAACCGGAGTTTGGTGCTCGTCCGCTAAAACGGGTCATTCAACGCGATATTGCCGTACCACTATCCCAATTCATGCTTGCCAACCCGGAGGTTAAAGATCTCCAGGCAACCATGAAAGGAAATACTATTGTAGTTGATAAGAAAAAGTAATAACCAGTTTTCATACATTTTTAAGCTCAACCTTACCCTACATAGCTAATTTTCTCCCTCCTTTGCTAACTATTGCTATTTGTAAATGATATCTGCTAAGGTTTGTAGTAAATAGGTATTCTGCAGGTATCATAAAAAGGATGGTTGTATGAAAAGCATGAAAAGGTTACTCGTTATTCTTGGGCTCATAACACTCAGTAGCTCAATCCTGGGCATGCAAAAAGAAACCCACATAACTCTGGTTGGCAAAGACGGCAAACAAATCAATATAGCACGAGAAACTGCGCAAAGAATTCCAACCATTCAGAATATGCTTACACCTGGACTTCAAGAAGCAGAAACCCGTACTATAAAATTCGAATTATTTGATGGAGCTACTTTGCAATCAATTGTAGATATTGTGGAAGAAGTATACACGCAAGCACCAGTGTTAAAATTAGATCCTCTATTCTTTGAACAAACTGATAAACACCCTGCTTACACACCCGCTGATATTCCTGAGCAAGTTAGAAATATAATTACTGCACAGGGGTTGCAAAATAATACAGCATTTATGCAAGCTGCCGACTTCTTAGGTCTTGATTGGGTACAAACAGTCATGCAAGGTGGCAAGAGTATTGCTGATTTGATTGCATACAATCAATCGCCTCCAATATTCGATAATACACTTGATTTAAAAAATAAAAATATAACAAGTATTGTAGGGCTTCATTTGTTGCCTCAGGATATTCGTGATAATTTACAACACCTCTGGCTCCATAATAATCAACTAACTTCTATTCCTGAACATGCCTTTGCTGGCCTTAACAATTTACAAATGCTCGGTCTGAGTAATAATCAACTAACTTCTATTGCTGATAATGCCTTTGCTGGTCTTAACAATTTACAACAGCTCAGTTTGACTAGTAATCAACTAACCTCTATTGCTGAACATGCCTTTACTGGTCTTAACAATTTACAACATCTCTGGCTCAGTAGTAATCAACTAACCTCTATTGCTGATAATGTCTTTGCTGGCCTTAACAATTTACAACAACTTAGGCTCGGTAATAATCAGCTAACTTCTATTGCTGCTAATGCCTTTACTGGCCTTAACAATTTACAACAGCTCTGGCTCGGTAATAATCAACTAACCTCTATTCCTGAACATGCCTTTGCTGGCCTTAACAATTTACAACTGCTCAGTCTGAGTAATAATCAACTAACTTCTATTGCTGATAATGTCTTTGCTGGCCTTAATAATTTACAACAACTCAGGCTCAAAGATAATCAGCTCGACCAAGCAACCAAAGATCGTATACGGGAACAATTACCAAATGTAAGAATAACATTCTAGCGACAGAAATTTTTATCCCTCACACATTGTTGACTTATAAGACACGTCTTATATCATAATGACCAGTTATTTTAACTATTCACACCCAGGCCATTATGATTTTCAAGCACATACTAACATGCTGTATATTAATTACATGTATTACATTCTTAATACAATCCATGGAACCTGAAAACACACTTTTTCATCAGGCTGAAAAAATAACATTTTTATGTAAAGACAATGTGGAAGTTGACATTGATCGATCTACTGCGCAACTTATGCCTCTCATACAGGATATTATTGATTCCTCAATACCAACCAATCTTATTCCAGTACAACAATTCAAAGCTCATACAGTAAAACTGCTCATTAATATAATCAAACATGTATATACACAAGCACCTATCTTAAAATACGATCCCCATTTTTTTGAAAAGACTGATACGCATCCAGCATTTACCCTTGCAGATATTCCATATCAATTAAAGCAAGCTATTAATGAAAAATATCATCCCATTTTTGCTCTTGGTACAACAAATGAACATATGGATAATACCATACAATCTATTTTTGCTGCTATCAGCTACTTTTTTTACTTAAGTGATCGAGTAATTACAAATCCTTGTGTAGGAGATAAGAGCATTGCTGATATTGGTGCATGCTCTGATCAGGCATTATTTAATGAAACAAGTACATGTAAACAGCTAGATATTCATCATATAAAAAGTATAGCTGGCATTCATTTATTACCCTCTGAAATCACAGCATTACGTTTAAAATCAAATTATATCACTACAATATATCCGTATGCTTTTACACATTTTAAAAACTTAATCAAACTTAACTTAAGTAACAATCAATTAACTTTCTTACGCAGTAACACCTTTGCAGGATTACATGCATTAGGATTTTTAGATTTGAGTGAAAATAGAACATTAATTATTGATGATAATGCATTTGCAGGACTTACTGCACTGGAAAAACTTTATCTTCAACATAATTACTTAAAAGATGTACCAACACTTACTTGCCTACACAGTCTCCAACATCTTGACTTGAAACAAAATCACATCAAAAGACTCAAAAAACATGCGTTTTCTGGGTTATCAAATCTTCTATCTTTGAATATATGCTATAATCGAATTACCTCCCTGCATAAACACGCTCTTAGAAGTTTAAATTCTCTGGAAGGTCTATATCTTAACAGCAATAGAATACCTCGCATTCCTGACAATTTATGCCGATATTTAAGCAATTTAAGAAGTTTTAATTTAAGATCTAACCGCATAGAATTTTTATCAAAAAAAAGTCTGAGAGGGTTGTGTCAAGCTGATTATATCGACATATCATCTAATAACATAGAAATTATAGCTGATCATGCATTTCAAGATTTATCACAAGTAAAGACTCTTTATCTGGAATCCAACAGAATTACCACTATTACAAAGAATACGCTTGTAGGCTTGAGCAAGCTTAATTATTTATTTTTAAGTGAAAATAACATAACCAAAATTGAAGATAGCGCACTTGTTGATCTACCAAATTTAAAACACCTTTTTTATGGCAATGATGGCGATAACAAGTCTCCCTTCAAAGAAACAAACAATAAAAATACATAAGCATATTACTTTTTTTAAGTTGACTTGCAAAGCAATCCTTATATCATAATGACCAACATACTTTAAACCATTAAAAAAGGGAGTAATTATGGTATCTAAGCACATATACTTACTAAGTATATTGATATTCAGTTCATTCATCACTAGCTTTGCAGATAGCCCACTTTCGCAAGAATTGCATATAGGATCTCAATATCTACCGGTCGTTCTAGTTGCTGGTATTAATTCTGATTATACCGATATGCAGCCAACCGAAGAATTAATTAGAAAACATATGCCAGGAGTATACGTAAAAAACGTTAACCTTGGACTGGGCAGGTTAACCTCTTTCTGGAATATGTATGACCAAGCAAAACTACTTGCACAAACATTGTATGAAGATTATAACTTACGCAATGGATGCAATATTATTGCACACTCACAAGGTGGTTTGACTGCACGTTATTTTATCCAAAGATTCAATTATCCACGCGTGTACAATCTAATTACCTGGGGCACCCCGCATCGCGGTGTTTGTGGCACACCAAGCACTATTGACGATAAATATATATGGCTTAATTTTATGGAATCATATGCTTCATATGTACTCTATTTATCAACATTTCAACAATGTGTAAGTTTTGCAGGCTATTGGAATGACCCAATTCATTACCGCGACTATTTAACAAAATGCTGTTTTTTGCCATATCTAAATAATGAAATTGAACATGAATATACATCTGTTTTTAAAGAAAACTTATTAAAGCTCGATAACTTTGTGATGGTTAACTCAACTCAAGAAGAAATTGTAGAGCCGGCCATTTCTTGCCACTTTGGTTTTTATATACGTGGATCTATGTCTGAGACAGAATCCCTGCTCACATCAGATCTTTATAATAATGATGCACTTGGTTTAAAAACATTATATGAAAGTGGACGCCTACACTTTAAAGAAACCAATTGCCCACATTTCTGTTACCAAGAACATGAAGAAAACTTTATAAAAAACACCCTGCCATTTTTAACACAAAGTACATATAATAACCAAGCAACTACTAGAGCTATCATACATGACAAAGAAATTATAACAGAAGACATAATCGAGGCATAATGGCACAACAGTTTACCTATATAGCGAATTGGAAAATGCAAAAATCATTCCACGATGCCGTGGATTTTTGCATAACACACAAAACTCAATTGCAAGAACTCGCACAAGAAGCTGCTCTAATTTTATGTCCTACGTTTCCTGCTTTGTTTCCCACCGCACAACACATGCATGATACAGGGGTATATATAGGTGCACAAAATTGTTCTCAACATCAACATGGTGCATTTACCGGACAGGTAGATGCACTTTCTTTATTTCAAGCAGGATGCACATATTGTTTAGTAGGGCACAGCGAACAGAGAAATTTATTTGGTGAAAGTAATGAAGTTGTAGCAGATAAAATGCTACGTGTGCTTGAAAACAATATGACCCCCATTATATGCATAGGAGAAACTCAGGAACAGTTCCATCATAAAGAAACATATCATATACTCGAAGCACAATTGGAGTCGGCACTGCAAAAGCTTATCGCGTATCAAAATAGTACGTTCTTAATCGCCTACGAGCCGATATGGTCAATTGGAACCGGAATTGTCCCTCAGATAGATTATTTGAACAACCTGTTTTCATGGCTAAATCAACACATAAAAACCTACGCTCCTACAAACCCTATACTCCTATTATATGGTGGCAGCGTAACAGACATGAACATTCGTGATTTAAAGCAAATACCTTATGTTGATGGCTTTTTAATTGGGGGTGCAAGCCTTGATTTCAAAAAATTGCAAAATATAGTAAAATATACATACTAAAAACTTAGAAATTATAATCTATACGGAGCTCATCATGCTATATGGTTTACTTATTACTGTTTATACGTTTATTTGCTTTCTTCTCGTCTTGATTATTCTCATTCAAAAAAGTAAAGGCAGTATGGGTTTAGGCGCTTTTGGTGGCGGAACTCAAATGTTATTCGGTGGCTCAGGCGGACAAGATATTTTCCAAAAAATTACGTGGGGACTTGGTGCAATTTTTCTGGCCGGATCACTCGTGCTTTCACTCATGAAATCAAATCAAAGCAGAGACATGCAAATTAGAAAAAGCTATACACCGGTACAACAAATGCCATTTTTTCCAGAAGAATAAAATCTAACCACTCGTCATCACAGGATGACCGATAAAGAGAGAGTAGTGTGGTTCGAGTTACATATATTCTAGATTATATAGGTCAAGTAACCATAGCAGCATGCGAGCATGTGGGATTTTTTACGCTCTTTCTTGTACGTGCAATCAAAACACTATTTACAACCAAGCTCAAACTTCACAAAGTATTTACCCAAATGAACCGCATTGGTGTGGAATCATTCAATATTGTTGCCCTTACGGGCGGATTTACCGGCATGGTATTTGCACTACAAAGTTATATTGGATTCCAACGTGTGGGCGGTGAGCAATTTATTGGTGCAGTAGTAGCGCTTGGATTAATTCGTGAACTCGGTCCCGTGCTGACTGGGCTTATGATTACCGGACGCGCCGGATCGGCAATTACTGCAGAAATAGGCACTATGCGTATTACCGAACAAATTGATGCATTGCGAACACTCCGTATCAACACATTCCAATACTTAGTAGTTCCACGTATTTTGGCAAGCACCTTGATTGTGCCATGCTTGACTATCTTTGCAATGATTTTTGGTATCGTGGGTGGTTACATAATTTGTGTATACGTACTACAGCTAAGCCCAGAAGACTACAAAAGTAGCATACAAAATTTTGTTGAACTGAGTGATGTACGTGGCGGCCTCATTAAATCATCAGTATTTGGATTTATTCTTGCTTGGATAGGTACCTATAAAGGTTATTACACAAGCGGTGGTGCTCGTGGTGTTGGGATTGCAACTACACAAAGCGTAGTACTGAGTTCAATTTTAATTTTAGTTTCTAATTATTTCTTGACCAAAATGTTAGAGCAAATGTGACCATATGGAAACGGTAATAAAAATTGAAAATCTTAGAAAAAAATTAGGTGATCGCTATATTACTGATGGCGTCAATCTTGACATTCCTGCAGGTCAAATGACCGTAATCATCGGACGATCCGGTGAAGGTAAATCAATTTTGCTCAAACAGGTGATTGGCCTAATCCGTCCAACATCCGGTAAAGTTATTGTTGAAGGTACTGACATTACGCAGTTGTCTGAAGTTGAGTTAAATAGAGTATTCAAAAAAGTAGGCTATGTGTTCCAATTTGCAGCACTACTTGATTCACTCAACATATTTGAAAACATCGGTATTACATTATTAGAGTCCGGCATGCCGGAATATAACGTGTTGCCCATTGTCAAAGAAAAACTCAGGCTCGTACACTTAAAAGAAGAAAACCTATACAAATATCCATCAGAACTATCCGGAGGTATGCGCAAACGCGCTGGATTGGCACGTACATTGGTAACCAATCCAAGTATTATCTTATATGATGAACCGACTACTGGTCTTGATCCCATTACCACACGCGTAATCCATGAGTTAATGTATGATATGCAACAACGACTCAAACTAACTTCTGTCGTTATTTCACACGATATTGAAATTTTCAAATACGCAGATAATGTTGCATTATTGTATGAAGGTAAGATAAAATATTTCGGTGATGCCAAAACTATTTGGGAATCGGATAACCCATACATTTATCAATTTATTCGCGGCTTATCAGAAGGCCCCATGCAAACTGATTTTAATCATTTTAAAGATAGATATTAATTTTTATATCTACGCAGCCTTCATCCTTTCTTTAAAAACAGTAAAATATAGACATTAACCATAATGGGAAACAATGTGCGCATATTAGCAATTGTTATTTTTTGTACACAACTCTCATGTGCCATGACAAAAGATATTTCATCATCTTTGTTAACCGAGCAAGAACTCGCTGCATACCTTGAAAAAGAATTATTATTTATAAAATGTCTTCAAACTGCATCTTCTTCTGAAGACCTACAATCAATTCTATTGTTCTTTGAACAATATACCTCTTTTGTTCAATGGCGCGCATATGATTTTATACGCATTGTAGAGCAAAATCCTTACCTGATTAACCAAACTACTATTGTATCCATATTGATTATTTATAACCAACAATTCATTAGTCAAATGCCAGCAACTATACATGAAAAACCATTACCATTGGCTAAGCGCCATACCATTGCTAAAATACAAACTAAGGAGCTTGTAAAAAAATCAAAGAAAAAAGTTTCCTTTGATGAAAAAATCACTACATGGTTTAATGATCTTGGTCAAAATATTGCCGGATTATTTAAAAAGAATGATTAGAATTCTTTATACAGCAAACTTGGTTGTATTCCACGGTTGTTTTGATATTTATCACTTTGATAGTTTACAAATTCACCTTCGATGGTGTGGTAAAATATTTGGCAAATTTCTACACCGGCATAAATACGTATTGGCTGAACACAAAATATTTCTAATGTCCAATAGCCACGGAACCCAACATCGCCAAATCCCGCAGTAATATGAATAAATAATCCAAGACGTCCGATAGAAGAACGACCCTCTATCATAGGGACTAATCTATCTGTTTTGGTATATTCAATCGTACGACCTAAATACAATCTACCAGGCTCAAGTAATAATCCTTCTGCAGGAATAACCAAAGACTTAACTTTGTGTTCTTTTTTCAGATCAAGGACTGGCTCATCATACACAAGTAATTCATCATATAAACGTAAGTTATAGCTATTGGGACCCACTTGTTTATCGTTAAATGGCTCAATAATAATATCAGTGTTTAATCTTTTTTTTATTTCTTTTCCAGATAAAATCATAAAAATCTCCTTAGTATACTGAATGTGTCGCATTTGTAAGATTACCACAATATTGCTACAATTGAGATAATATTTTTGTGTTACACAAAAGGTATATAATTATGAATAATTTAACAGCAACTACAACCCCAGCTCTTACGCCTACACCTGAGGTTATTGAGCAGATTAAAGATGCAAGCGAACGATTTCAAGGCTTAAGCATCGAAGTAAGCAAGGTCATTGTTGGACAACGTGAAATTGTTTCTTTTATTTTGAATGCTATTTTGTGCGATGGCCATATTCTCCTTGAAGGTGTGCCGGGTGTTGCAAAAACAACTATGATCAAAGCAATCACGAATGCACTTGGTCAGACATTCAACCGAATTCAATTTACACCAGATTTGTTACCAGCAGATCTAATTGGTTCATTAATTTACAATCCGCGCACACAAGAATTTGAAACAAAAAAAGGCCCTATCTTTGCCAACTTAGTACTTGCAGACGAAATTAATCGTGCACCATCCAAAGTGCAAGCGGCACTGCTTGAAGCTATGCAAGAGCGACAAGTCACTATTGGATCAAATACCTATCTTCTTGATAAACCATTTTTGGTATTTGCTACACAAAATCCTATTGAACAAGAAGGTACATATAGTTTGCCGGAAGCACAGGTAGATCGCTTTTTATTTAAACTTATTGTCGGCTATCCTACACTGCAAGATGAGCGAGAAATTTTGAAACGTTCACTTGATGTACATACTATTTTGCCAATTTTGCAAAAAGAACACGTTTTTGAAGCACAAAAACTAGTACGTTCCATTTATCTAGATGAAAAAATCGTGGATTATATTGTTTCTATCATTTTTGCAACACGCGATCCAAATGCATACGGGCTGAAAGATATTGCATCATATATTAACTATGGCGTGTCACCACGTGCTACACTTGCATTGCACATTGCGGCAAAAGCACATGCTTTTTTGAAAAAGCGTCATTTTGTGACGCCTGATGATGTAAAGGCTATTGCGCCGGCAGTATTGCGACATCGCTTACTCCTTACTTACCAAGCAGAAGCAGATCATATAACCACTGACCATATCATCAAGCAAATACTTGGTACAATACCATCACCATAGTGCTCTTATCAACGAACATTATGGTTCGGTGATCCTCTTTGATCAAAAAACCCCTTAACTTGACAAAGAACTGACAAGGAGGGTATTGTGGTGAAAGTACAATAATGTAAGGAAATGTTGGATGAAACATCCTTTTTGGATAGCAAATAGCATACTTCTTTTTCTTCTTTTGGTGAGCCTTATAGTTATGTATATTGCTCGTACCACATTGAGTGAGCGCGAAGAAATTGAACCGCGCGAACTTGCACCGCGCAAAAAAGAAGCAACCATTGCCATTAATATAAGCAAAATATATGAAAACGATCTATTCGATACCTATATAAAGTCTGCTCAACAGCCAGCAGAAATTGCATTGCCTCGTATGCCAGAGCCACCGCGTCCACAAATAGCTCCGCCACCAAAAGCACTCGAGCCACAGTTCGTTGATCCACTCGACGTTACGCTCAAAGGCATTGTGGTATTAAGTGCCCAAGATGTAAAAAATCGCGCTATTATAGAAGATAATAAAACAAAAAAAGAAAAAACTTATAAAGTTGGCGACACTATAGAAGATGCGCAACTTATTCGTATTTTTGGTAATAAAATTATTTTACTTCGTGCAAACGGCCAACAAGAAGTACTTTATTTGCGTGAACAAGATGCACAATTAGATCCTATGTACGCACAATTGGGCAATTGGCATGAAGTAGTACAAGAAATAACTGCATACAATTTTATTATTAACCAAAAAGCATTTTTAATGCGTATAAAAAATCTGGCACAGTTTATTGATTTGGTAAATTTAACTTCCGTATACAAAGCAGGACAGAGTGTGGGATGTCGTGTTGGACAATTAGAAAACAACTCGCTTGGTACAGCGCTCGGATTAGAAAGTGGGGATATTATTGTAACTATTAATAATATACCAACTGCCACAACAGATGATCGCCTTAAAATTTACAAGGCTATTACTGCTATGCAAGAAAATGATGAAATTAATGTAAAAATCTTGCGTCGAAATAATAACATAGAACTTACCTATTTATTGCAAGAATTCAAGAAAGATGAAAAATCACCTGATAACAAAAAACAATCAGAACAAGAAAAAGTAAAAATTATGCGGGAACGCTATAAGTTTGCACCAACTGTACAGGAACTACGCAATCAAGAAAAGCAATTTATGTACAATCATGGAAAAGCTCCCCGTACGGCAATGCCAGATAAAAAAATAACTGAAGAGAATACCCATGAATAAGATACGCATTTCATTCTTGTATAATCTTGTACTTGTATGCGGATTTTTAACTCACACATACACTGATGCATCATGGCTTACACGCCATCGCAATCGTCGATCAGAACGTCTACAAAAAGATACTGAAATAAAAAACAGCCTTCCTAGAAAACATAAAGATGCTGACTTAAAAGCACTTATAGATACTTCAGATGACTTAACACAAATAACAGCAACAAATCAAACTGTTACACCTCAACAACAAGATAAAAAACAACCTAGTATTTTTGATGAAGATAAATTTGTATTACCTCCTGAACTACAACCAACTCCGCAAAAAGAATTAAAAAAATTAGAACGAAAACCAGAAGAATGTATTGAACTTCAGTTTGAAAACGCTGATTTAGAAAATTTAATTAAACAAATTGAAGCTATATTTGAAGTTACTTTTATTACTGATGATATGATTGAATCAGCAAATAAACAAGCAAAAGGTACCATTAGGGGCAACAAAATATCATTTAAGACTAATAGACCGTTAACTAAACAGCAAACATGGGGACTCTTTTTAACTTTTTTAGAAATAGCTGGGTTTAGTGTTGTCAAGCAACCAGAAAAAGATATATATCGCATTGAACAATTAGCAAGTGCGCGAAGATCAGCTATTCCAGCATACATTGGCAGTAAACTAGAAGAACTACCTTCCAATGATCAAATTATTAGGTATGTATATTTTATTGAAAACAGCTCAATAGATTCATTACGCCCGGTAGTTGAATCGCTCAAAAGTAAAGATGCACCACTTGTTGTTCTGCAGGATCATAAAGCATTTATTTTGACCGATAAAGCGTATAACATAAAAACATTAATGAACATTGTTAAAGAATTAGACAAAACAAGCATGCCGCAAGCAATGTCTGTACTCAAATTACAACGTGCTGATGCACAACAAGTCAAAAAATTATATGATAGTTTAATTCAAGCTGATCAAGGAGGTCCTGGTGCACGTATGCTTGGCCCTCGCAAATCACCTACTTCATTATACTTCCCTGAAAATACACGTATTATTGCTGAGCCACGCACAAACTCATTAATTTTACTCGGTGCGCAAGATGCTATTAAAAAAATAGAAGATTTTATTAAAAAGAATGTGGATGTTGATCTCGAACAACCATATTCACCACTCTATGTATATCAGCTCAAATATGCTGATGCAGCAACTGTAGCAAATATTATGACTAAAGTTACCGAATTTGGCAGAAGCACTGCTGCCGGACAATCTGGTGGCGTGCGGGGTGATGACAAATATATGCAACCAATAGCATTTATACCTGAAAAAGAAACAAATCAGTTGGTTATAAAGGGTAATTATGAAGATTATTTGGCTGCCAGAAACATTATTGAAAAACTAGATGAACCACAACCACAAGTTGCTATCGAGGTGCTCATTTTAGATATTACCTTACAAGATCAGAAAAATTTAGGTGCACAAATACGCTCTAAGGTGCCAGGCATAAATGGCCTTGTCGGTAATAATATAAAATTTCAAACATCAGGATTGTTTGGTAAAGGCATCGTAGAGAACCAAAATGGGCCCGGTGTAGATCGTCTTTTGGGTAACCTTGTTGATTTGGTTACCGGTGTTGCACCAGGTAATACCATTTTTACTTTAGGACAAGATATTTTTGGCGTTTGGGGAGTGCTATCTATTTTACAAACAATTACCAACGTACAAATAGTATCTAATCCATTTTTAGTAGCAACAAATAAAACTCCAGCTAAGGTTAAACTTGGTGAAACTCGTCGCGTAGTCAGTGGACAAATTACAACTGGTAGTGGTGGCGAAGATTCTTTTGACGATTCTAATGCTTTTTTAGAAGTTGGTATTACACCGCAAATTAACTCTGATGGTATGATTATTATGGAACTTGAAGTGCATATAGATCAGTTTACCAACAGAACTGATCAAAGGAATGGTAATAAGTCGGTCAAACACATTAAAACCCATACTATTGTTGCAGATAAAGAAGTGCTAGCTTTAGGTGGTCTCATAAAAAACACTACCGATGATAATATGAGCAAGGTACCCGTACTTGGCAATATTCCTATTCTCGGTTGGCTCTTTAAAAACAGGCAAAAACGAGAAGATAAAACTAATTTGCTTGTACTAATCTCTTCCCAAATCATAAAGCCACAAGCAGATACCGTAGCAAAACGATTCACGGATGAATATTTGAACGAATACAATAAAGATCGTGCAAGCGTATTATCAGCACCGGATTTACGCGATCCAATTACTCGTTCTTTCTTCCGCCCACAAGAGGTAACCCAACAGGATACTTTAGACAACTTTTTATTCAAACGACGCGTCCAATCAAGCACACGGCGTACACGAGAATTTATAAAAAATAAAAAAGAAAACCATATACAATCAGTTACGCAAGCTGAGTTGCCACAAAAAACTACCGATACTTCGCCAATAAATAACAGCACAGATCAAGCTACAATACCTATACAAACAGAAGTATTACCCGAGCAAATTACGGCTACACGTATTAAAAAAAGAAAGCTAACTCGACAATCGTTGCATGATTTTGTAGTACCTGATGAGGAGGCAGAAGCATGATAAAAAATATATTTCTGCCAGAAAAAATTGGAAATAACTATTTATTTGCCAAGCGTATTGTTGGTATTGATATAAATACTACCCATGTACATGCAACGCAGGTATATGCAAAGGGTACCATGCTGACTATTGAACGAGCAGTTGAGCAAGTGGTAGAAAGTGGTGATCATAATGAGCGCATTATTGAAGCACTAAAAATCCTGATTACCAAGCTTAATAATTATCAAGAAATACGTTCAGCTATACCAAGTGCACATGTAGTGTTTAAAACATTAAAATTACCATTTACTGCATATGACAAAATAAATTTGATCATAAATTTTGAGGTTGAACCTTTATTGCCATTTTCTCTTGATGATGCAATTATAGATTTTATTATTACTAAAATTCATCCACAAGAAAACAGTGCTGAAGTTTTGGTAGCCGCCGTACAAAAACAATATATTGCACAACATCTGGAATTATTAGCACAGGCAGGAATAAATCCCCAGGTCATTACGGTTGATCTATTCGCATTGTATGGACTATATAATGCGATACCACAATATGCCGAGCAGAGGGGAAACGTTGCACTGATTGATTTACGTTTACATGATACACGCATTGCCTATATTGAAAACGGCCAATTACGTTTAATACGTACATTGCCAAAGGGCATGTCTCATATTGCAAAAAAAATTAGTGATGCATTATCTATTACTCCTGCACAAGCGCTTGACCATATGTTACGCTTTGGGCTTGAAAAACCTGATTGGCAAGAATATGAAACAGCTCTCAAGCAGGCATATGAATCGTTTTGGAAAGAAATACAATTTACATTAGCTTCATGCGCTGCACAAGCCGGGTCAACGCAAACAACTAATACCATTCTGTTATTAGGGGAAGGGGCATCACTCAAGGGTATTGCTTCTTTTGCAAGTAACGCTCTAGAGCTATCGGTATCATTATTTAACATACAGTACATTACACAAGCCCCTCACATTAACATTAAAACAAAATCTGCACTTGCCAGCAGCGCTATTATGAGTGCTGCTATTGCATTGCCATCTGAAACAACAGCTTTATTTAATTTACGCAAAGATGAATTCGGCATGATGGACACGGCTTTATTTTATAAACAATTTGTTGTTACTTGTGGGCTCATACTTATATTACTCGGCACACTTATTGGTTATAGCTATTGGAAATCAAGTAGGCTAGCGGCACACGTGCAAGCATCTGAACAAGAAGCACGACAAATGCTTATAGAGCAATTTCCTAAATTAGAAGAAGAAGATTCTCTTGAAGATATGATTGAGGATGCACGTACCGAATTAACACGCGGTGAAAAAACATGGGTAACTTTTGCATCACAACCTTCGTATTTAAAATATTTACTGGAATTAACTGAACGAATAGACAAGGAATCAACAGGCTTGGTCATTGAAAAAATGGATTTAACCGGAGATACGCTCACGCTAAAAGGACAGGTCAAAGATTTTAAGGCACTCAAAATACTTGAGCGTGAATTACGTCAATCACCATTATTTAAATCGGTTGAACCACAAACTGATATCCGATTTGATGCAATGAAAATTAAACTTGCAGCAAATGGTAGAGGGGGTTAAATGGAACTAATCGATAAGTTGTATATGTATATAGAATCGCTTGATAACAAATCTTTTTATCAATATCTAGGTATTGTTCTTGCAATCATATTAGTACTCGTCAGCCTGGTTACATTTAATTTTTATCGTACCGTGTGGTATTGGCAAGAGCGAAATGAAGTGGTCAATGAACAACGTGAAGAAGTTCGCGAATTGCTGACAAAAGCAAAACAAGTTAAGCTATTGCAAACTGATGCAGGGCGCATGATTGAACAAGATGAAGACTTTAAAATTCGCGATTACTTTGAGACACTTCTACAACAACTACAAATACCACGCGCAAGTGTAGTAGAAATTAATATTACTCCGGTAGAACACGATGCAGCAACACGAGAAGATATATTAAATGCAAAATTAACTGACTTGGATATGAAACAACTATCAGAGCTACTTGAAGCTATTGAGCAAAATAAACGCGTATACATAAAAGAATTGGACATTGTTAAATCAAAAAGAAAGCCGCGCTCGCTCGAAGTCAATATAACCTTTGCGACACTCAATAAAATTACCGGAACATAATAAGGGGGATGCGCATGAATGTATATGTAATATTTATTCTACTTTTCAGCATGCAATCATATGTATATGCCGTTGATATACAAACAGAATCAACTACTGAGCCAGTGACTACAACTAAACAAGACAAAAAAAGAAATAATAAAAAAACATTTTTATTTCAATACAAAGATGAAGATTTAATTAATATTATTAATCTTATAGCTGCAGAAAAAAATATTAATGTTGTGCTGCCACAAGGGGGCAATGCTATACAAGCAAAGGTCACGCTTGATATAGAAAAAAAACTTTCATTACAAGAAGCATGGAATATTTTGCTCACCGTACTTGAAGTAGCTGGCTTTAGCATGGTGCCCAAAGATGATATTTATTCAATTGTTCCTACATCACCTACTATAGGCAAAGAACCATTACCCGTATTTATTGGTACAAATATTAAGGATCTACCTAATTCAGATCAACGTATTCGATTTGTACATTATTTAACCAACATCCAAGCATCAAAAGAAGCAGATAATGAGCTTGCTATTATTTTTAAAGAACTCATGCAACCAGACACCATATTTGAAGTTGATCCAGCAAGTAATGCTATAATTGTAGTAGGCAAATCGCATGATATTAGGTCAATTATGCATATCATTAGCGAACTCGATCAAGCAGGATTTCATGAAAAAATGGAAATAATTAAATTAAAACACACTGAAGCTCCTTTGATTGCCGACCTTTTTAATCAACAAATTCTCAGACCCAATGAACAAACAGGCATCAATCGCTACCGTCTTGATACACGCAAACAGGCTGTTGATACCTATTTTTCTCAATATACACGTATAATTCCCGATTTGCGTACCAATTCATTAATTGTACTTGGACGTACACAAGCAGTAGACCGCTTAAAGGAATTTATTCACGAATATATTGATGTAACCCTTGATTCCGGTAGATCAATATTACATATATTTCAACTGCAGTATCTTGATGCCGTGCAAGTTGCTGATGTACTGCAACGCGTTGTACAAGCTGAGCGAGCAAGTACAGGGCAAGCACAAGCCGCACAGCAACAACCTGGTGGTATTGAGCGCTATTTTGATGAAGTTGTTATCAAAGCTGACAGACCAGAACAAGTAGGAGATAAAGAAACTCCAGGCTATCAATATGAAGGTGGCAACAAGCTAGTTATTGCTGCACGTAATGATGATTGGAAACGCATCAAAAAATTATTAGAAGAAATAGATATTCCGCAGCCGCAAGTACTTATTGAGGTGCTCATTGCTGATTTGATTATCGATGATGAACGACAACTTGGTCAACAAACACGCAATCCAGATAAACTTCCTAATCCAAGTGATGTAAATGTGCAATCAGCACAACTGACCAATCCAATATTAAACTCAGATACTAATCCAACCACCGTAGCAGCTGATTTACTTAGATTATCTAGTGCGTATCCCGATGCTCAAGACAATCCGCAAAGTTATGCAGCAACTGTGCCTGCCGGAACTTCATTGATATCTTTCAATGATAGTGATGGTAAAACATGGAGTTTACTCCAAGTACTGCAATCATTTGGTCATACAAAAATTATTTCTCATCCGCATGTTATGGCAACTAATAATAAAGAAGCTGTCATCAAAGTTGGAGAATCGCGTTTATTGCGTGACCAATCACAACTTGGTAGCACGGCAGCTAATATTAAAAATAAATATGTTGATGCATTATTAGAAGTTAAAATCACACCGCGTATCAGCGCTGATGACACAGTAAACCTTGGTGTGAATATTGAAATTCAGGCCTTTTTTGGCTTACAAGATGCAAAAATAAACCGTATTGTTACTACTAATGCAAATGTAAAAAATGGTAGTATTTTAGCATTAGGTGGATTAATTACTTCGCGGGATGAACAGTTAGAAAGAGAAACACCGGTACTTGGTAAAATTCCAATTCTGGGTTGGTTCTTCAAAAATAGGGCAGGGTCAACTATAAAAAATAATTTAACAGTATTTATATCCCCTACTATAATTCAACCACGCCTGCGTCGTGGAATTAGTGAATATACACGAGACTATATAGATATTGCCAAAGAATATTCACAACAAGGCGAATTATTCGATGGGTTAAGAGACCCGATAACACGATGGTTCTTCAAAACCGGAACACAGGCAGAAGATACCATGGAACGATTCTTGGAAAAAGATGAATTCCAAAATGGCAAACACGAAGAGTCAGATTATCGAGCTCGACGGCAGGCACGCAAACAAGAGCGTATAGTGGCACGCCAAGAACAACAACAATCACAACGATTGAAGGAGTTGGTAGCTCAAGATGGAAATCCTTTACTTACAACTTCTCATAAGAAGAAGTCAGCGCATCCTCGATCATAAGGATATGATTATATTTCGCCATGCGCTCACCACGTGAACAGCCGCCAGCTTTTATGTATGTTGCACTCGCAGCAATAGCCAAATCTGCTATAAATGTATCATTTGTATCACCTGAGCGATGTGATGCTATAATTTGTATACCACTTTCATCACATAACTGTATTGCTTGTAACGTTTCAGTTACCGTACCAACTTGATTTGGTTTTATGATAACACCTTGTGCAACATCTGCTTCTATTCCTTTGTAAATGCGTTGTGGATTTGTTGCAAAAATATCATCACCAATAATGGTTGCTTTAGTCTGTAACACTTCACTCATCTGTTCCCAGCCATCCCAATCATCTTCATGTAAACCATCTTCAAGTGCAGTTATTGGATATGCATCACATAATTGCATATACCATGCAATCAATTCATTTGTTGTCAATGATTGCCCATCAATAGTGTAGCGTTTACTTTTTGGATCATATAATTGCGAAGCGGCAATATCGAGTCCAATAGTTCCAACACCACCACATAAAGACTCTGTTTGCTCTATTGCTTGCTGGACCAAGCCTAATGCTTCTTGTGTATTTGCGAATGACGCCGCAAAGCCACCCTCATCACCTACTGCAGTTGATTTACCATGCTCATGTAATAAATTTTTTAATATATGATATGCTGTTGCACCAAATACCATTGCTTCTTTAAATGAATCCATACCTGATGGAATAATTAAAATTTCCTGAACCGATAAATTATTGTGGGCATGCAGTCCACCGTTAATAACATTAAGCATAGGAGCGGGCAAACTAACTGCTTCAAACTCGCACAGGTGTGCCAACAACTCATATAAATCCATCATTTCAACAATTGCTTGTGCACGACATATTGCTATACTAACTGCGAGCATAGTATTGGCACCAAGATTGCTCTTATCATCCGTTTCATCAAGCTGCAGCATTTTAATATCCATATCTACAATATTGGGCTCTTTACCAATAAACATAGGAGCTATCATCGTTTCTATTTTTTCAATAGCCTTTTGTACTCCAAGACCCATTAACCGCGTTCCTCCATCACGTAGTTCTTTTGCTTCATGAGTACTGCGTGATGCGCCAGCCGGCACTGAAGCAGTCACCAATGAACCGTTATGCAATAGCAAATCACATGCTATGGTTGGATAACCTCTAGAGTCATAAATTTCACGCCCACGTATTCTTTCAATCTTCATATCTACGCTCCCTCTGGCTTTATAGCGTACCTTTTGATATCCAGACTATATCAATAACTTGATATAATGCTATGATTATATAAAACAAAACTTTAATAATTTGTACTGTACACAAAAATAGGACAAAGATGAATAGACCTATTCAGGCAACTCATAGTATAGCCCTTTTGCCATTTGCAGTATTTGTGGGTTTATTTCTAACCTCTGCAATCTTTTTTAATTCTGCACTCTCACCATTGTTCACTTGCTTACTTGCGATTACCGTCTCCTTTTTTACGTTTAAAGAAAATTTATCCATCAATCGTAAAGTAGAAATTGGGATAGAAGGCAGCGCTCAACCCACCGTCCTTGCTATGTGTTATATTTTTATTTTCAGTGCAGTCTTCAGTTACACACTTAAATTAATAGGCGGTTTGGATGCAGCTGTTAATCTCGGGCTATATATTATTCCAAATAATTTTATCTTGCCCGGGTTTTTTATTATAGTCAGTTTATTTGCTACAGCAATTGGCACATCTATGGGTGCTATTGCTGCATTCGTTCCTATTGGTATGGGAATCGCACATCAACTTGGTGTTGATCCTGCACTCATGGCAGGTGTTGTGGTAAGTGGCGCAATGCTTGGTGATAATTTATCCATAATTTCTGACACTACTATTGCCGCGACACAAACAACCGGTGCCAGAATGAAGGACAAATTCAGAATAAACCTACGATTGGTTGCTCCCGCATTTTTCCTAACTATAATTACCTTATTTATTATCAATCAATATAGTTCACCCGATAGCACACTGTTGACACTGACAACACTCAATCTAAATGACATCATTACCACACTCCCTTATATGCTCATATTTTTGTTTGCGCTGCTTGGACTTGATGTTATTGCCGTACTCATTATTGGTACATCTGTTGCCGTTGCCATTGGTATTTGGCAAGGCACTTTTGATATTACACGTGGCACCGGTATTATTTTAGAAGGATTTGTAAAAGACTCGAGTGGCATACAAGAAGTTCTTATCCTTTCACTGTTGGTTGCAGCTCTTTCGCACATTGTTGCATATAATGGGGGCATTGAATATTTGCTCACTCATATGCGCAAACGTATTCACACCAAAGGTGGCGCAGAACTATATATAAGTATTTTAGTATTTTTGGTAAATGCAGCTGTTGCTATCAATACTATTGCTATCTTAGTTACTGGCCCGGTAGCAAAAAAAATTGGCGATTCATTTGATATTGCCAAAAGCCGTGTAGCTTCCCTTATTGATATTGTTGCATGTGTTTGTCAGGGTATATTGCCATATGCGCCACAACTGCTGCTCGCAGGATCCTTAGCTGGGGTATCTAGCATTGCGATCATTCCGCATCTACATTATCAAGGATACATTTTATTAGTTGTTATTGGATCTATTGTGCAAACGTATATAAAAAATTAGATTATAGAACAATTTCTACGCCCTGCGCACTTTCCACGTCAAGCAGTACATAAGTTATATATGTTGTACCTGGTTCTATAGTAGCTTGATTATAAAAAAATGCTGCAGATAACGCTTTATTTTCTGCATACATTGTCCACCAATAATATGGTGCAACAACACATGATGCTAATGAAATTTTATGGCTAATATAACCAAATAATTTGTGAGCCTTTTGCGGAAACATGTAACACCAAAATCCTGGCACAAACATACCAGCCCATAATCCAATAGCCTTTGATATTGCAGCATGTTGTATACATGAAACATCCTGCACAGGAATATTAAATGAATCAGTTGAAATAGTAATAGGTTCCGGTGAGTTATTTGTCACAATAAGTTGTGCAAGCTGTATACCAGCATCTAGTAACGTTTGTATGTTTATCATTCGGCCAGCAATGCTTACATTTTGTGTAACAAGCTGCAGATTGGTAGTTACTAATTCTTGTGCATATGTGCTAAAAATAAACATGCTCAATAATATGCTTACGTACACTTTCATATCAAGCTCCCTAAAAAAGAGTGAAATTCATATGTACGGTATAATACTACTTAAGCAGTACGCAGGTCAACATCAAATACGGCAGCTATATCTTGTGTATCTTTGGCAAATACACGGAAGTTAAACAAGCGTTTATATGATTTGCTGTCAAGAAGTATAAAAGTCTCAATTTTCTCACCTGGCGCTATAATCATTGATTTATGTAAAATATATTCTTTCATAAACAATTGACTGTTTTCTAAATTAATTAACCCAGACACAATAGTAGAATACAATGTAACTGTCATCCCAAACTTGACAGATCTTTTTGCTCTCTCAAAAAAACCATACGGATGAAAATCTTTATAGTCACTCCAAGCATATGCTCCAGTAACACCTATAGTTATAACACTACAAAAAAGAAAAACCGGTAATATAAAGTTGGTATCTTTCGAAATTAAATATTGCGCTAAAAAAATAGATTTTGGGCTTATTTCAATAAAATTATCAGAATTATTTACTACCATAATACATAAAGGGTGCGCCCCTTTTGTCATAAAATCATTCGCCCTAATCACCTGACCCTCTTTATAATAAAGGATAGCATCCTGATTATCCATATAATCCACAATGGTCAGATCAATATTATTTCTTTGATTTTTAAATATCTGCGCTTGCAATGAAACTGTACAACTGATCAGTGTAACCAGTACTATATTTAAAATTTGTTTTACATATTTCATCATAAACCCACATTATACTTATTTTTTGATATCAAAATATGCCACACCATTTTCTATGCGTATATTGCATTGTACTTCTTGGTTTTCAGACAACTTTGTTGCATCCAAGAATATAATTTTTTCTATTTTATTGCCGGACTCAACCATTTCTTTTTGATGCAGTACAAATTCTTTTAAAATAGCATCAATATTATTGTTATATTGATGTACATACCACCAATAAAATGGCGTCGCTAAAAGACCAGCGTACCCAAGATATTTAGTTATAGGGAGCAGCTTAAAATCTTTATCTATTAAATTTATATATAAATTCCTATCTCCAAAAAAAGTAAGATAGCATGCTTGGGAAAAACTACACTCATTATTGTCCATAGAAAAAATTCCCTGCTCAATAAGATCTCGTCTGTTCTTTTCTATGTTACACCCCACTAACAAAGCACTACCTAACACAAAACCTAGTGATGCCAGCTTGCTTTTATAAAAGCATTGTTTTGCTACATTTTCATAATTCAATATCACATCGCCAAACGATTGTGGGCAAATCACTACTGGCTCCCCACTATTATTGGCAATGCCAACTAATACAGGGCGAATATTTTTTGTTGTGTAATCAATATCAGGTAACCCAAGTGTATCTCTGATAAAAATACATGGTACATCATTGGCAACTACCGTAAGGGTAACACCATGTTGTGTTGTTGGCGCTGCATATAATACATTTGCAAAAAACGAACATAGAATACTAATGATAACGAATTTTTTAGCAAACATAGAAATGTCCTCCATTTTAAGCTTTATCATGGCTTATTTTCAGGTTAATAAGAAATATAAAAACATAATTGGGCAGGTATTGCTCTACTCCCATGTTTCTTATTGCATAGAAAAGAAGTTTAATCGTTACAATGGTAACTTTTATACCTCTTTTTTGTTATTTTCAGGCTTTGCTATCGGCACAAAACGCAGCCCATATTCTCGCAACTGTTCAGGATCAACCGTAGTAGGTGCCTCCATTAACGGATCATTACCACGCTGTGTTTTAGGGAATGCGATAACATCACGAATGGATTGTGACTTAGTAAGCAACATCAAGAACCGATCAAGACCAAGAGCTATGCCACCATGTGGTGGAAAACCAAGTTCTTGCGCTTCCAGCAAGAAGCCAAATTTTTTCTCCGTCTGTTCTTGAGTCAATCCCAATAAATCAAAAACTTTTTGTTGCATAGCACGATCATGAATACGGATAGAGCCACCACCAAGTTCAATACCATTGAGCACAATATCATACGCACGCGCTTTCATGTCACCTGGTTGTTGGTTTTCCCATCCTGCTTGTGGCGCGGTGAATGGATGATGCATCGCGTTCCAGCGCTTAGCATCTTCATCATATTCAAATAATGGAAAGTCAGTAATCCAACAAAATTTAAGCATATCTTGCGGAATTAGATCCATTTCTTTTGCTAGTTCAAGGCGCAACCTACCCAACGTTTCCCATGCCTTTTTATATGGTCCTGCAACTAAGAACAATACACTACCATGTGCAAGAGTTGGAACCAACTGTTGTGCTTGTTCAAAAAAGTCCTGCGGTAAAAATTTTGATACTGGTGATTCAATAGTATTTTCATCTTTGATACGAATCCACAATAGACCTTTTGCACCAAGTTTTTGTGCTTTGTCTACCCAGCTATCCAATTCTGAACGAGAAAATTCTTGTCCTCGCACATGTAATGCACCAACCTTACCCCCATCATTAAGCACTGCGCGCAAGAATTTAAGTTCCGTGTTTGCAAATAATGGCGTTGCATCAGTAACTTTTAAATCAAAGCGTAAATCTGGCTTGTCTGAACCATAATTTGCAAATGCATGATCATATGTCATACGTTCGATGGGTATTGCAAGATCGAGTTTGAATACTTTTTTAAATACATATTTGAGCAAGCGCTCCATAACATCCTGAATATCTTGTTCTTGAATAAATGACATCTCAAGATCGAGTTGGGTAAATTCTGGTTGGCGATCCGCACGCAAGTCTTCATCACGAAAACAACGTGCTACTTGGAAGTATCGCTCCATGCCACTTGCCATCAATAATTGCTTATAAAGTTGTGGTGATTGTGGTAATGCATAAAAAGCCCCTGCATGCATGCGTGATGGAACCAAGAATTCTCGAGCGCCTTCTGGTGTATTCTTTGTTAAAATAGGGGTCTCAATTTCATAAAAACCATCGCCGTGTAAAAATTCACGCATACCAAAAATAATATCATTGCGCAGTGCAAACCTCATGCGCATAGATGGTCGACGCAAGTCTAAATAACGATACTTCAGACGGAGCTCTTCATCCACATGCTCAGCCTCTTCCAATGTAAATGGTAAGCCTTTTGCAGCATTTAAAATAGTCAGTTGCTCAACCTGTAATTCATATGCACCTGTAGCTAACTCTTTATTCACTGTTTCTGGTGAACGTTCAACAACCTTACCACATATTGCAATTACATATTCAGAGCGCAACGTATGAGCTTCTATATGCGCATTGCTACTAAATGCAGGATTAAACACCAATTGCATCAACCCACTACGATCGCGTATATCAATAAAAATTAGTCCACCATGATCGCGTCGTTTATTAACCCAGCCGGCCAAACAAATTGTTTTACCTAGAAATGTACTATCAATTTGTCCACATCCTGTGGTTCGTTCAATCTTTTGCATATTTAGTCCTAACTACATAACTCTCAATATGTAGTACATAAATTAGAATTTAAATTCTAAACCAAGGTTAAAGGTAAATGCAGTATCATCACCCAAATTAGGAATTCTATCATTCCCAGCTACCGCATCCAGACGATCTAAAGCTCTATCTTGCTCAGCATTCAAAGGAATACCTTTAATATCTGTATAATGAGAACCCGGAAATACAACTGCGCCTACAAAAAATAATCTAAGATCTTTGAGCAAGAAATAATGTGCAAAAAGGTTCAACTCTAGACCAAGGTAGGTACTTGCAAGTTCATCTAAAAATGTTTTAGTGAATGCATCAAATTTACGCGTTGGTTTTTCTTGCCAATATGCAAGTACGTTTGGATTGAGTTTAAAGTTTTTCTCCCAACCTTTTGGTTCCCAATCAAGAGCCATACCGGTATAAATCAAATTGGTAAAATCAGAAACTTCTTGTGCAAATTTGCTTGGCGCTTGTTCAAATTGCGGAGCTTCAAGTGGGCGTCTTAACTTGCCCCCTAAAACAAAACTACTACGTACACGTTTACCTGAATAAATACTTTGTAGTGGAATAAATCCAGTATAATTACCATCTATTGTTTCTTCATTTGGATTATCATCACCAGATGCCAAGCCAACTGCCATAGAAAGTTTGAGGTCTTTTTTGTAAATCCATGTAGAAAAATCTGCTACAAACATCCAACCTTCAAAAATATTGGTATATGGATTGCGAAAACGATTTGATTTATTAATCAATTCCATGCCATCAACTACCGCAAATTCTTGGCTATTTTGACTTTCATTTTGATACGACTCATTAATAGCTTTTTGCACGGCTCTACCACTGCTACTTGCTGGATTAAAAGTAACATCATTACCATTGCCATTTACTACGTGTGTATTTACTTCTTTGACAAAGCCAGTATCAGCATCTATAGCAAATCTAATTGAATTACGATCCCAACCTTTAACTTTTTGATTACCAAGATTCAAGGCATATTCAAAACCAAAATCAATAATATCTCGATGTTCATATTCTAATGCTGCCCCAATAGTTCCTAAACGGCTACTTGCATCTCCTAAAAATTCTACTTTTTGCTCCGGATCATTATTGAATAATCCGTATGGCTCTAACATGAGCGTGCCAAATTTCTCACTATCAAATACATACCATTGAAATCTGCCAGCTACCACATAATTAATCTTGCCAAAGCCACGTTCTGGCTTAAGACGTTTGCCATATTCCTGCCCCAAAATACGGCGATTAATGTCACCAAAGCTACTACTATTATTCTGCAAAATAGCGGTATATAAATCGTAATACAAAATATCTTTAACAATTTCGCCAGAAAGCTTTGCACCAAATGCATATTGATCAACTACGTTATCAGTATAAAAACCAAGAACACCACCATTTACTGCATATGCATCACCAAGTGCAATACCACGACCCAGTTCAAAAGGAAAAGCTCCAATAGTAAAATCGTGCTTATTTACCAATCCAAGTCCCATTGCAGCTTCTAAATCAAAACGCAACCAACCCTCACGCATCCAAAAAATAAGACGTGGTAATGCGTGGCTGTGACTACTTCCCACAACGTCAATATCTTTTATATCAGCATCAGTCGTACGAGTAATACTGTCTTTGTTTCCCCAAGTAGCTTTATTACGGAGTGTAAAAAGAACCTCTGCAACTGGACGATCATACGTAGCAGCACCATACAAAACATCAAGCGTTGCATCAAGCGTATGGCGCATGTACCACGTCTGGTCATGCGGAGTGTTATTGTTCAATAAATTAACATTTTTACCATAGAACATTTCCGGTCTAAATTTACCAGAAAAATCATATTCAAAATTTCCCTGCTTACCACTAATTTTTGCATATATTGGCATACAAAAAAGAAGAAAAGATAACACGAGTAGACTTAGACTGCTGTGCTTATTCATGGTGAGGCCCTTATAATGTGGAAACTAGTGATGAAAAAGAAATAATCCCTATTAGCCTAATCATCCGCCCTATGAGAATAGTGCCCTAGCTGTTTTAAATTACCTATAAATGGTCAAAATTCTATTACTTTTTGCTCATTTGTCAACCTTAGAATTTTACCATAAATCACCATGTTTTCAATGTTTATAGACACAAAATACATTTACTTGTACGGTAGAAAAAGAAACTTTTGAACATAAGGATTACATGAACCCAAAAATACATCGCTTGCTACTAGGAGCTCATATGTCTATTGCGGGTGGACTGGTGCAGGCGCTCGAACGCGGACACTCGATTGGTTGCACTACTATACAACTGTTCACCAAAAGCAATCGTCAATGGGGGGCTAAACCACTAAATTCAGTGGAAACACAAGAATTCAAAGAGGCAGCAAAAATATTTAACATAGCACCCGTCATAGCACATGCAACCTATCTAATCAATTTAGGTTCTCCTGATATCACAATACAAAAAAAATCAATCGACGCAGTCATTATGGAGTTAGACCGATGTGCTGAATTGGACATTCCGTACTTTGTATTACATCCAGGATCATGCCTACAAACAAATGAAAACGACTGTTTGCAACGAATCGCTCAAAACCTTGATATAGCACTCAGTCAAACGACAAGCAAAACACTTGTCTTACTTGAAACTATGGCTGGACAAGGAAGTGTTATGTGTTACTCCTTTGAACACATAGCGCATATACTGCACCAATCTCAGTATAAACAGAGATTAGGCGTTTGCTTTGACACCTGTCATGTTTTTGCTGCCGGATATGATTTTAGAACAATACAAACATACAATGCCATGTGGGAAAATTTTGATAAAATAATTGGTCTGAGACAACTAAAAGTAATCCACGTAAATGAATCTAAGAAAACTCTAGGTTCGCGGGTTGATCGGCACGCACATATTGGTGAGGGTAATATTGGATTAGAAGCTTTTAGGCTTTTATTCAATGACCCACGTTTTTTTGATATTCCAAAAATACTTGAAACACCAAAAGACAGTCTTGAAGACGATATGCGCAATATAAATGCTATAAAGCAACTTATATCACCAAAAACAAAAAAACTATTATATATAGAAGATTAGATGGTTGAGCTAGTAATAGACTAGACCCTAAAAGCTATGAGCTAAGAAGGAATTGTAGAAAATTCTTTCAAGGATCCTAGTCTATCACTCTCTCAGTAAGCAGTGCTTCTAACCATACCCCCTATTGTTAAGGAGGAGTAAAGCCTAAGTTAAGAAGTAGTATAAGTTTGCGTCAATACGATAAAAAAACAACATTTTTTGAAATATGCAAAAAAGCAACAAAACTAAACACCTCAATTTACGGTGTTTTTTGTAAAAAATGATTGCTTTTTGCAAAAAACAACAAAAAAGCAACAGTTTTTACAGGTAGAAAATATGACTAAAAAACTAGCTAACATTAACCCTTTTTTAACAATAAGAAAAACCACATAACAAAAATGATGCCACCAAAAAGCAACAGCTCATGTATTGTTATGATATTCAGGACAAATAATACTGAAATAATGCCCAAAATAGCTGATAAAATACTAATATAAAGCAAGATGTTATATTTTGACCATCCTTTTTCTTGTAAATATATACAAAAATGATCAGGACTTCCTTGATAAAAAGGTATACCCTTCCAGGTACGCACAACTATAAGCACTAAAACCTCAAGAAGAACTATACCCAATACTATTACCGGTGTAACAAATCCATATATTTGATAAGTTCCCCAATTAATCAAAAAAGGGACCGTTGCCAAAAAACCACCTACCCATAAAGCGCCCGCATCACCTAAATACATGTGCGCAGGGGGGCGATTATACCATAAGAACGCTACTAAAGCTCCAGTAAAACTCGCAAGCAAGATTGCAACAGCCCAATTGTGCAATATCAACGCAATTATAAAAAAAGAAATCGATGCCATAATTGCTAATGCTGTTGCAAGCCCATCCATTACATCTACTAAATTAAATCCATTTATTATCGTCATAATCCATAAAAATGAAATGGGCATACTCCAGCAATTATAAAAAATATGTTCTTTAAGATAAAAACCAGATTTTAAAAAGCAAAAGGCGGCCAAACACTGGCCAAACAATTTTTGATGTGGTTTAAGTGGAGCTAAGTCATCGGTTAGCCCAACAAACAACAACAATGTAATGCCAACAAAAAATAAAAACATATTGTTTTCAAAAGGAACAGTAAAAACCAAACTTGATAAAAAACCACAATAGATGGCAACCCCTCCTAGATACGGAGTTGGCTCTTTATGTCGCTTGAGTGTACCATTTGGATTATCAACCAATCCAAAACGTAAAGCAATAGAGCGAAATATAGGAATTATATAAAATGTTACCAGTAACGAAAAACTAAATGCAAAAATAACTTTTATATACAAAAAAACCATAAAAATCCCCTTTGAAAATTGTAGATACAATAGAAAATTACTGTATACAAACTACAATAGAATGCAAAGGGGAATATAATTATTTTTTTGGTATCTTTATAAAACATTCAACGCGATCACCAGGCATCCAGTCTTCTATACCTTCTATAATAAAACCACACTCAAAGCCCGCATGAACCTCTTTAACTGTTTTTTTATCACGCTGCAAGCTGGTAATTTTACCCTCGCCAATCTTATCACGACCACGCCATGCAATAACAAAGCCTTCTCGCGCAAAACGACCATCTTTTATAATGGAGCCAGCAATAACACCAACATTTTTTATATTAAAAACACGCAACACTTCGGCTTCACCAATTTTTGTATTTACCATTTCAACTTCTTTAGCACCTTCTGCACGTTTTTCAAGGTCCTCGAGAAGCTTGTAAATAATATCAAATAAATCAACAGAAATAGCTCGGCGTTGCGCTAAAGAAGCTGCATTCGCTTCAGCCTTAACGTGTAAACCAACTATGCTTGAACCCGTATTAAACGCAAGCTCAACATCACTCTCATTTATATTACCGACGCTCGCATAAATAATATTAAACCCAACTTCTGATTTTCGGGATAATTTATTAATAGCTTCAAGTAACGCTTCTTTAGATGAATCAGTATCAGTTTTTACCAGAAGATTTAATGCACCTTCTTGAATCAATTTATTTGTTGGCGTAGATTTACGAGCTTGTGCCGCAGTTAACGCGTGACGAAATTCCACTTTTGGCACAACCTCAAAATAATCTCCGGCTTCTGCTAAATCCTGGAATCCAGCAATTTGAACCGGAATAGATGGACCTGCTTCCACTAAACGCTTGCCATAAGAGTCTACAAGAGAGCTCACCTTGCCACCAGTTGCACCAGCAACAAAATAATCACCTAATCGAACTGTGCCATGCTGACAAATAACAGTGGCAACCGCGCCACGACCTTTTTCAATTTTTGCTTCTAGAACATATCCGCGCGCATCACCTTCAAAGTTTGCACGCAATTCCATCATTTGTGATTGCAAAATGATCATTTCAAGCAAACTTTCAATGCCCTGACCAAGTTTTGCAGAAATAGGCACGCAAATAGTTTGACCACCCCAATCTTCAGGCAACAAATCTTGTTGCGCAAGTTGGCGCTTTATAACCTCAATACGAGCCGCATCAACCTTGTCAACTTTATTAATAGCAACAATAATAGGAACGTGCATAGCTTTTGCCTGCCCTATTGCTTCAAGAGTCTGCGGCATAATTCCATCATCTGCCGCAATAACTATAACTGCTATATCTGCCACCTTGACACCACGTTGCCTAATTTTTGAAAACGCTGCATGTCCAGGAGTATCAAGAAAAACAATGTTTCCCTGTGGTGTAGATGCTTCATAAGCACCTATATGTTGTGTTATACCACCTTTTTCACGAGCCGCAACGCGTGTTTTTCTAATAAAATCAAGAAGAGTTGTTTTTCCATGATCAACATGGCCCAAAACAGTAACAATTGGCAGACGCGGCTTTAAATTCAAGCCTTCTTGTGCTGTAGATGTTTTTAACTTTTCTGAAGAAACTTCTGGCTCAACAACTTCAAGTTCATAATGACCAGCAAGTCGAGCAACAATATCTTGTGATAAAATTTGGTTTTTAGCAGCTACAACTCCCCACCTTAACAAAGTGAGAATAACCTCATTTATGGGTTGCGCTGCTTTTTGAGCGATATCTGCAACTGTCATGGGTTGAATAATTACCGCTTGTGGCTTTGCAGGTTCTTCTTTTTTATCTTTTTGGAATCTTCTTGGAGTGCTGATTTTTTGTATTTGCACAGGGTGCCTATCTTTTTTGGGTACTGATTGTTTTTGCCCACTTGTAGGCTTGTCTGCCGACATCACACTTTTGGTCAACTCGGAGTCTTTGGGCCTAGAAGATATTTCTTTTTTTACAGGCTCTCCTGCTGGCGCTAGCGTATTTTTTGACTGATCTTTTTTTCGAGTATCTTTTGGTGTATCTGGTGCAGGTTGAAATTTTTTTTGCACAAACACAAGCGCCTCACCATCAATGACCGACATGTGATTTGCTATTGCAAACCCCTCCTTCTGGAGAGCCGATACAACTTCTTTACTTTCAACACCTACTCGCTTTGCAAACTCATAAACTCGCATAGCTCTACACCAGCCTTATCTAATAATTTTTCTATTCAAAGTCCTCATCAATACCCGAGAACTCTTCAATTTCATCTGACGAAGCCTGACCACGCCCGCCCGCCGCACTCATCAACTGAATATCAACTCCAGCCAAACGTGACGCTAGTGCAATGTTTTGCCCCATTCTACCTATAGCAAGTGATCGTTGATCCTCATCGAGCCATACGTGCGCAACTTTATTATCATCAGAAAGCTCAACGCGGCTAATTTGAGCGGGCTTTAGCGCGTTGCGCACAAGAGTTTCAAGGGAATCGCTCCAGCCAATAATGTCAATCTTTTCACCGCCAAGCTCCTTGAGTATTGGCTTAATACGACTACCGCCAACACCCACACAAGTTCCCACCGGGTCTATATTGGAATCGTGCGAAGCAACAACAACCTTTGACTTATAGCCAGCGATCCGAACTATTTTTTTAATCTCTACAAGTTTTTCAAAAATTTCTGGAATCTCAAGCTCGAATAGCTCGCGCAAAAAATCTTCAGAGGCGCGATCAAGAATCAATTGATTGTCATTGCGAGGCTCTTCAAGGACCTCCTTAAGCAATGCACGAATAGAAAAGCCGGCAACCAACTTCTCACCTGGAACAGAAAGGGATTTTGGCAAGAAAGCAAAGGCATCATCAACCTTCACGGTAACGCCACCGCGTTCAATTTTATGAATAGTGCCGAGAACAATCGAGCCTTCTCGCTCTTTAAACTCATCGTAAATAGCCGCAGCCTCAATTTTGCGAATACTGCTAGCAATCACCTGTTTTGCGCGCAAAATTTCAATTCGACCAATTTTGCCGTCAAATGAAACCCACACCTTATCGCCCTCATTTAATTTTTTATCTATATTTCGGGCTTTTTTTAGACTTATCTCAGTCTCATCATCAGACACGGTGGCTACTACGGTTTTTTCAACCTGTACAATAAGCTCACCTGTTTGAGAATCAAAGTCAACTCTAAGGACCAGGTCCGGGTATTTTTTACTATATGCAGCAAGCATACTTTCGCAGATGATGGAACTTAATACGTCGCGATCAAGGCCACGTTCTTCAACAAGTTCCTCAATGACATTCGCAAGATTCACGCTATCCTTCACTTCATAATTTATGGGTTAATAAGAAATGTGGCCAAGCTGACCACGTCTTGCACGTATGCGCTTCATAAATACATTTTTATTGGAAGTATAACTAGTGTAATACATCTTTAACCTTCTGGCAACAGAAACCACGACAATAGCATTGCACAAGGGCTACACAATCCCCAAATTTTCTTCCGACAAATTTTGATATTATTACTTTTAGTTTATTAATAAATATTTATATATAAGAAGAATAATAATAGGCTTGGTGGATAACTAGGTGCCAGCTTGCCAAAAAATATTAAAAATACCTGGATGTAAGCCACTTTTTCCCCCTGTCGATGTGGTTGATAAGTGGTGGATAACTGGTTAATAACTGGTTAATGTATTTTTGGGTGGCTTCGCAAGTGGCCATTAGATGCACCTATTAAAAGAGCGCCGTTCATAAGTCCTGATCTATTGGTCGTATTGACAGGTATGGCTAAAGTTATTAACCAGTTATCCACCACTTATTAACCACTTATCCACCACTTATCAACCATAGGTTTGACTAGGGTGGCTATGTAAGCACTTCTTGGTCCTGCTTGAGCCAGTTGGTTGCGGTTTGTATATCTTGCATGAGAAACTGGAGTTCTTTTGCATTGCGCAGTATGTATGCCGGATGATAGGTTGGTATTACTCGGGTATCTTCGTAAGTAAATTCTTTTCCGCGTATTTGGGTAATTTTCAGACCATAATCATTCAGGAGCCCCTGAATTGCCGCTGAGCCAAGAGTGCAGATTACTTGTGGGCGTATAATTTGAATTTGTTTTTTGAGGAGAATTCTTTTGCACGTTTCGCTTTCTGTGGGTAATGGCTTTCTGTTGTTCGGCGGTCTGCATTTGACTATGTTGGTAATAAATACTTCTTCTCGATCCAATCCAACAGCCTGCAGAATGCGATTGAGTAGTTGTCCTGAGCGGCCTACAAACGGTAGTCCTTGCTTATCTTCTTCTGCCCCTGGGCCCTCTCCGATGAACATGAGCTCAGCGTCGGGGTTGCCGTGCCCAAAGACCACTTGTGTCCTGCCTAGATTTCCTAATGGGCATTGGAGGCATTTTTTGTATGGCTCATACAATTCTTCTAGTAGGTTTTGTTTAAATTTTTTCGCATCCATAAATTAACTTTTTGTTGCTTTTTGTGCAACGCAACACTTTTGCAACGGATTTTTCTCGGTTGCGCAACGTGTTTTGTGTTGCTTTTTGAGGTAGCTGTGCTCTAGTATAAATGTGTTTGTGTCAAAAGGCGAATAATTAGAGGCGTATATTTTGTTCTATAAATGCAAGCCAATTGTTATTCCTTGCAAATGGAGAGCTGCGGTATGAGCTATGCATTCGTTGATCGGGTAGATAAATGGAAACTCCTTTTGCTTTTGCGAGATTTTTTCCTGTAGAGTTTGCAATTACCATTTTGTCAATGATACCCAGTCCTTGTTGCAATGTACTTTGTAGGGCTTTTTGTGTGATTTCTGTGGATCGCGGATTGCTAAGGCGTACTTTGTTTACATTTAGCAATAAATTTGAATACATATGGTGCAGATCTTTGTAGCTTGGCTCATCAAAATGTGTGCATAATACTTTTGTGCAGCTTGATTTTATCAGATTTTTTACTGAATTATTTTTTTGGTTTTGTAGTGCGCTAAGTAATAAGTTTGCAAGTCTATGAATATTGTTTTCCAGTTCTTGGCTTATTGAAAGGTCAAGTGCTGATTGAGTAAAATCGTTGGTAATTTGCATATATGCTTTTTTGTAAGCGTCTACCAAATGTTGAGCAAAAGCTGCCGGAGAAAGGCTTTGATCTTGGAATGGCGCAAGGGCATATTGATAATGCCAGCCGGTGCCTAGCTCAACTTCTTGTGAGCTGACCATGTAATTGCAATAATTTCTGAGTAAATGTGCAATCTCTATACTTGCCATTAAACATGCATCGAATCCGATAATATCAAATTTTTTTCCTTCCATACATGATTGGCATATGGTATTTAGTGCATATTCTATTTTTTGATTACTTAAATAATTGCCCGTTGAATCATCCCAGCAAACACCGCGTTGTTCCTCTTGTATATATGATATTAATTCTAAAAATCCTATTGAGCGGTCAAGTTCTAATTTGTTGAGCAGTGGGTTAAAGTTAAATAGTGATGCTGGGTTTATTACTTTCCCATGTGGTGGATCTATTGGTCCAGTTCCATGATTCCAAAAAACTAGGGCATAATGCTCAGCTGGGTATTCTTCTATGGCCCACTTGCAGCATGAAATTAGCGTTTCTGGGTTGCCGCTATCCATCCGTTGTGTTGTGATATCATTGGGGTTGGTCTGGACAAGTTCTTGTTGTTTTACAAAGTATCTGTGTGTAATTTTTTGATTGGTGTTTGTTTTTATATCTAGGTGAACTAATATATTGATGTTTTCATTGGAGCCTACGCTTGCCATTTGCTTAATGTTGCGTGATGCAAAGCTACGCAAGTCATTGTCTGCTGCTATGTAAGCTATAAATGTCCAATCTTTTTTTGCATTACTTTTTGAACGTAGAGCGGATGTATGTTCTTGGGTTATTCGTATATCGGGATCGTTTTCAAATAATAGATAGTCAAAGGCAATATCGATTGCGTTATCCTCAGATATTATTGCTTTATTGCCAAACGAGATGCAAACATAGCACAGCATGAAATACGTTGTTATTTTTTTTATACGCATCATATTGTCCCCCTGAGAATTTTTTTAAATTCTTTATTATCATAAGAAAAAAAGGGGGGGTATAGTCAATGAATGAAATGTTTAAGTCAATTTCTTGCTCTGCATATAATTAAACCATGTTAGTGCAAAGGTAAGCATAAAGCTCAATTGAAAGTCTAAGAAAAATAATTGAATTGGGTTTATCAAAAGCGTAATAATGCATACAAGTGTTAGTAGGTGTGTAACATGTCCTTGTCTTTTATTGAGTGTGCATATTTTAAAAAGTGTGAATGTTGATAATGCTCGTATAAAAGAGATGCTTGACCAACTAAGAGCTGCGTATAGAAAAGTAAGAGCCAGCAATATAAATTGTTTTAGGATAAGTGCTACTGGAAGAATGGATAATAACATATGCCACAATGCTATAAAGATAACTAGATGTAGCCCGGATCTTGCCAAATAGTGCGATAACCCCCACATTTGAAACTGATGTGTCATGGGTTCCAATTCTTTTTTATAATTATTTTTATTGCCTAAAAATAGCGATGCAAACAGGCTTGATGTGGTATTTTTTAATTTTTTTGCACATTGCTTAAGTATTTGATTTCTGATTGTATGAATCCAGTATCTCCAAGATTTTGGTGATGGATGTATCAAGTAATAATTTAGATTTTTTACAAATACGCAACCAGCGATACCTTGTTTAATAAGATAAGTGACAAATGAATTGTTTTTTGTTTTTTTACAAAGAATATTATGTATGCAAATTTGATCACCTATATTTAACTTATCTGTGTTATTCGTATATATGTATAAGCTTCCTGAATAATTTTGCCATGAGCTAGTATGTGGTTGTATTTCATTGATTTTTATAGTCACCTGCTTGTGCATGGTATTATGAGGGGTCTCTTCTAGGTCAGTTATGCTTCCGATAAGTGTAAAGGGCTTTTCTTGTGTTATATGATAAAAGTGGTCATAACTACTCTGTTGGTAGATTGAGCTTATTGCTCCACTCAAAAAAACAATGACAAAAAGCGCAATTGCTTTGATGGACTTTGGGGATAATGTATTTTTGTATATCAAAAGGGGAACTATAATTATCAATATGGTGCTCAATATAAAAATTGCTATACCGGGTAAATACTGCTGGGTTATAATGCCCAGGATAAGTGCAAGGGTGGCAATGGATAAAGGGGGTAGTGTCTTAAGGAGTTCTATAAATGCTTCTTTGATCATAAAAATATACTTATAGTTCAAGAGATACTTAACATACCAAGTATAGACTTACTAATAGTAAAGAGAAGCTTTTTGCTTTATAAATACAGCTTTTTTAAGTATGATAAATAATACCTAAAAAATAAGGAGAGGCCCAATGCATAAGTATATTTGGTTTGGCATAGGGGGTATGTGTATGGTATGGTTTTTGAGTAATTATGGGAAGGTAGATGATACAATGAACAAGGGTAATGACGTGCAATCACATGTTATAAAAAGGGTCCTGGATAATGGAATGACTATACTGGTCAGGCCCGTCCATCATGTTCCAAAGGTCTCTGTGCAGCTTTGGTATAACGTTGGGTCGAAGGATGAGAAAACAGGTGAAAAAGGGCTCGCACATTTGATTGAGCATATGATTTTTAAAGGTACTGATACACTGTCAGAATCTGATATTAATGTAGCGACTCACATGCTTTCTGGTAGTTGTAATGCTTTTACCTCGTATGATTATACTGGCTACCTATTTAATATGCCTAAACATAATTGGACAGAAACGCTGCCTATAATGGCAGATTGTATGCGTAACTGTCGTTTTGATACAAATATGCTTAATTCAGAAATGAAAGCGGTTATTCAAGAGCTTAAAATGTATCGAGACAACTATAGTGCTAGTCTATTTGAACACCTTGTTTCTACTATTTTTGAGGAACACCCATATCACTATCCAATAATAGGGTATAAACAAGATCTGTGGGGAGCTTCAAGTGATGTGTTGCATAAATTTTATAAAAAACATTATGTGCCCAATAATGCAGCATTAGTAGTAGTGGGTGATGTTAACCCTGAAGAAGTATATGCATTAGCAAAAAAACATTTTGCGGTAATAGCTGCAGATACAACGTATAAAAAAGCACAGAATTATCTCAATAAAGATATTGCATCAAAATCTATTACTCTCTATCGCGATTTGCAACAACCAATGGTTGCATATGCATTTACCGTGCCAGGATTACAAGAAAAAAAAGATCATATTTTAAATTTGATTGCTTGGGTTCTGGGTAAGGGTAAAAGTTCTCGTTTATATAAAAAATTGGTTAATGAATTACAACTTGCTACTTCAGTTAGTGCGGATAGCGATGATTTATTTGAGCATGGTATTTTTTTTATAGCATGCGAACCAAAGCGCATCGCAGATATTGCAGAGATTGAGCGGGTTATCAAGCAAGAATTGCTCAATATTATTCAAGAAGGATTTACTGAACAAGAGGTAAGTCGCGCAGTTAAGCAAACAGAAATGAGTTTATATAATTTACTTGAAAATCTAGAGAGTCAAGCATATCAAATTGGTAAATATTTTTGGGCAACAGGTGATGAGAATTATGCATTTAATTATTTGCAACAACAATCAAATGCTCAGTTGCAAGAAGCGATGCAAGAAATGGTTGCAAAATATTTTCGTCCATCTGTTATGCATAGAGGTGAAATATTGCCACTAGCACAAGAAGAAATTGATGTTTGGGCTGAATTGCAAACTGAGTCTGATGCAGAAGATAATCGTATATTAGACGCGCATCCACGCTCAACTCCAATTGAACCTGCAGTATATGCCAACAATTTAAAGGTGGGTGAGCCGGGAGTATTTAATTTCCCAAAACCACAAATAATTACACTCTCCAATGGTCTAAAGGTTCTATATCATCATAATTCAAATACCCCAAAAATAGATGTTATGCTACAACTTAAGGCACGTTCTTGTTATGATCCCCAGCAAAAACAAGGGCTCTATACTTTTATGGCAGACATGTTAACAGAGGGTACGACGCGTTATTCTGCAGAGCAACTGGCAGACATTGTAGAATCTCGTGGTATGGGACTTGGTGCATATCCAGGGGGTGTTTCTATGTATATGACTCATGAAGACTTTGGCTTTGGTATGCAAATGCTACATGAGGTACTCAGCAATGCTTCTTTTGATGAACAGCATATGGAAAAGGTTCGCGCTCAAGTACTTGCGGATATAAAAAATTATTGGGATGAACCTTGGAGTTTTTCTGGTCAATTATTGCGAGAGCAATTATATAAAAATCATCCATATAGTAAAAATAGTATGGGTGTTAGACAGGTTATTGAACAAATTTCTCATGATGATCTATATAATTTTTATAAACAGGTCGTAACTCCCGAAGGAGCTACGCTTGCAATTGTCGGTAATTTAGATGGTTACAATATCAAAAAAGAGCTCGAGCAAACTATTGGCAAGTGGCATGGGCAAAAAGTAAATGATATAGAGTTTCCTAGTTTGTGTAGTGTTGAGCCTGCAGAAGTCAATTACCCTATCAACAGGGATCAGGTTGTGCTGTGTTTTGCGGGTCTTTCAATAGATCGCAAGCACCCTGATTATGATAAATTATTATTATTTGATCAAATTTTTGGCGGAGGGGCTCTTGGTTCCATGAGTTCTCGTTTATTTCAACTACGTGAGCAATCAGGTTTATTTTACCGTATCAATGGCTCGCTTGTGGCTGGAGCAGATGAGCAACCAGGGGTAGTTTTGGTCAAAACTATTGTATCTATGGATCGTTTAGCAGAAGCAGAAAAGGTTATTAAGCAAGCAATTGATATGGTACCAGATACATTAACAGAACAAGAGCTTAATGAAGCAAAGCGCGCAATAGCTAATACGCTGATCGATCAATTTGCATCTAATCGTGGTATAGCGCATATGTTCCTATTGGCTGACCGTTATGGATTTGCACCAGATTTTTTTGACAAACGTGCAGAACAATTGGCACATATAACATTGGCCGATATTCAACAAGCAGTTAAAAAAATAATGAGTTCTGACAAATTAATTACATTGCGCGTTGGCCGTGTTGAAAAGCAATTAGGCTAAATTATATAATGGCATTTATAAAAAAAGGGCTTCTTTCAAAAAGAAAGAAGCCCTTTTTTATTTCGTATGTATAATGTAATTGATTTATGAGTTTCTATTACGCTTCTAATTTATATACTACTTGAGTCTTCATCACTGCTTGCAGCATTAATCCAGCCTTCATTAATTGCTTCTATAAGATATGTTGTTTCTTGGCCGCGTGGAGGACAGACATAATGACGTTGTTGGGTAAGTTGATCTAGTATTTTGAGGTGTCTTGCAAACACTATATTTTCTCCCATAGAAAGTGTCGAACTTGTTGATGTGCTTGATTTGATTTTAGGAGATGTTAATGCCATTTTGGTTAATTTTTTGAAGTTTTCCCAGCTAGCTTTCATACAATAAAGAGGAATATGTGCAAATAGCAGTGATATTATAATAATTGATATTTTCTTCATGTGTTATTTCCTTAGATAACTAAAAATAAAATTTTATAGTATCAATAGTTGTTGTTTTTGCAAGAAGATAAGCGTTTACTTGAGCATATTTTTTAAGACTGTGGCAGCACGAGCTAGGCTCTCTTGCTCATGGGAATTTAAAGTAATATCCAAAACTTGTTCAATGCCTTGTTTGCCAAGGATTGCCGGCATGCTCATACATACGCCAAAGTTTTCAAGATATATCGATAATGGAAGTATAAATTTTTTATCAAATATTATTGCATGGCATATAATAGCAACACACGTGGCAATACCATAAAATGTGGCGCCTTTGCATGAGATAATCTCATATGCTTTATTGCGTGTTTCTTGTGCAATGGTATTGAGAGTTTCTTCGGATAGATTAAACATAGCTAATGGTTTTTCATTAATACGCGTAATTGACCAAGCAGGAAACTGCATATCTCCGTGCTCGCCCAGGATATATGCTTGAATTGATTCACGGGAAATATTGAGCTTCTGTGACAGTATTCCTTGTAACCGTTGTGAATCCAGAAATGTACCCGTACCAAAAATTTGAGCGCGAGGTAAACTTAATTTTTCTTGTGCATACCAAGTTAAGGGATCAAGCGGATTGGTAACCATAATAACTATGGCATGTTTTTGTACGAATCTAAGTTGATCAAGTACTGCTTCAACAACTTTTTTATTAGTTTCTAATAATTCAGAGCGTTTTTGCCCAGGTTTTTGGCGTGCTCCTGCGGCAATAACAATAATATCAGCATTGCAAGCATCTTGGCATGTTCCGCTATATATACCAGGCGTGCTTGAGAATCCAATAGTGTCAGCTAGATCTAGAACTTCTCCTTTGCAGCGGTTGTGATCAATATCAATCAAGATAATTTCTGCGGGTGTGTTGTATAGAATTAATGCATATGCAGTTGTTGTTCCGACTGAACCTGCACCAATAATAGCAATTTTTTTATGATTCATACTGATTTTCCCTTTTATTTACAATATTATGTGTTCTTATTACACTAAAGAATCTTTATATAAATCAAGGCTCTTAATAGTATATGCAACTGACTAAAGACAAGATTCTTTCATTTCAAAGTTTTATCTGGCAATTTTACCATACGCAAGGGCGCAGCTTTGCTTGGCGCAACATCAACAATCCGTATTGTATTTTAGTTTCAGAAATTATGTTGCAACAAACGCAGACATATCGTGTGACGCCCAAATATGAACAGTTTATTGATCTGTTTCCAAATTTTATTGTACTTGCACATGCGCCACTCAGGCATGTACTTGCCGCATGGCAAGGCTTAGGATACAATCGCCGTGGTAAATATTTGCAAGAAATTGCACAAAAAGTTATGTGTGAATTTGAAGGGCAATTGCCTAATGATCAAGACGCATTAAAGACTTTTCCTGGTATTGGCCCAAATACTGCAGGATCAATTTGTGCATTTGCATTCAATATGCCAGTTGTTTTTATAGAGACAAATATTCGCGCGGTATTTTTACATAGTTTTTTTCGTGGTAAACAAGATGTGCATGATAAAGAATTATTACCGCTTATTAGTGCCACACTCGATCATAATAATCCGCGTGAATGGTATTATGCATTGATGGATTATGGCGTATTGTTGAAAAAAATGCACCCTAATCCAAGTCGTAATAGTAAGCATCATGCGGTGCAAACTAAATTTGAAGGATCAGATAGGCAAATTCGTGGCAATATTATTAAGATACTTGTTGAGCAACAGATTGTTACCAAAGAACAGTTGTTGATATTACTCAAACAAGAAGAGCATCGTATAAATACTATAATTACACAGTTATCTAATGATGGGTTAATTAAGCAAGAAGGCAATCAGCTATATATTTAACCTACTTTCTTATACAGTAATTTTGTTTTTCTGTTTTCAATAGTATGATCGACTATTGGGCGTGGGTAGTTTTTTATTGGTTGATGTGTATTTTTAGACCACGTATGTATAATTTTATTGGGTATATGTCTTAGTTCCGGGATCCATGTCTTTATATAGATACAATCAGGATCAAATTTTTTTTGTTGTGTCCAAGGATTAAAAATACGGAAATATGGTTGAGCATCGCATCCTGTTGATGCTGACCATTGCCAATTTCCATTATTAATTGCTGGATCATAGTCAACAAGTTGTTGAGCAAAATATTTTTCTCCCTTTAACCAATTTATATGTAAGTCTTTAGTTAAAAATGATGCTACAATCATACGTACCCTATTATGCATAAACCCTGTTTCATTTAGTTGTCGCATACCTGCGTCAACAATAGGAAAACCGGTATTTCCTTTAGACCATGCATTAAAATATACATTACTTTTTGACCACCATAGTTTTTTATATTTTTCATGATATGGTGCACCAAATACAAACGGAAAATGAAAGGCAACATGTGTAAAAAAATCACGCCAGTATAATTGCCTAATTAATGGGTGATGCTTACCAAGTTTTTCTTCAATAGCATAAAAAGCTTCACGTACAGAAATGCAGCCGAATTTTAAGTAGGCAGAAAGATTAGTAGTGTCTAGGGAAGGAAAGTCTTTTGTTTTTTTGTAATTTTTATAAATACCGAGCGATTCTAATATTTTTTTACCCTGGATTGTTCCACCGTGTACATGTAATTTTTTATTTTCTTTTTTTACGACATATTTATACATATGCACTGATTGCGAACCAGTAATATTTCCTGTCAGAAAATTTCCGCGAGGAAGTTTTTTTGGATTAATAATTTTTCTATGTATTGCTTTTTTAAAAAATGGTGTGAATATAGTGTACGGAGTCCCTTTGCCTGTTTTTATATCATCTGGTTCTGTGAGTAGTAGATCATTATATGTAAAGAACTCAACTTTCTTTTTTATACATATTTGCGCAATGGTCTTATCGCGTTTAGTACTAAATGGGGTATAATCACGATTAAGAAAAACAGCATCTATTTTTTCTTGTTTGATTAGTTTGCTCACAATATTTTTAGGGTTACCTTTGAATATATAGAGTTTACCTTTTTTTGTTTTTAGTTGTTTATCTAGATCTTGCAATGATTCAAGCATAAATTGTATAGCATTGAAGCTACGGAATTTATTTTGAGGTCCAATTTGTTGTAGATCAAAAATAAAACAAGGGATGACACAATCAGATTGTTGTAGGGCTGCAGTAAGCCCGTTATTGTCTTGTAGGCGTAAGTCACGTCTAAATATAAATAAACTTTTTTTGTATGGTTTTACCGATATATACTTCCCTTTTTTTGTAGCGTAGCATGGTGTCAGTTGTGATGCAATATTCAGAGCGTCGATCTATAAACGATTTTATTTAGTAGGTATACATTTTTTGAGCTATGTTATTTAAAAACTAAAGAGAGTTTATTTTTATGTATTATTCACTTTTATCTTTAAATAAAAAATTGAACCAGGATCTAGGAGATCCTTTTTTTCGAGGACTATCTTCAAGTTTTCGAGGGCTATTTTTAATATAAGAAATCTCTTGAGAGTAGGTGCTGCTTTCGGATCGTGGGCTTTCTTTCTGCCTAATAAGTTTTTTTGGACTATTATCACGAGGGCTACTTTTTGAACGAGGCCGTTTTGTTTTTTTAATGACAATATTGTTAACTTCTAAATCTTGTGCCTTATAACGTTCATGCATTGCCTGCCATGTTTTTTGTTGCTCAATCCAGCGCTTGTTATTATTAACCAATACATTTTCTACGACGGTATTATTAATATGTTTTATTTTCAAAATCGGTCCAAAACTGTATTTGTTACCAGGTATGTAATCGTCTGGCATGATTTTTGATAATTTGCTATATGCCACAATACATTTTGTAATCATATGTAAATCTAGGTGTGGCCGTATAAGCGTACTTTCAACACGCGTTTTATGAATAATTTCTAATGTTTTTTTGCTCCAAAAATTCCAAATACCCCACGGTGTAAACAGGCCAGCAGGTATATCGTCCTTAAAGTATAAATAAAGTCCCATCTTAGACTTATGTATATCAGGTAAATGTAGTTGGCGGTATGAGGGATGTATATTATTAGCTTCTCTGCTTTGAAAGCTATTTTTGACAATTTGTACAATACTCTGTGCCATACAAAATAGATTATATTCTTTTTCTGTATAAGTAATGTCTATATCGATATTTTGTTCAAAAGAATTTGTACTCGAGCTTCTTTTGAAATGTCTTTTTGCTTTATTGTAGACAGTGTTTTGTATGGTAGGACTAAAAAATGAATTCTCTTCAGTTTCAGACGTAGAGGAAGATCCACTTTTTTCCATGCATATAAGAGGCGAGGATATACAAAAAATTAAAAATGTACGATAAAGCATAGGTTTACTGCAAGTACTTTTTGAGTAATTCTTGTATGATTTTTGGATTGCCTTTTCCAGCCGTTTGCTTCATTGCTTGACCAACAAAAAATGCAAAGATACGTTGATTACCAGATTTGTAATCTGCCGTTTGACTAGGATTATCATGTACTATTTTTTGTATAATATGTTCAAGCTCTTCAGATGCGCCTACTTGCTCAAGTCCTTTTTCTTTAACTACAGCCTCTGGGTCTTGACCTGTTTGTGCAACGATTAAAAATACTTCTTTAGCTGCATGATTATTGATTTTATCTTGCTCAAGCATATCAATAATTGTGGCAAGTTTATCAGGGGTAACTTTGCATTGAATAAGCTCAATTTTTTGTTCTTTTAAGTATCCCATGAGATCACGTAGTACCCAATTAATTAATTGTTTGCTTTGGGTAATTTTATGTGCGTCATCATAGTAGTTTGCAATTTCAAGATTATCTACGAGTATTTCTGCTTCATATGGACTAAGGCCTTGGTGGCAAAGTCGTTCAAATTTTTGATATGGTAATTCTGGAAGCAGTTTTTGCATATGCTCAATCCAGACGCCATTTACTTCTATAATTGGTAAATCAGGATCTGGTAAATAACGATAATCAGCAGCTTCTTCTTTTGAGCGCATAGGAATTGTTTTTTTGTTCTTAGTATCCCACAGTCGTGTTTCTTGTTTAATCTTGCCACCATTTTCTAATATATCGATATGGCGTGCGACTTCATATTCAATTGCGTCACTAATAAACTTAAAAGAGTTAATATTTTTCAATTCACAGCGGGTTCCAAATTGTTTTGCTCCTTTTTTACGGACAGATATATTTGTGTCTGCGCGAAATGCACCTTCTTCCATATTACCTGAGCAAATATGCAAATATTGTACAATGGAGCGTAATTCCTTTAAGTATGCTTTTGTTTCTTCAGCACTAGAAATGTCAGGATAACTTACAATTTCCAGTAATGGGGTACCAGCACGGTTTAGATCCACAAAGCTTTCATTACTATAGTCAGAATGGATATTTTTTCCTGCGTCTTCTTCTATGTGTATGCGCATAAGTCTAATTTTTTTAACGCTACCATTGTCTAAACGAATAGGTACATATCCATCAATACAAATAGGTTCATAGTTTTGAGTAATCTGATAGTTTTTTGGCAGATCAGGATAAAAATAATGTTTGCGATCAAAACTTGATTTTTCAGCTATTTTGCAATGAGTGGCAAGTCCGGCAAGAATAGCATAGTTAATCACTTCTTTATTTAGTACAGGGAGCACGCCGGGATGTCCCGCGCATATATGGCAAATATGACTATTAGGGTCCTTAGTAACTTCATTTTTGCTTGCACAAAAAATCTTACTTTTTGTAGCTAGCTGGACATGTACTTCCATGCCTATAGTTATTTCATATTCAGGATATTGATCAAGAATAGATCCTGTCTTTGCCATAGCAATATACCTTCCGCTTGCTGCTTGTGCTGCTATACATCATGACTATAATTACCTAAAATATCATTTTTTTTCGATTTTGTATGTATTCAATGCTAATGAAGGCTCAGTAGCTATTGTAATTTTGATGTGATATTTTTTTTCAAGTTCCAAAATGGCATTATATTCAATAGATGAGATATAATCGAATAGTGTTGGATGTACCATTACGGTAACCGATGTTTTATCCTTCAAATCGGTTAAATCTTGCTGTAAGTTGCGCAATAAGGCATAGCATTCAGTTTGTACTGATGGGACAAAACCAGACCCCTTGCAAGTTGGACAATCGTCAGTCAATTGCTGTATAAGGGTTTTGCCTGAGCGTTTGCGAGTCATTTGGACAAGGCCGAATTCCGATATCTTTAAAAGAACCGATTGAAACTTATCTTGTTCGCGTAGTGTTTTTTCAAAAAAACGAGATAGTTTTTGTTTATTCGCAGAAACCGTCATGTCGATAAAGTCTATGACAATCAGACCTCCAATATTGCGCAGTTTTAACTGGCGCACAATCTCTTCTGCAGCCTCAATATTGGTTTGTAGAATAGTATCTTCCATACTCTTCTTACCAATAAATTTACCCGTATTGACGTCAACAACAGTCATAGCCTCTGTAGTTTCAATAATAAGTGACCCGCCGGATTTAAGTGACACCTTCTTATCAAGAGCTTGAGTTATTTGTTTCTCAATATCATAATGAGTGAAGATGCTTCGATCACCGGTGTAAAGTTTTATTTTTTGGCTATACTCGGGCGCTATTGACTTAATAAAGTTATAAATATTAGTTTGATTTTGTTTATTGTCAGTAATGATTTCTTCTACATCATCATCCAGATGATCTCGGACAATTTGCAGTGGTAGTGGAATGTCTTCATGGAGTTTACAAACCGTATGATCGCCTTTTGCCTTTTCAAATGCATCTTCAATGGTTTTCCATTTTCTGACCAAATAGTTTAAATCTTTGATTATTTCTTGTTCATTACGCCCCTCTGAGGTGGTACGGATAATGGCTCCCATTCCTTCTGGCAAATGTGAACGCACAATATCTTTGAGGCGATAACGTTCTTCTTTTTCTGCAATTTTTTTCGATACGCCAATACGTGGGATATTTGGCATCAGCACAATAAATCTACCTGGCAATGTATAACAAGTAGTAAGTTTTGCACCTTTTTCATAAATAGGTTCTTTGCTTACTTGTACAAGGACCTCATCTCCTTCATGGAATATTTTACTGATATCTTTTTTTTGATGAACCTTGCGTTCGACTTGTTCTTCTTCATCCTCAAGTTGTAAATTTTTACTCATTTCGGACAATGCAAGTTCACGATCAATTTCTGATATGTGTAAAAAACCAGCTTTTTCTTGGCCAATTTCCACAAAGGCGGTTTGGATACCAGGTAGCACTTTAAGGATAATTCCCTTAAAAAATGCTCGCTCTAAACTCTCTTGTGCATGGGCAGAGAAGTATAAATTTTGTAATTTACCATCCCGTGTAATAGCAATACGGGTTTGCCACGAATTATCGTTAATTAGTATTTTTTTCATAAATCCTTTGTTGTACCTGCGTGATTATGTAGGATACAGTGTGTTTTTATCGTTACTACTCATTATTCAATATACTTGATCTGATGAATAAAAGGTAGCAAATTAGAGAAAAATATGCTAAATTCGCTTCGCTTAACCAGAAAAAATCAGTGGGGATTCAAAAAGAAAGGTAGGTTTATGAAAAAGACTCTTCTGGCGTTACTAATAGTAATTGTTGGATTGCCTGGTTGTGGGGGGAAAAAGGTAAAAAGTACCAAAATAGCAAAAAACAAGGTTGTTGAAATCGATATTCCATTAGCCGACGATAATTTACGCAACTTTTTTGATGATGAAGTTAATGATTTTGCCCTTCTTGATCAAGAAGACATTATTGATGTAGAGGTAGATGAAGATCAACACAGTAGGCATGATGAGTTCTCTTGGGCTCACGAAGCCGAAGGTGATTGCCAGGTTGTGTACTTTGACTTCGATCGCTATGCTTTACGCAAGGATCAAGAAAATGCTGTTCAAAAAGACATAGAATATGTCAAAAAAGAACTCAAAAAGATAGCACAAAATGGTATTGAACCAACAGTGGTTATAGAAGGCCATGCTTGTCATTCAGCCGGTTCAGCCGTATATAATTTAGCAATCTCTGAAAAACGTGCAAAAACAGTGGCAGATCGGTTTAGCACTGAAGGGCTCTCTGTCAAAACAGTTGGTCGTGGTGCAGAAGTCCCTGCGGTAATTAATGGTAAGAAAGTTACCGGTAATCGCGAACAACAAGCAAAAAATCGTCGCGCAGAGATCAAAGTTATCTATAGCTAAATAAATAACGATATTCTAAGATAAGGGCTTGCTAGACGGCAAGCCCTTATTGTTGAGTGACATTTTGATAAACTTTGGTATTTCTATATTTGCTTGTTTCTTTTCAATTTTTGAGAAATTTTGTTTTATCTGAATCAGGTAATTAGTATTTTTTAGGATTGAGTCTACAATTTGTGGTATTTGCCTATAGTCTGTAATGCTTTGCCCTAGTCCATTTTGTTCAACAAATACATGATTTAAACGTTCCCATTTTAAGATTGGTCCACTGGCATCTAGGAGCATAGGCATATTGCTGTATATAGCTTCACATACACTTAATGATCCTGACTTCATAATGCTCAAGTCTGCTATTGTCATCAAATTTGCTATATCCTGCACAAATCCAAAAATTGTTACTGAAATATGTATAGGTATGTGGATGGCTTCAAATTTTGAGCGCATAGCTTTATGTCTGCCGAGTACGATTATAATGTGAAGAGGCTGTGTTATTTGTAATAACTGCTTAAAATAGATGTACGATGCATGAGATCCTGCCGACCCCATTAACAGCAGTAATACCGGTTTGAATATAGGAATATTGTTTTTTTCTTTTAGTAAAGTAATGTTTTTTGGGTAAAAAAAATCAGTACGAAGAATAGCGCCTGAAACAAATATTTGAGCAGCAGGCATGTGATACTTAGACAATATTTTTTTGCTTAATATAGTATCAAATGGGAGTCCAATATAAAAGTTTTTGTATGTTTGCTTGGTAATGTTATATACAAAATGTGAGGCATCCAAATCGAGTGGAAATAGAAAAAAGGGTATATCAAGTTTTTCCGCTGCAGCAATACATGCATTATTGATAAATGGGATAACAGAAATAACAACATCAGCTTTGTGGGTGTGCAAGTAATTGTATATGAGATGTGTAATTTTTGTATTTAATAAATTTATATAAGGTTTGCCAACATAATATAAGCTATTTAGTACTCGGTACCATTTGCCGACAATAAAAAGATTATATAGTTTTTCACTATGCCAATATCCTAATGTAATCAAATATATAGGGTCAAAATTTTTCAATATTCCGGCAAATATATAGTGAATAACTATATCGTATTCATCACCCAGATATTGCTCAAGAGCTTGTGCAGCTGCAACATGTCCGCCGCCACCCGAACTTGTGAAAATAATAACTTTTTTTTTCATAACCACTACATGGGTAAGGTGTTATACAATTGCCCTTGAAAGATTGCACAACATGATGATCTTGATGATATAGTAGCTATATGCACATGCTTAAGACAAGAATAAATCGCTGGAGATAAATTTATCTAAGAAGCTCAAGAATTTGGTCTAATGATGTTCTGCCTTGAATTGTTAATTTTTGCTTTAGTTGTTCAGCATATATATAAGGTAAAACATAAGTTTCTTCAATTTTAATTGCTTGCGTAGGGCTTGCGCCAGCATCGAGTAATAGTTGCAAACTAATTGGATCATAATTACGGATTGCAAGTCCCACAGGAGTAAATTCTGATTTTTGTTCAATAACGTTAAAATCTTCTGGGTGCTCTTTCATACAATTTATTAAATATGCAGCAATAAATATGACTGAATTTCTATAGGCAAAACCAAGGTGTAACGGTTTATTCCATGCGCGTAAAACTTCTCTTTTGTGTTTGTTCTGAGAAAAATCTTTTTCTTCAGGATAGATATCAATATTAAGCGCCCGAAACAGTGGGCTGCATCCATCATCTTGCGTAGGTCGAATGTCTGCATTACAATGCTTTATTAGAAAAGCAATCATTTCTATATCATAGCTAAGAACTGCTTGGTTTATATTAATACTCTTTAACATATGGTAGGTAGTTATATACCTCATAGAATCTTTTATATTCTCTATTTTTCTTGTACTGATACGTGGTATTTCATCTGATGTGTCATTATTTTTATATTTAGGAATCAATTGTTGTGGTATACAAAAAGCAAATCGGGGCAAGTTACAAAAAGAAGCTACCTTAACTAAATTAAATTCTGCTTCCAAATAACTATATCCACCCGCTTTTTTATATTCAAAAAGAATGTCTTCTTCAGGTTCTGTGTACGTAGGAATAGTAGCGGTATCTGTCTGTTGCAAAATGTGTTCAAAATTTTTTTTCAATTGTTCTAATTCATATATGTCTTCATCATTGATATTGGCTTGGGTGTTATTTTGTAAAACATAGGTAATAAGATTTAGCTTTTTTTGTTTATTTGCTTTGCTTATTCCTAAATATCTAAAAATGATAGGCGCAAGCATTAATCGGTATCGTGAGCCATTGATAAGGTGAAAAATATCTTCAATAGAGTCAATGAGTTCTATTTTTTGTAGAAAATTTTGGCAAGAGTTACTATCAAGTGCTGGCCTAAGAGTGATATTTTTTAATTTGGATAACTCATCTTTAGCCAAATCTGCTGCTTGCTGTATAATATCGAATTTATTCGATACATTAGTGCTCATACCATAAGAAAAGCAGGTATATACCATACCTGCTAGGAATAATAACTTTTGCATTGCGATAACTAAGTTGCCTAACGTTTACTTTATTAATTAACTAATTCATGTACCAGAGATTTTATCTCTCGTCCAAGGCACTTCTTTTTGTTAGTTTGTATATTTTTTCTAATTTGGGCAAGTGTTTTAGGATTTGCTAGCAACTCATTTACTAGTACATAGATTTCACGGTTGCGACCAATACTATCGCCAAATTCTTGTTCTTTATTATAAATATGGTTGTATTGTTCCCAACGAATAGTGCCAGTTGTTGCATCAAGTAATACGGGCAAGTTGCTATACAATGCTTCTATATAGGTAACTGTACCTGATTTAATGATGCCAAGATCGGCTATTGCCATCAAATCTGCTACACGGTCAGTAAATCCGACAATCGTCATAGTAATGTGTGTAGGTAATGCTATAGCTTCTAATTTTTTACGCATATCCTCATTTTTTCCAATAGCTGCTACCAAGTGAAATGGTTGTTCAACTTGTGTTAAATATTTTACATAGGTATACAAAGCATTGGTACCTTGTGCCCCCATTAGCAAAAACACAATTGGTTTATTTTGAGGAATTTGAAAATCTGCTTTTATGCGCCGCATATTTTTGGGTGTAAAAAATTTTTTAGCAATAGGAAAACCAATAGTTGATATCTGTTCTTTTGGTATGCCTGATTGTTCCATGCGCTTGAAAATATTCTCATTATCAAATGCAATACCAACATGAAATTTTTCATAATTAGGTTTATATATGCTATTTACAAATGTAGTTGCATCAAGGTCAGTTGGAATAAGCAAGAAAGGAATATTCATTTTTTTTGTTGCAGATAATATTGCATTGTTGATGACTGGTACTACGGAAATGACTAGATCCGGTTGTTGTAATTCTAGGTAGTTGCAAATTAATTTAGTAGCCCGCTTATGAAATACGCTGAAATACCAATGCCCAAAGCGAGAAATTATATTAATCATACGGTACCATTTTTTGCGCATGCATTCATTGTATGCATCTTCACCTGTTTGTTTACCAAAGGTAATACGCTGCATAGGGTCCATACTACCAAGCACTTCTTCAAAAATATAAGAAACTTTAACCTCATAGGTGTCGCTCAAATATTCTTGCAAAGCGTTTGAAGCTGATACATGCCCCCCCCCGCCGGAACTGGTAAAAATAACGATCTTTTTTTTGCCAGTATTGAACGTTAATATTGAGGGGATTTCATGGTTGTAGGTTAAGAAATAGCCAGTGAATAAAAGAGGCACTATAAATAGCGCCACAATTTTCTTTTTGTACATAAAATCCTAAATTTCAGTTAAAAATACCTAATATGGGTAATTATGTATATATGTTAATTGTAAAGGTATTGGAGCTTTATTGTCAAATGCCTGTCCACTGAAACGGCTTATTTACCTACGCAAAACTCCCTAAAAACAGCATCCATACCTGCCTCAGATATAGATTTACCTGTTAATTCGGCCATATGCGCGAGCGCTCCTTGTAAATGGTGCGAAATAAGCTCATATTGCACATTGTGATCTAAAAGAGGGGTAATGGCAGCCAATTGCTGTTCAAGGCCCAACAAAAGCCCATATTGGCGCTGATTAAGTAAGAAGGGAGACTCCATAGCATCAAATAAGGTATTGATTTTAGCTTGAATTTGTTCATCTAGGTTATTAATTCCCTTTTGTTGGGTGTTAGAACATGCTACTGTTTGAGCCATAGGGATGCTTTGTGGGGCGCTTGGCAAATCCACCTTGCTGAGTACCATAATGATTTTATGAGCATATTGCGTGAGTAATTCTTGATATACCCTTGCTTCTTCTGAGCTTAATGTTCGGGAATTATCAAGTACTAATAAAATGATATCTGCTTGCTGTGCTTCTTGGAATGATCGCTTAATGCCCTGCTGCTCAATAGTATCTTGGGTTTGGCGTAGTCCTGCTGTATCAATCAAGGTCCAGTAATTCCCATGTCTATATAAACCTGCTTCTATGACATCACGTGTAGTACCGGCAATATCAGTAACAATAGCACGATCTTTGCCAAGAAGTGCATTAAATAAAGATGATTTTCCGGCGTTGACTGAGCCAATAATGGCAATGCGAATACCTTGTCTGATGTGTTGTTGCTGATTAAATGTTTTTTTTAACTGTGCAATGGTTGCTTGTGTTGAGTGGATAATTTCTTTAATTTGATTACCAAATTCTAATTCTTCTTCATCTATAAATTCAAAGCTAGCTTCTGATAATGCAAGTGCTTTAGTTAGCTGCTTTTCTATATTTGCAAGCCATTGTGAAAAACTGCCATCAAGTTGTGCGAGTGATTTTTTTAATGCGAGTTGTGTATTGGCATGAATTAGTTCATTAATAGACTCAGCCTGCACTAAATCTATTTTATCATGTAAAACAGCGCGCTTAGTGAATTCACCTTGCTGTGCTATGCGTGCGCCATATGCAATGGCTTGTTGAATAATTTGTTCAATAATAAATGGATTATTATGACAGGTGATTTCTACCGTATGCTCACCGGTAAAAGTTTTTGGTGCATGCATTACCAAAAACAATACATTGTCTATAGTTTGTTTATTTTCGGTAATGATTTGACCATAATGAATAGTATGGGTTGGAACATCGATAATTTTCTTCCCTGAAGATAGCGAACTTATATTCGTTGCAATAATAAGTGCATCAGCACCACTAATACGTATAAGTGCTAAAGCGCCACTGCCAGAGGGCGTGCATTGTGCAATGATCGTTTGATCATCGTGGTGTGCGAACATGGTCATAACCTCCTACCGTTGACTATGTACTGCTTAATACTACTTTGAGTCCTCGTAGTTCTTTTTTAAACTTGTTACGCATTGATGCCATAATCAAATAAGCAAAACTACTAAACAAAGTTTTTTCCTTGGTATGATTTTCCAGAATTTTAGAGTCAAACTGGAATCGTAAATGATACTTGGATGCGGTAGTTGTAAAATTTATATTAGGAAGATCTATTGATGATAAACTTTTTTTTACCCACGCAGTAGCTGCATCAATCATCTCTGGTGACCATGCACTTGACTCAGTTTGATTTACCCCTGGCGCTTTCTCCTGAACTACTTGAGGTTGGGGCTTTTTTTGTGCTGACTGCTGAATTATGGGTGTTTTCTTTTTTTCTTGTTCGTGTGGTTTGCGTTGTGGTTGTTGTTCTTCTCTGGGCTTATGTTTACGTGAAGCAGCCAGTTGTTTTGATTGTTGTTTTTCTGATTTTTCTTGAAACAATAGACCAATTTTTGCAGATTTTGTAGTTAAGCCAAAGAAATTACGTTGAGCATCTTCAAAAATTTTTACCGAGAAGTTATCAGGTTTTCCTGCGCGTATCCATGCGTTTTCTATAGCTTTAAAGATAGATGATGCTTCTTCAACAATTGATTTCATATATATAACCTTATGAGTTCTGGTTTTTGCCAGACGTATAAATAAAAAATGCCTACAATATGGACCTTATCAATAAATCATACAATGTACAAAAGGGGTTTTTGGAGCGGGAAACGGGACTTGAACCCGCGACCTTTGCCTTGGCAAGGCAACGCTCTACCAACTGAGCTATTCCCGCTTAGAGATCGACATTTTTTAAGATAATTTGAATAAGTAATAATGTACCACTCATAAACTCTTTGTCAACAAAAAAGCCACCATTTTACTATAGTTTATAGGGTAAAATTACCATATACGACTTGCCCTATGTCATATTTTTCGCTTAACTGAATATATGCCAATATAATAGACTCGAAGGAATAAATGTATGATGAACTATTTTTCTGGAACAGTAAAACAGATCTCAGAGCGAGCTATTACCCTGGAAGTAGGAGGTATAGGCTTTGGACTCCAAGTTCCTAGTGGTTCAGTTTTTCCCTTAGATAAATTGGTACATGTTTTTGTTTATATGCATTGGAGTAATGAGCAAGGGCCATCTTTGTATGGGTTTGCCACTGAACTTGAAAAAGCTGTATTTATCCTTATTATTAATTGTTCAGGGGTTGGTCCTAAAATAGGGCTAGCGGTGCTATCTGATTTGGGGCCTCATAATTTTTTGCAAGCAATACAAACTGGTGACGAAAAGATGTTAAGTAGGGTGAACGGTATTGGTGAAAAAAAGGCTGAACAAATTATAGTGCAGCTTAAGCACAAAGTTGGACAACTTATCAAATCGGGGGTTGATTTGACTGGCGCGCAACGGGTATCCGAGTGGCATACGGTGGTACAAGCGCTTGAATCTCTGAATTATTCACGCAATGAGATTAATAATGTAATGCAGTATTTGCAGAAAAATTATGGGCAGTCTAATTGTTCATTTGATCAATTATTACGCCATGCTTTATCACATTTGACTAAGCAGGTTTGAACTCATTGACAGATGGTATACTTTTAGAAAGGTTATTATGGATTTTCTTTCGTTTTTTTCATGGCTTAATGAAACTGTATTTGCAATACCATCAACACTATTGTTTTTTGGTGTTGGTGTGATTCTGACATTAAAGATTGGTGTTTTACAAATTCGTGGTTTTCCGCGGTTCATGCGATTGCTTACCAGTGGGATAAAGGGTAAAGGTAAGTTTGATGAATCGGGAGAAAAACGCACCATTAACCCATTTCATGCGTTATTTACGGCCATGTCTACTACTATTGGCATGGGGAGTATTGTTGGTCCTTCAATTGCTATTATGACTGGCGGTCCCGGTGCATTATTTTGGATGATTATATATATCTTTTTTGGATCTGCGACTAAGTTTGCAGAAGTTACATTTGCATTAGATACTCGTATTCAAACGGAAGATGGCCGCGTAATAGGTGGTCCTATGCAATATCTTTATTCAGTTAGCTCATGGTTAGCCAATTGGTATGGTATTGCTATGATGATGTTATTTGCAGGGTGGTCAAGTTTACAATCAAATACGTTGGCTACTATTTATGCACAAGAATCAGTCCCAAAATGGACTGTTGGGCTTGGTCTTGCCGTACTTGTATGGGTAGTTCTACATGGTGGAGCACAGCGCGTAGGCGCCTTGGCAAGCAAGTTGGTTCCATTTATGTTTGTATTGTACATTAGTTGTGTGTTTTTTATTTTATTCAGTGATCTATCTGCTTTTGCTCATGCTATATCTTTGGTGAGTTATTCTGTTTTGCAACCTGAAGCAACGATTGGTGGTTTTTTAGGTGCGACCATGTTCGAAACCGTTCGTGCAGGTATGCATCGTGCGGTATTTATTACGGAAGCTGGTTTGGGTACAGCATCAATTCCACACGCAGTAGCTGATACTAAAAATCCAACCGATCAAGGTTTATTAGCAATGTTTTCTGGTATTGCAGATATCATTTTATCCTTTTTATCCGGTATGCTTGTATTGGTAACGGGTGTTTGGTTGAGTGGCGATTTTAGAAGTACTCTTATTTATGAAGCATTTAAATTGCGTGCACCTGGGGTTGCACAACTAGCACTTCTTGTAAGCATTTCATTATTTATTATAACAACAGTTATTGGCAATAGTTTTAATGGTTCACAAAGCTTTGCATTTATGACTAATAATCGTGGAACTCAGTTATATATGACATTTTTAGTAGGCGTTATCTTTTTTGGAGCTTTAATGCCAGTACCATTAATATGGACGATTATGGATACTATTACAATTTTTGTAGCTGTACCAAATTTGATTGGAATCTTGATTTTATCATTCAGAAAACCACAGGTTATTAAGTGTTAATTAAGTTGTTTTAATAACCATTCTTCTTGTGCTTTCATAACGGTATAATCTTCATCTTTAATGTGATCATAACCAAGTAGATGACAGATACCGTGTACCAAAAGTATGCGCATACGTTGATCGAATGTTTGTCCCCATCGTTCTAGGTCGTCCATTACATATTGTGGTGCAATGATTATATCTCCTAGATTTTTTTCATCAGCACTTGTTGCAATAATGCGCTCACCGGCAACAATTTGATGAAAAGGAAAAGATAGAATATCTGTTGGTTTGTCTTTATCGCGGTATTCACGATTATATTTTTGCATAACTTTGTTAGTGGTCAGCAAAATGCCTATATCAAAATCATGATAATCAAGTAGATCAAGAATTTTCTGCGTGTCTTTATACAGCAGGTCTACATCTACGGATATAGTTTTTTGAGTGTTTTTTATTGTAATCATAATACTACATTATAATACATGTAGTGTTATTGTCATATTCTTGGTGTGATTGTGTTTCTGCTTGTTGTAATGCATCTTCTATTAGTTGATACACTTGCATATGTTTGCCTAACTGCTTTGGCAGATGATGTATGGTGTGTAACGCATAGGCATTTGTCCTTAGTCTATTGATTATCATTTTTGGTGTTTCACCATGATTATTTTGTATTAATACGTTTGCATTATTCTCAATAAGCTTTGTAACGAATGGCAAATTTTTTTCTTTAGTTGCAAGGTGTAATGGCGTATCACCATCTTTGTTTTGAATATCTATATTTACATGGTACTGTAAAAGCCAGTTTATAAAAAAGTCATCTTTTAATAGTATGGCAGCATGTAAAAATGAAAGTCCGCTGTCTGTCTGGGTATTGATAAGTGCTCGAGAAATTGAGGACGGATTGGGGTTTGATGAAGAATGTTTTATAAGAAAATCAATCACATCGTGAATAGCAACTTTTTTGCTTGCATATAAATTGATCATTAATTCTGTATGAAGCTGTGCTACCGATTTGAGAGGTAACTGCATGGCACTTGTGGTTATTGGTACCAATGCAAGAATGCTATATATTTTCATATGCTTGCCTTTCATATACTTAAAATGGCCAGCAACCGTAACACAGTGGTACCTGTTTAGTATGTTCAAGATGAGTAGTCAATAATGCTAGGCAATAATAATAGCCTTGCATATCTGCCACGTGTTTTTTTTGTAACATTTCATTAATTATATCTATTGGTGTCTTGCCTTCTAAATTTGCCATTCTTGGTTGTGCACCAATAATCAGAAGATAGTTCATAAAGTCATGAGCACCTTTTTTTGCGGCAATATGGAGCAAGGTATTGCCTGCATCATTTTGTGTATTAACCAGTAGCGTTTTGAGCTCAGCTGCATCAAAAATATCTTTTAATTCTTGTTCTTTTATCTGATCATTATCAAATGCGGTAATAATACTTTGATAGAAAAAAAGGGATTCTCGAGGTGGATGCGTTGAGATTGGTTGATAATTCATGGCATACATAGTTGTTACAAAAAAAGATAAAAATGAGAAATAAAATCTCATACCAGTCCCCTTCTTTATTTGAATCCTAGCTGTAAAGGAGTACAAAAGTCAATAAGCTTGTTTTTTGTATGCCAAGCAAGGGATGAATAATTAATAATAATATTCTTGGACAAGTATGCCAAGTTAATACTTTACAGATAGGGCACGTAAAAAATCGTAATCATACATACTTAAAAAGTTTTATACTTTATTAACTTTGTATTTGCGCATGCCACAAACCAGCAACCTCTTTTAATTCAGAGGTTTTTTCTGAACCTACTTTATAATCAATTACTTGTGTTTGCGTGACACCCCGTAAAATATGCTCATATAGCTTGATAGATACGATAGCTATGTGTTCCGGTACATAAATAAGGAGTTTTTCTAGCGGTGTTTTTAATGATAGTTGTTGTTCAGTTTTGAGTTTACGGACTAATGCTGCAATGTGCAAAACATGTTCGGCAATGGCAATGCTACTGGTGAATACATATGGTTGTTGTACTTGTGCAAACTTGGTTTGATGTAGTGATGCAACTTTTTCATGTGTTTTGTACAGTTGCTCATAAATAGATTCAGTCACAAAGGGCAAATACGGTGCATATAGCTGTAAAATACGAAGCCCAACGTGGTATAAGGTCCATTGGGTAGCATGAATATCTGTTTGTTTATAATCTTGTGGGTTGAATAATTGATGCTTAATGAGTTCTAAGTAATTATCGCAGAAATTGTTCCAGAAAAATTTTTCTACTACATCAAGGGCAAGTCCAAACTCATTTTGTTCAAAGTATTTCGTGTACTGCGTAAATGTTTCTGTTGCACTATGGAGTAACCACTCATTAATGGCCCCAAGTTCTTCTGGCAACTGACTCGGATTATCAAGCGCCATGATATGCTCTTTGGTGAAGATAAATGCATTCCATAACTTAGTAACCAGGCGTAATCCGATTTTGAGTTGATTTTCAGAAAAAGCTACATCATGACCAAGTGAACCAGATGCTGTCCAGTACCGAATAACATCCGCAGGATATTTTTCTAATAGATTTTCAGGTGCTAATGCTGCATTATCTTTTGATTTTGATAGTTTTTCTTTTTGATCACTCAATACATGGCCGGAAATTACAATATTTTGCCACGGTATAATACCATGATGCATCCAGCTCTTGACTATGGTATAAAAAGCCCACGTTCGAATGATATCATGAGCTTGTGGCCGCATACTCATTGGGATAAAGTTACTTATATTTACCGAAGGATCAAATGGAGACTGTTCATTGTCGGTAAATAGTTGATAGCAAATATAAGGGGAAATTGATGAAGTATTCCATGTGTCCATTACATCAGTATCAGGCACTATATTTTTGCTGCCACAGGTACAAGTGGGAGGAGTAACCTCTTGAGGATCAACAGGAAGTTGCTCGGTTTTTGCAAGAATTATCTCATTACAATCTTGGCAGTGCCATACCGGGAATGGAATACCAAAAAACCGTTGGCGTGAAATACACCAATCCCACCCGATATTTTCTACCCAATTAATATACCGAGATTTCATAAATGTCGGATACCAATGAATACGGTCAGCCATATCTAAGAAGGCTTGTTTATGGTCTAATATATTAATAAACCATTGTTTAAGGCTTAAATATTCAATTTCTTTCTTACAACGTTCATGTACATTGACCGCATGAGTAATAGGTCGTTGACGTAGCAATAAATTTGTTTTAATTAATTCTTCAATAATTTTTTTGCGAGCATCTTCTACTTTAAGATCTGCTATAAGTTGAGTAGATGCAAGCATTTTACCATCAAAGCCTATTGATTGTTTGTAGGGTAAGCTGAATTTTTTATACCATTCAATATCTGTTGTATCACCGAAAGTGCAACACATAACAAGGCCGGTTCCTTTGTCTGGATTTACTTTTTCATCAGCAAGTATTGGTACTTCAAAATCGAATAAAGGTACACGAGCAGTGGTTCCTCGCAAATATTGGTAACGCTCGTCTTGAGGATGATAAAGTAATGCTACACATGATGGCAGTAACTCCGGCCGTGTTGTGCCGATAATTAAATCGTTACCATTATAGTCTTTAAAAACAATATCATTAAAAAAAGAAGGAATTTCTATGCTATCTAATTCTGCTTGAGCAACAGAAGTGCGACAAGTAGTACAATATAATGCTGGTTCGTCCTTGCGGTAAATAAATCCTTTTTTGTACAAATCGATAAATGATTCTTGTGATAGTTTGCGTACCGATGTTGAAATGGTTGAATACCAGTTGCTCCAATCAGCAGATAACCCCATGCGTTGCCACAATTCTTGGAATGCGCGCTCAGCTTGTTGTGTTTCTTCTAGGCATATATCGATAAATGCAGAACGACCAACTTGATGTGCTTTGACTTTTCGTTTTTTTTCTACATAACGTTCAGTGGGTAATCCATTATCATCAAAACCAAAAGGGTAAAAAACGGAAAACCCATTCATGCGTTTATAGCGGGCAATAAAATCGGTTTGTGTGTAGGAGAAAATATGACCAATATGCAACGAACCAGAAACGGTTGGAGGTGGTGTATCTATACTATACAATTGTCCCGGGTTATTAGCCATATCATAGGTTTTTTCATGTTCCCATTTTTTCTGGCAAAGTTGTTGATGGGTCTGATGATCGAATCGTTTTTCCATGTTCCTGTATTCTACGCTCAAAAAAAGATTTTATAGTATTGCTTATAAACTAGTGTAGCGAGAAAGGTGCAAGTGGTCAAAATGGCTCATGAAACATTATGTCTACCTGTGGCAGTGCTTGACGTACGTGATTTTTTGTTTCTTGGTTGAGTCTATTATAAAGGAGCTCGAGTTCTTGTAAATTGTTAAGGCCTGCAAAAGCATTAATGGCAATAGATGTTAGTTGATTATTATTGAGCTCGAGTTTCTGTAAATTGTTAAGGTCGGCAAAGGTATTAGCGGCAATAGATGTTAGTTTATTACTACCGAGCCCGAGATACTGTAAACTCTTAAGGCCGGTAAATGTATTGGCGGCAATAGATGTTAGTTGATTACCACCGAGATAGAGTTGTTGTAAATTGTTAAGGCCGGCAAAGGCATTGTAAGAGATATAAGTTATTTTATTATTGCTGAGCAAGAGCCTTTGCAAGTTGCTCAAATTGGCAAAAGCGCGTTCAGGAATAGAGGTTATGTTATTTCCAGACAGATTGAGTTCTAGCATGCTAGTTTTGATATCTGCAGGTAATAGGTCAAGACCTGCAACACTAACTATCCGCCTACCAACCAAGTTAAGAATATTGTTGTGAATAGCAGGCAATCGCATATTTATAATCATATCAGCAATGCTTTGTTCAAGCTCAAATAAATTTTTACCTTGATCTTGATATTGACGTACTTGATATGGACGCATATGGAGTGTGTAGATTTCTTTATTAATACCAGCATTAATTGCTTGTTGTTGAGTATATCTTTGGGTAACCCAAATTTTGCCAATAGCATGAGCTAGCCATGTCAAATCCAAAAAGCTAGTAGTAATAAGTATATTTGCTAAAACATTTGGCTGTAATAAATGTTGTTTCTTTAGAATAGGTTCAATTGTAAGTAGAACCGTTCGAGGAATATCATTTGGAGAGTATTGAGTAAAAAAGGTGGGAAATTGTTTGATGAGTGGCTCTAGAGTATATACGGCCTGGATGCTATCAAGAATAAATTGCATAGAAATTTTTGTAATGGGAATAGGAAAAGAGTCCACTAAATCAATCTCATCGGAATCGGTCGTTGTTTCAAGCAAACTTGCAAAATATGGGATTTTCAGAAGCGTATCTTTTTGTACGTTTATAGTGGTACGAAATTGACTTGGTTCTAAGGAGTGTTCCATGGGATCTAGTGGATTGACATCAGAAACAATTAGGTTGATGGTAGAAACATCTTCTCGCTTCATAGCAAATACAGAAGATGTTACCAATGTGGATACGATAGCCAAAGACACCAACATACGTTTCATTATATACTCCATGAGTATTATAAGTAGATACCTATTTTTTATCTTCTATTTACTATCATACCCATTCGTATATTCAGATAGCAATAATTGTGTAAATATGTACAAACTACCCTAAAAAATAGAGAGAAATAGGTGAAATATGTGCTATGTAACTATATTTTTTGCTTTTTCGAACTGTCCAGTTTTTTTATAACATTCAGCCAAACGTGTAGCTCCCCGTTGTCTGCTGCGTGGTGTTTTTTCTAGATATTCTATAGCTTTGTCATAATAACCAAGACGTGCGTAGGTTTCTCCAATATTGTATATGAGCATTTCATCACTAGGGTCTTGCGCATACAGTTGCTGATATCTTTGCAATGCCTTTTCAAATTCACCGGTCAAGTAATAGCAGTTGGCTAAATTGAAACGAGCGGGTCTATCTGTTGGATTGATCTCTAACAATTTACAATATCCAATAATGGCATCAGTATATTTTTGTAAGGTAAGACTTGTTTGGGCATATGTTCTAAAGCCTATTTCATTATCTAAATCACCCTTCATACAGCAATTTTTAAAGCATTCCCATGCTTTTTCTTGATTACCTTCTGCCATATACACGCGCCCCAGATTGTAGAATGCTTTGCCATAATAAGGACGGAGTTTGAGTGCAAATTCAAGGGATTGTTTTGCATTAGCATAATCTTTTTTAGTCAAAAAGAATGATGCTAAATTATTATATCCTTCAGGGTAAGCTTGGTTGATCCGTAGCCCCTGCTTCATAGCTTCAATTGCATTATCAATATCATTGGTGCGCGCATAGGCTACGGCTAAGTTATTGCAAGGATCTGGATATTTTTTGTCCATGGCTATTGCTTTTTTAAAGTACGGAATAGCTTCTGCAAATTTACCAAGTTCTTGTGAAAGTTCTACGCCATAATTATTGTATGCGCGTGCCTTGCCTGGTGCATTTTTTATAATATTTCCCCAGAATTCAAGACCAGAGCTCCAGACCAAGTTGCGTTGCTGAGTTGCATAGCCAAGGGGGAGTGCAAGAAGTAATGCAAGTATTGCATGCCCACGCACACCAGTAAGCCAAGATATGTGATAAGGTAATGCATTCCTAGTATATTCATATAATTTTATGATTCCTGCAGCAAGCAAAAAAAGCCAACCTATTGATGGCAAATATGTTTTGTAGTCAACCAATAATTCTGGTGATGGAATAATGCTTGAGCGTGGTGCTACAGCAAGCCCAAACCACAAAGCACCGAAAGCAACAGGATTAATTCTATTGTGGTGCAATAAATACATTATGCCACTGGTAAGTAATGTTAATACCATGAATGGAATAATAGCATCAGGTGCAAAAAAGCTATCAGAAAGCATCCAATCATATTCTACTGAGATGTTGAATGGCCAAATAAAAATCCACAAATAATGTAAGATCACTTTAAATTGAGAAATGCAAAATGCTAATGGTGTAATTTGTGCCGTGGGATCTTTGGTAATTACGTTCCCAATGTTGTTTTTTGCAATCATTTTTAAACCAAATAGCTCTGCAAAAAATTTTGGTTTTAGTAGAAATGAGTACATTGCAAACACCGAAAATATCATCAGAACGTGCACCCAAGTTCGTTTTTTTAAATCTTGCCAAGATCCTTGTGCTACAAAAAACCAATCAATCAATAATAAAAGAGCTGGTAACATAATAGTAATTTCTTTAGTTCCGCATGCAAATAATGCAAGGGTATACATAATGATACCAACTATTGTTTTTGAAACTATGCGGTGTGTCGATGTAAAAAGTAAAAAGCATAAGATGGTGCTTAAGCTAAATAATGCTGCCATGCCTTCAAGTTCGCCTTGAATTACATAGGATACTGTTTGTGTATGAACAGGATGTAATAAGAATAGGGTGCTGGTCACAAGAGCTATTGCAAAACTATGTATTTGGAAAAAACTTTTTTGGCGCAATCTTTTTAATCCAAAAAAAATGACTAAAAAGACGAGTAATCCATTTGTGCTATGAATGAGCGCATTGCCAAGGCGATAAGAGAATGGATCAAATTTTCCAATACTATAATGTATTGAGTTAAGCCAATAACTCAGCCAACGACTACCGGTAAAGAAAAGACTTGTGAATGTATGATGACGGATATGAAAATGTTTAGTGATGTTTGCAACGTCATCAAATTGGAAATTATAGTGAAATGAAGGTCTATACACGAATATTGTGATAATACTCAAAATAACAGGCGGGATAAACCAATATTTTTCTACAATATCAGGCTTTTTGTGCTCCATAATTTTTCCCTTTTTTTGTATGATGTACAGGGGGAATTTTTTCCGTTATTGTAACGTGCCAGATTGTATTTGTCGAATGTTAGATTTTGCCTCTGAGTGGCTCAATATTAGATTTGACCCTATCTATGATTTCGCTTATGCTTTAATTTATACGATTTTAAAAGGTTATTATTATGCTCGATATCAAAAGCACTGCATTTCTGATCAATAGTATTACGTTTCTTTTAGCATATTTTTTTGTGGTAACTACAACTGGTGCGTTTCGCGCATGGGTTGCAGAAAAAATGGGTGATGACACTGCCGAACAGCTTGGTTTTTTAACATTAAATCCCATTATACATGCAAGCCCTATAGGGTTAGTGCTTCTCATATTAACATCATTTGGTTGGGGTAAGCATGTGCCTATTAATCCATTCAATTTTTATGGTAAAAATCGCTATCTACGTATGGCTATAGCGTATTATTCTAATGTGTTTTTACATATGGTATTAGCTATCATAGGACTGTGCATCTTGTTGTGGTGGTTTGGACCAATGGTAATTAATTTTGTATACAGTGCCATTGGGCGAGATATTTTTTCTCATGCATCCATGGGCCAATTTTTTACTGGATATAGCACTATATCCTTGGTAATCGGTTTTATTATAGTAGCGATGGTTGCGTTACATATCGGACTAGCTGTATTAGATTTTTTATTAAATACCTGCATGTTGGGGTTAGCAATATTTGCAGAAGATCAGATGAGCTATATGCAATACTCTTTACATTTTACATTATTTGCACCATTAATATTGATATGGTTTTTCTATAGGCCTATGCTGATTGTGGTAATAAAAATTACCACGTATACTGGGGTACTATTAGCACATATGATTGGTGCGTTCTAAGGATAGGTAATGAAAAAAGAGTTGGCACTTATTGAACAAGGTACGGCACAAGTAATCCCAGAGAAAGAACTTGTTCAAAAATTAAAAACTGGTAAAAAATTAAAAGTTAAACTTGGTATGGATCCTACTGCCCCGGACTTACATCTTGGGCATGCAGTAGTTCTTTCTAAATTAAAAACATTCCAAGATTTAGGGCATGAAGTTATTTTTGTAATTGGCGATTTTACGGCACGTATTGGTGACCCGACTGGTCGCTCAAAAACTCGGCCAGCTCTTTCAGCTCAAGATATTGAACACAATATGCGTACTTATTTTGAGCAAGTAGGCAAAATTTTAGATCCTAAAAATCTAACTATTCGCTATAATTCTGAATGGTTAGATACGTTGAGTGCATCTGATGTAGTACAGATATGTGCCAAAGTTACGCTTGCTCGATTGACTGAGCGTGAAGATTTTGCCAATCGCATTAAAGATAATCAACCAATTAGCTTTCATGAACTTTTATATCCACTTTTTCAAGCATATGATTCTGTAGCACTACAAGCAGATATAGAGCTTGGTGGTACTGATCAAACGTTTAACTTATTAATGGGTCGTTTTTTACAAGAGCAATATGGGCAAACACCACAAGTAGTTATTACCTGCCCATTACTCGAAGGATTAGATGGTGTCAAAAAAATGTCTAAATCTTTGGGCAATGCTATAGGAATTGCAGAGGCAGCTGATGATGCATTTGGTAAACTTATGTCAATATCAGATACGTTGATGTGGCGTTATTTCAAATTATTACTCAATATACCCGATGATGCAATAAGCGCTATGCAGGAGCGAGTTGCATATGGAAATACACACCCTATGGCACTCAAAAAGCAAATGGCTCATGATATTGTTGCTAAATTTTGGTCTCAAAATGAGGCTACCAAAGCACAGGAAACTTTTGAGGCATTGTTTCAAAAAAAAGATTATTCTCAGGCGCAAGAGGTTAGCCTTACGCACATTGCAAATCCAATTTGGGTAGTTGAATTGCTCAAAACAATTGGTGCAATTAGCAGCTCATCTGAAGCAAAGCGTTTAATCGAATCGAAAGCGGTATTGATTGATGGTCAGGTAGTGACTGACTTTAAACATGAAGTTCAATGGCAATCTGGTATGGTTATCAAAGTTGGTAAGCACCGTATTTATAAAATTAGCTAAACAAGTATATACCCAGGCTAGTTATTCCATATGCACCGCACAAACCCAATGCACACATGCCTGCGAGTGTTGGAATTACACAAGTTATATAACGCTCGTTTCGTCCACACCACCCTTTAGTTTTCCAGCGCAGATGTGGGGCAATTTTTTGTTGTATGGCCTCTTGGACTTCGGGCGCAAGATCTTTAAGAGCATGATTGACTATGTATTGTGCTTCAGATCCTACCTGTGCTGATTCTAGTTTTGTTTCCAAATTTTGCGCAATGATTCTTTGTGCACGATCACTTTTTGAAAGTGATAGAAAAGTTTGTTTTGGCAAAAGACGTGGATCAATATTATGTTCAATAAAAAATTGTTCGCCTGGATCTTGTATAGCACGCAGTAATTGAGCAAGTACTTTAGGTCGTTCTTCCATAGGATATTTTGTGAGCTGCTCTTCGATTATACAAGTCTGTTTTTCTAATTCAAGATGATAATTAATAATATAAGTTCTTTCCATGCTGTAGATGCATAGTGTTGTACTTAGAAATAATAAAACAAATTTAAACGTATGCACAAAATTCCTTAGCAATAAAGTGTTTATGATAGTGTAATGTTAGGGAATTTTATCTAGCACGTCAATTAGTCAGTAATTGATTTTCTGCAGATTCATTTAAAGGATTTTTTAAAGGCTTAAGTTGTTGTTTCCTTGATTTTCCACGAGAAGTTTTAACTTCAGTAACGGTTTGTAGTGCATTATTAAATTGCTGTGCTTGTTTTTCCAGATTTGCGAGCGCTTGTTCAAGTTGCTGGTTCCTTTTTTCTAACTTGGTAATTTTTGTACGCATATTCAGAGCGTTGAGAGATGCTTGTCGTGCATTTGTTGCCTCAAGATCTGTAAATAATTTATCAAGACCTATAATTTTACGACATGCATCACTGGTGTTTGACTCGCCAATTGCGCGTAATAATTGTTGTTTTTCTTCTTTCAATTGCTGAATTTGGACACGTTGCCGTAATCGTTCTGGCTGGTGTTCTTCGTATGCGTGCATAGGTATAATTAGACAAAATAGAACTAGTGCGTATGCACGTTGCATAATCACTTCCCCCTTAGTTAAATTTGTTTATACTAGAAAAGTGTACCCTACATTAGCAACCCTTCATTATGTGATTGTAATTAATTTTCAAATAACTATGCAAGAAACAAAACAATTATCCGGATTTTTATTAATCAATAAGCCAAAAAATATTACCTCGTATGCATGCGTTGCTAAAATAAAAAAATTACTTGGTAAAAAAGCAAAAATTGGTCATGCAGGTACGTTAGATTTGTTAGCATCAGGATTACTTATTATTGGTATTGATCGAGCTGCAACGCGGTATCTTGCTGATGTTATGAAGCTTGATAAGGTGTATGTAGCGACTGGAAAGCTAGGCGAGCTGACCAGTTCTCTTGATTATGAAAGTGAAGTACTAGAAACATGCCAAAAAGAAGTTACGCAGAAAGATATAATACATGCAATTCAACAGCTTGGCTCAGCATATGAGCAAATACCTCCCATCTATTCTGCGCTCAAACATGAAGGGAAACCATTGTATCAGTTGGCGCGAAAAGGTAGAGTCTCGCAGGCTGAACTTGAAGATGTAGTTACGCAAAAAAGTCGTATTATACAGTTGTATAATGTTGAATTGATTAATTATGAATTTCCATATTTTACGATCAGAGCACATGTTTCTCATGGAACTTATATACGAACATTGGTCAACGATATTGCACGAAAAGCAGGTAGTTGTGCAACAACGTATAATCTCGAGCGATCTGCAATAGGCCCATTCAAGCTTGAAAATGCTACTACCTTAGATCAATTAACCACCATTGAAATTATTGAAAATCATATTATTACCGTTGAGCAGATGTTAAGTTTGCTAGAACATTATGCAGACTTAAAGTTTGGCGCGCAGACTTGATACATTATTTTGTTGTTTTTGGTATAGCCATCGAGCAAGTGCATCGAACATAATGGCTAATTTTGTATCTTGTTCTAGTGCAGGACCAACTGTCTCTGTATAAAAGGTCGGTGGTATTATGGAAGTCAATATTTCATGTTGGTACGGTACATGTGGTTGATTTGAGATTGCTAGTATACTCCCAGCTTCTGGATGATATTCTTTGAGCCAATATGCAATGGTATCTGCAGTAGTTGGACGATATGTTATCGATGCTGGTGTATCAATAAACGTAGTAGTAACAGTATCCCAGTTGCCTGGTGTTATACTTTGTTCAAGTACCAGCTGAATCATTTCTGTTTCTGTTTGAGGGAATGTTTTTGTTGGGTGCCATGTAGCTTTGAATGGTAAAATACTTTCTGTGCTTGCGTATAGTGTTTTTATATTTTCTATAGAAGGATCAAGCGCACGTTTTCCTGTCAGTACAATTAGGTGTTTAAATTGTAAATCATTATTTAAGCATTTAAAAACTAAATATGCCAATCGTAATCGTACGATGTTTACCGGTCCTCCATGCAATAAAACGTAGTCATAGTTTTTTTGTGTTGGAGATGCAGCATTAACCATGCCCAATTGTTTGAACAGTGGTAGGCATTCATTTTTTTTGTCTGTATGAATTTCTTCTATCTGCCATCGTTCTGTTTTACTTTTTCTAAGCCAACCACCATCAGTTTGTGCTTTTTGTGTTGCGTCAACAATACTAGACAGTGAATTATTATGCGTGATGTGGGTTAGAGCAAGTAATTTGTTGAGTGGCTCAGATGATACATTATTTTGGAATAATGGTGCATATTCACATGTTTGTGTAGTAATAGTTATGCAAAATACCAGAATACTAATTAATTTTTTCATAATTAACTACATGAAATAATACGAGTATCATGAACGTGCGCAGAGTGGGTCATATTTAAAAAATTTTGAACTGATTCAACATGTTGATTTAGCTTGTTTTCGTCATGTTCAAACTCAGTGTTACAATCAAGAAGCAGAACAGGCACTTTTTTAAGCGCATCCAAGACATTATTTTTTTGAATTAAAAAACTATCATGACGATTGTGAATTTGTTTGAGGTATTGTAGAGAAATAGTTTTTTCTGCATGGCGATTACGTTTTTTGATGCGCTCATATGAAATTTTAGGATCAACACGCAGATAGATGAACCCAGTCGGTGGTTGACAGTGTTTTTGTACTAACCAATCAAACCACTGTTCATATATTCTCCATTCCATAGCATTTAAAAATCCTTGGGCATAGCTATTGTGGGCAAAGCAATAATGACCTGAATAAACTGATCGCTCTACAAGGGTTAACGGGTCTTCTTGTTTTTGTAAGGTAACATGCTCTTGTACGCGATTCATCATAGTAAGTGTTTCGAATGTGTATGCCCAGCGTTGTGAATTTTCATAAAAATTCGTTAATAATGACTGCCCATATATTTGTTTTTGCCAATTATTGACTGGTTCTAGGCTTACCGAAAGGTACGGTAATTTTTTTGCCATTAATTTTAAAAAGGTAGACTTACCAGCGCCTATATTACCTTCAATAATAAACATAGCAACCTTCTGATTATTAAATATAATTTTGTATGAAAAATTTAGTATAGAATATTATGCATTATTGTTCAAAATATCATAACACTATTGTGCGTTCTATGTGTGGATAAATATTAGTCAACACTTCACGGACATTGTTATTGCCAGTAAATTGCGCAAATCGATAAGGATTAATTTCTTGATCATCAGACATTAGAGTTACTAATGTACCAATGTGTACATCAGATATATTACTTATATTGATTATGGTATGATTCATGCATACCCTACCAATAATGGGTGCGTATGTATCATGTATTTTTACCACTCCTCTGTTACTATATCGAATATCATAGCCATCATAATAACCGATTGGTATAACTGCGATTGTGCTATCCTGCATCAGTTGGTGGGTACGATTGTAGCCAACAAAAGAACCAGCTTTAAGTTTTTTAACATGCATAATTCGCGTTTTCCAGGTAAGTATTGGTTGTAATGTAAATAGGGGATCACGTTCGAGTGTGATTTTTTTCACTGTTGGTGATGGCCATAATCCATACATGCCTGCACCAACACGAAAAAAATTATACCTATCAGAAAAAAATCGTGTTGCTGCTGCGGTATTGGCAATATGCTTCAATGGAATATGGATATGTTCGTTTTTAAGTTGCTCAAGTATGCTATTGAATGTTTGTAATTGCTGTTGTGTAAATGTATCATCTTCCAATTGAGATTCTGCCAAATGTGAGTAAATACCTCTGATAGCAATATGTGGCATCTGTTGTATTTTTTTTATAGTGCCTATTGCTTCTGCTGGTAGTATACCAAGCCGTGAAAGCCCTGTATCAATTTTTATATGTACATTGAATGTGTATGTATGCGCTTTGCCAATGGTATTTAATGTTTGGGCAGTTTGCATATCATGAACTAATAAATCGATATTTTGGTTGATCGCCAATACCGGATCAACATCAATATGACCCAAAATAAAAATTGGCTTAGTAACACCTTGTTTACGCAATACAAGCGCGTCAGACAAAAGCGCTAAACAAAGCCAGTCGACATGAGGACTTTCCTGGCATATAGATGCAATATGTTGCATGCCATGCCCATATCCATTTGCTTTTATGACCGGAGCAAGTATATTATGTGGACCTATAAATTTTTTATATTGTGCAAGATTGCGCAAAAGTGATGATTTACTGACTTCGATCCAAGTATATGGCATGGGACATGTCTATTTAAAGTGTTTTTAATCGTAGGAAATACTGAACTTTTATATTGTATCTATACTTTTACAAAAATATAGTTGTCCCAAACATATCGGATTGTTTTTTTGATATATACATATTGTTTAATTAAAAAATTATATGATGTTTTTATACAAGCAGTATAATCAGGCGGCATAGAAGCACCACGTATCAGGAGAGTCTCTATGGTACGTGTACGTATGTTTTCAGGTATGTAAGGACATTTATATACTTTGCAGAGTAATGCTGTAGCTGCTTGAGTATTCATAGATTGCAGATAGGAAGCAACAAGGGAGTCCATATCATCAATAGGACGTTGCCCAAGTTTATTTTGTATGTTGTAATCTGCTCCAAATTCAACCAATTGTATTAGTTCCGGTATATGGGCATACCAGTACTTGCGTGCTATAAAGTGCAGAGCTGTATTGCCATCTTTATCTTGATAATTTATAGATATATTATGTGCCAAAAAATCAGGTAGTTTTTCTTCAAACCAAAGAGAAGCTGTAGCAAATTGTTCAGTTAATTCGCAGTCAGTATATTCTGAAATATCATAAGGTAATCTTGGATCTTGTACATTAAGATGAATAGCAGGGTGTTGCCAATGCGTTTCTAGATACTTTAAGCATAATTTTTTTAAGCTCGCTACTTCTTGCATGGCATACAAAGGAGGGCAAAGGGCTGATAGTATAAGTAGACGGTACATATGATCCTTATAAAATACACGTATCATAAAAAAAGGGCTTGAGTACAACTCAAACCCTTTTTCCATACAATAAGTATAACCATTATTTTATTTTTTTATATTCACTGGAATAGTTTTACCCTTTTTTTCCATCACATATGGCAACATGATAGAAAGTTGCTGGGTAGAAGTATTATAATCTACCTGTACCTCGTTTAAGTTTGTGGAATGTTGAAGGGTAAGTCCGGACGCGCAAGAGCTGAATGCTGCACTATGAGAAGTATGGCCCTGCTCAGTTGTTTGTTTTTCTATATGCTCAGAGATAGTCAGAGAAAGATATTTACCATCGAGTTTTATATCAATAGTTGCTGTATCGGTCTTGATATGTATGGTATTTTTATCCTCTTGAGATATTGCCTCCACTTGTTGAGTAGTTACGTTATCTATGGAAATCAAGAGATGGTCATCAAGTTGCTGAATATGGGGAGCTAGTGCCTTTTTGCTGGTTTGGACTAAGGCATAAGATGCTTTTTGCATTTTTTTCATGCTTTTACGCATATGCCGTAGATGTTCGTCTATTTCTCTGAATCCAAATAGATTCGGGTGTACTGATGTGGTTTGTGAAGCTAGAAGGAATGTAGTAATGGCAAGTGCTTTTTTCATAATGAGTCTCCTTTGATTTATGACAATATATGAATAGTTACACTCTACTGGAATTATACCTTATTAAATTTTGCAAATCAAAGGGTTCATAGGTGGCTAGAATTCAGGATTTTGTTATACTGAATTTTAATACTAAGTTTCTAAGGGGGATTACCATGGCTAAAAAATCAAAACCAGCAAAAAATAAAGTTACCGGTGAATTAATTTATGGGATTAATCCCATAGTTGAACTACTCAAGGCAAAAAAACGTAAGCTAGTATCTATCTATACTACTAAGCCAACCCCCAAAGAGTTCAAGCAGATAGAACAAGCATTGCCCAAATATCCCGTACCTATTCAATATGTTGAGCGTGATGTTTTGCATCGAATGGCAGAAACAACGGATCATCAGGGTGTTGTTGCTTGGGTGCAATCGTTTCCTTTTCGTAAAAAATTCTTTGATCCTTCGCGTGAAAATTTCTTAGTCATGCTGGATGGAATTCAAGATCCGCGTAATCTTGGTGCAATTCTGCGTTCTGCATATTGCACGGGAGCAGATGGCGTAATTATTACGCAAAGAAGTTCTGCGCCACTGAATGCTGTTGCCATCAAGGCATCAGCTGGTCTTGCAGAACACTTGGATATTATCATGGTACCATCAGCAGAAATGGCAGCCCAAGAATTGAAACAAGCCGGGTATAACATATATTTGGCAGCTTTTGGTGGTAAAAATGCTGCAACGTGTGAGTATCACATGCCGCTCTGCTTAGTAGTAGGTAGTGAGGGAGCTGGTATTTCTAAAAATATGTATGCACATGGCACGCAAGTAACCCTACCACAACGTACCAATGATATTTCTTACAATGCGTCTGTTGCAGCAGGGGTCTTATTGTTTTTAGTAGCTACAAAAAAAGGTAAGATTTAACCTATTTTTTCCCACGGAAATTCTACAGAATCATTGTATTCTTGCTTTGCTTGATCACATGCTGCCTGTACTTGTTGTATGAGTTCTTCTGTGCAGTTATCACCTGGTTGCATAGCGGTTGCTATCTGTTTAATAACTTTTTTAAGAGCCATTTTTTTTCTATTTTCTAAGCATAAACAGCGGCATACAGGTATCCAGGTAATTATTCTGTTTACCGTACTGTGCCATTCATTATTGTTTGTGATTATTGTTCTATGTGTGGTAAGCCATGTGCCCAAAGTAGTCATATGTGTAAGATTGCCATCATCTGCGTATTCATCTATTTCATCTGTCATATAAGCAAGGGGCGTAGTACTTAAATCATCTGTTTTTATTGGTGTCTCCATGCTTACTAAAATATGAGAAACTAATAAGATATTGCTCAGGAGTATTAATTTGATTGTGCGCATGACCTTCTCCTTGAAATAAAGATATTTTTTCAAATGATCCTAACAGGCAAATGTGAATTGTCAAAAACGATTACTATATCATGTTCACCTCTATCAAATCTATAAATCATTGACTATTTCCTTTCAAAAAAGGTAATAAATGAATGAACATGATTGTTAGTAAAAACTACAATCTGTAAATTCAGGGGAAAAAGATGAAGGGACTTCTGCGTATACGCTATGTAGTATGCCTAGTCATATTTACTATATGTGGGACTGGTATTAAAAAAGGTATTTCTATGCTTTATGCACAACAGCAATTAGCGTGTATTTGTGATCAACGCATTGCGCCAATAGAGCAGAAAAAAATTATTAATGCATTGCATACATTATTTAAACAAAATGAACTTTCTATGCATACATTAACCTTGGATATACAAGAACGGTTTCCGTTTATAAAATCATGTACTTTGTCATATATGCCAGGGGTTACCTGTTGCTCATTAAAGGTACGGAATCCATTTTGTTTAATTAATGATGTATTAGTTTTGACAGATGATGGTGTATTAGTCATCAAAGATGTGTTTAAAGAACCTATTATAGCCACGCTCAAAACGGCTATAGTTGACCGTGTTGCTATTCAAAAAGAACATGCAATTTGGGGATTTCAAGAATGTATAGCAGCATTGCCTGCTACTATTTTAAATATATATGATGTGATATGGCATGATCGATTACATGCTCAATTGAGAGATAAAAAGGAAAAAAGATTTTCCATACTTTTTGATGTCGATTCGCTACCAGATGAAGAGTTATTCAGGCAATGTGAACGTATTAAAGATGATTTGGTAGCAAAAGATGTATTTCAACAATCGCGGCGATCATGGGTAGCTGATGTTCGCTTTACAAAACAAATTATTGTTTTTGAAGATAAAGGGGGATTGTGGTATGGCTAAAATAAATTCTGATCGTCTCATTACGTCTGTTGACGTAGGAACGACTAAAATCTGTGTTTTTGTTGCGCGACAACTAGATGATGATCGGCTTGAAGTTATTGGTATTGGTAAATCACCATCAGATGGTCTTAAAAAAGGTGTAGTAGTAGATGTAGCGCGCACCGTACATTCTATTCGTGCTGCAATTAAAGAAGCAGAGTTAATGGCTGGTATTGATATATTAACTGCCTCAGTTGGTATTGCTGGTGCACATATTTCTTCTCGTAATTCACATGGGGTAGTTGCTATTAAACGTGGTGAAATTACCAAGGAAGATGTACAAAATGCACTGAATGCAGCCAGAGCTATTCCTATTGCTGAAGGTGAACAAATTTTACATGTGTTATCGCAGTATTTTATTATTGATGGTAAAGATCGCGTATTAGACCCTATTGGCATGCATGGTATTCGCTTAGAAGTGCAGGCACATATTATTTTGGGAGCCATAGCATCGGTACAAAATTTAGTAAAATGTTGTCAGGCTGCAGGTATACAGGTGAATGATATAGTTTTAGAGCCGCTTGCTTCTGCAGAAGCTGTTTTAAGCCCTGATGAAAAAGAACTTGGTGTAGCGGTGCTTGATATAGGAGGTGGCACTTCTGATCTGGCTATATATCAACAAAGTAGTATCCGTCATACTATGGTACTTCCGGTGGCAGGTAATCATTTTACTAACGATTTGGCTATTGGTTTGCGTACCACTATTGCCGATGCAGAGCGAGTTAAGGTTTTGCATGGAACTGCATACAAAAAAGGCCTGAAACAAGATGATCTAGTGGAAGTAGAAATGGTGCAAGGTGGAAAAAAACATATTATACAATTAACTGATCTAGCAAAGATTCTGGAGCCACGTGCACGAGAATTGTTATCAATTGTGCACGAAGAAGTTATATCAAAGCATTTGCAATCATTTATGGCTACCGGGTTGGTTATTACTGGAGGTGGTTCACTATTGCATGGCATGCAAGAGGTTGCACAAGAGATATTTGGTGTTCCGGTGCGTATTGGTAACCCACGCATTGAATTTGATTTGCCACAATCATTACATAACCCGATGTATGCTACAGGATATGGATTGTTATTGTATACCTTAAAAAAGAAACATAATAGTGCGATGAATAACCTAAATAGTCCTCTTATGACACGGGTATTTGATCGTATGAAGTCGTGGGTGTTAGATTTTTTTTAGACCATCAAGGGTATAATTAAGAAAAAGGGGAGATAAAAAAATGATAGAATTTGATCCAAGAGAAGAACAAAAAGTAATTGCTTCAATAAAAGTACTTGGTATAGGTGGTGCAGGAAGCAATACAGTCAATAGTATTATCGATTCAGGGTATCAAGGTATTGATTTTGTTGTAGCAAATACTGATGCACAGGCACTTGAATTGTCAAAAGCAAAAACAAAAATTCAAATGGGTATCAAATCAACTAAAGGACTTGGTACCGGTACTAATCCAGAGATTGGCAAGCGTGCGGCAGAAGAAGATATAGACAAAATAATGGAAGCAGTTGGTGATGCGGATATTGTATTCTTAGCTGCAGGTATGGGTGGTGGCACCGGTTCAGGGGCTGTTCCAGTGATTGCGCGTGCCCTGCGTGAACAAGGTATTTTGTCTATAGCTATTGTAACCAAACCATTCTTATTTGAGGGTAAACGTCGCTCACAAATTGCTGAGAAAGCAATTGAAACACTCAAAAAAGAAGTTGATACTTTAATTATAATTCCAAATCAAAAGCTAATCGAAGTAGTTGATAAACATGTATCAATGATAGATGCTTTCGGTATGATTAATGATGTGCTTAGTCAGTCGGTGCGTGGCATCTCTGATATTATTGCAAAACCTGGTCACATCAATGTTGATTTTGCAGATGTGCGTACCATTATGAAGGACCGTGGTCTTGCAGTAATGGGCACCGGACGTGCCACAGGTGAAGAACGTGCAGGAGAAGCTGCGCTTAAGGCTATATCTTCTCCATTATTAGAAAACATGAGCATAGAAGGTGCACATGGTGTATTACTCAACATAACTGGGGGAACAAACCTTGGTTTGCATGAAATTAGTGAAGCAGCTTCAATTGTATATGAGCAAGCAGCAGAAGATGCAAATATTATTATTGGTTCAGTTATTGATCCAACATTGAACGATGAAGTTGTGGTAACAATTATAGCAACAGGTTTTACCACAAAAGAGCAGGTAAAACATAATATTCATGCATCAATAGTTGATGCAGCAGAAGCAATTAAGCATGAGTCAGAAGTTGTATTGCAAGCAGAGCAAAAGGTGCAAGCGCACAAGGCATTAGAAAAAGCGCTTGATGCAGCAGAACAACTTTGTAAAAAAGAACAAGAAGCACAAAAACTAAAACCAGCACAGGCAGATATCTCAGATGAAGAAGTTTCTTTTGATGAGCAGCAAGAAGAAGAAATGCTCTATGCCAGTAGTGATCTGATAGACACACAGGATCTTGATGTTCCAACCTATTTACGCGATCGTGCTGAACAAAAAGAACAAAAATAGACATCCGTATTTAAATTAAAAGAGAGGAGAGACTATTTGTTTTTCTTCTCTTTTTTTTTGATTCTATCTTTTCAATGTGTGCAATGATCTTATATGGGTAGTAAGCCTTTTACATGTACACTTCTTAGTGTTACTATACAAATCTAGATGAGTTCTTTAACGTTAATGCTTTAATATGTATTATCATCTGTTGGCAAGGAGGTGCCATGAGTATGCGCAATAAATTCATAACAGGAATATTGATAATAAATTGTACAATCCCTCATCTTTTGTTTTCTACGGGGCTAAGACAGCAGGAATCAGAAGGTTACGGGGCACAATTTACCAGTGCATGGTATTGGCAGAAGGAAAATTATAAAAATACTAAATGGTGGGCAACTTGTGGCGTAATAACTGGTAGCGCTATCGGGTTATTATGGTATTTTTTAACTGATCGCCGAACTCCTGAGCAGGTTTATGAAGATGCATGCAATTATTATGATGAAGTCTTTAATACTCATAACAAACATATTTGTTTGTTTGAGTCTGCATATCATATTACCAGTCTAACTGAGCATATATCAACACAAGAGGTGGATGAAGAATTATTGAAAACCTTTGCGGTGTTGAATTTATCTACATGGTCTTGGTATGACAATACTATCGATTATGCTATGAATCGATTGCAAAAACAGATCGATGTTGTGCAGGAGCGCATACTACAACTCAAATCAAATACACAAGATAATGCATTATGCCGCAATATGCATTTGTTTGTAGAACGAGCAAAAAAACTACATATACGCCTCAGGTATGTACGGAATTGGTACAAGTACAATCGACCTTATTTTACGTTGCATAATACAATAAATCGATTACTAGATAGGTATTCAGACAATGAGCGTAGCGCACAATATTCTGTGCAGCAATTGCAAGTGTACATAGAGCAGCTCAGAAGCACCCATGAATATCCATATATTGCTTATATGCAGCAGATAGAATCCGATATATATATATTAAAACTAAGCATTGATAATGCGCAATATGCTGCAGTTACCACATTAATGGATAGAGCTCGTCTGTTATACAAGGATCTCGTTACTATACAACGTACCTTACAAAACAGTGGTGTATTCAATCGTATGGCAGAACAAGAACGTGCCCATAAGCGGTTGCAAGAAGAGATTGAACGCCTACACAAACAACGTAAACAACTAGAGCGGGAACGTATTCAGATTGAACGGGAGCGATTACGGCAAGAGCGCGAGCGTCAGGAATTGGAAAAAAGCAAACTCGAACAAACGCAGCGTAAGCTTGAACAAGAACGACAGCGCGTAGCACAACAACAAGTTGCTCAACAGCACTATGATGACTTTGCACCGTCTGCACCACCAATGACGCAAGATGAATATGCTGCATATTATGCACCATCTGCGCCGCCAATGGAAGAACATGTTAATTCATAAAGCGCCGCTGTTCCACATTTATTTTGGTAATAAGCAGGATAATCTTAATCCTCAGGAATATCTTAATTTTTCGGCAGGTTATGATCTTTTTTCGCATAGCTCATTTGCTAAAGTCAAAAAAATATTACAACTCAAACAACTTATTTTTCTTCATCAGGTTCATAGCGCATATGGTGAGCAGGTTACTGTTCCCAAGATCAAACAGCTACAGCCTTTTGTGCACCAGGGCGATTTTTTAATTACTAATGTACGTCACGTGGGTATTGGGGTAGTAACAGCTGATTGTTTGCCGATTGTTCTGTTTGATACACGGCATTATGCAGTTGGTATTGCGCATGCCGGCTGGAAAGGGTCAGTACAATCAATTGCCGTAAATATGACCAAATCCATGCAAGAAACATACGGTACCAATTTGGATGAGTTGCAAATATTTTTTGGGCCATCTGCTCAAGTATGTTGTTATCAAGTAGGGCATGACTTTGTAGAGCATCTTGAGTCATTTGCTTATGGGGAACATGTTTTGCAACGACGAGAAAATGGCTTATATTTTGATTTACCTCAATTTAATAGGCTGCAACTTGAGGCAATGGGCATAAAGAAAGAAAGCATACATATGTCGTATGCACTTTGTACTATTTGTGATAAAAATTTTTGTTCTTCGCGTAGAAAAGATGCTGTACGACAGATGACAGTAGTTAGTCTTAAGTAATTAGGTACTTTGTAAAACTATTCTATTTGTGGTAAATTTTTAACTATATTTTTTTCATATGAATTTAGATTAAGGACGTTGGTATGATAACAGGCATTTTGGCAAAAATTTTAGGGACTGACAATGAGCGTAAGATACAAAAATTGCGTCCTATTGTTAACCAAATTAATGCCCTTGAGCCAAGCATAAGCAAGTTAACCGATGAACAGCTTGGTGAAAAAACAAATGAATTTCGTAAACAACTTTCTCAGGGGAAAACGCTCGATGATATATTGCCAGAGGCTTTTGCCTGTGTGCGAGAAGCAGCCAAGCGTACCTTGGGGCAACGTCACTTTGATGTACAATTGATGGGTGGTATTGTTCTTCATCAAGGTAAAATAGCAGAAATGAAAACCGGTGAAGGTAAAACGTTAACTGCAACGCTTGCCCTTTATCTAAATGCATTGGAAGGAAAAGGTGCACATCTGGTTACGGTGAATGATTATTTAGCTCGTCGGGATGCTGAATGGATGAGACCTGTTTATACTATGCTTGGTCTTACGGTAGGTTGCTTGCAAAATAATATGGATGATGCAGAGCGTAAAGAAGCCTATGCCAACGATATTTTATATGCAACAAACAATGAGCTTGGTTTTGATTATCTACGCGATAATATGAAATTCAGACTTGAAGATTATGTGCAACGTGATCTTAACTATGCAATTGTTGACGAGGTTGATTCTATTTTGATTGATGAAGCCCGTACACCATTGATTATTTCCGGTTCTGCTGAAGCAAGTAGTAAGTTATATATTGATGCAAATCGTGTAGCTGCAAGCCTTAAAAAAGGCGTTGATTATGAAGTTGATGAAAAAGCACGTACCGCATTACTAACTGAATCAGGCGTTGATAAAATTGAGCAAGCATTTCATATAGATAACTTGTATGCCATTGAACATATGAATTTGTTGCACCATATGAACCAAGCCGTTCGTGCACATGCTTTATTCCGTCGTGATGTTGAGTATGTAGTCAGAGATAATCAAGTACTCATAGTTGATGAATTTACGGGACGTATTTTGTCCGGGCGTCGCTATTCAGATGGATTGCACCAGGCTCTTGAAGCAAAAGAGGGTGTGCCTATCGAACGTGAAAGCCAAACTCTTGCATCTATTACCTTACAAAATTATTTTAGACTTTATAAAAAACTTGCTGGTATGACAGGGACTGCTGCTACTGAAGCAGAAGAATTTTATAATATTTATGGTTTGGATGTCGTAGTAATTCCAACCAATGTACCGCTAGCGCGTGCTGACAAACCACACTTGATATTTTTGACTAAAAATTCAAAATACAAAGCAATTGCTCAGGATATTAAAGAGCGTTATGCAAAAAAACAACCGGTATTAGTGGGTACTGCATCTATTGAAACCTCTGAACTTTTGAGTAATGTATTGCATGCGCAAGGTTTACCACATGATGTACTGAACGCAAAGCAGCACCAACGTGAAGCAGAGATTATTGAGCATGCAGGTGAGCCGGGTCGTATTACCATTGCAACTAATATGGCTGGTCGTGGTACGGATATTAAGCTTACGCCGGAATCAAAAGAAACGGGCGGTCTTTATATTCTTGGTACTGAATTGCATGAAAGCAGACGTATTGATAATCAATTGCGTGGCCGTGCTGGACGCCAAGGTGACAAAGGTGAATCACGTTTCTATATATCATTAGAAGATGATCTAATTCGTATTTTTGCGGGTGATAACCTCAAGAAAAATATGGAACGTTTTGGGATGAAAGAAGATGAAGTTATTGAGTCGCCCATTGTATCAAGAACCATTGATCGTGCTCAAGAAAAAGTAGAAAAGCATAATTTTGAAATCCGTAAACATTTGCTTGAATACGATGATGTACTTAACCAGCAACGTATGGTTATTTATCGTTATCGTCGTGACATTTTAGAAGGCGAGCATCGTACCTATGAGCTAGTGCGTGATTTTATTACTAAAGTAATTCAAGATTTGGTTTTTGCACATTGTTCAAAACGTACCGTGACTCATGAACAAGCAAACCTTATTATGCATGAAATATCTCAGTTGTTTGGCCTTACGCCAGAAATGTTACATGATGCCAAGATTAATACTACTACCGTAGCAAGTTTGGAGTCTGATTTAACACAATTTATTCTTTCTCGCTATGAGTTATTACGTAATCAAGTACATGCTGAAGCATTTCAACAAGCAGAAAAATGGCTCCTACTTGAAACTATTGACCAAGCATGGAAGCAACATATGCTCAATTTGGATCACTTGAAAGAAGGTATAGGTCTGCGCGGATGGGGTCAAAAAAATCCACTTATTGAATATAAGAGAGAAGCATTTGATATGTTCAGAGAAATGCTTTCTGATATATACAAAGATGTAGTGCGTCATATTTTCCGTTTAAAAGTTGACCAGTTTGATGAACGAGAACTAGAAGAAAAACGTGAAAAAGAGCTTGATGAATTGCGTATGATTTCAAGTGAAACAGGCCCAGCAGAACCCGCGCAACGAGCAGAGGACAAAATTGGCCGTAATGATCCATGTCCATGCGGATCAGGCAAAAAGTATAAAAAGTGTTGCGGTGTTGGCAAATAACGATTTCTGTTAATGATTAGAAATCAAGGGTTGTAGTTGGAAATGCTCTTCTTAAGCGTTCTTTATTTGTATCACTTAAGTTATTATCCTCTAGGTTAAGTTTTCTTAGTTGAAGGCCTTGATTGGCAAATGCATTTCTAGACAGATGTTTCAATTTATTGCTATATAAAAACAATGTATGCAATTGAGGTAACTGAGCAAATGTATTGTTGGCTATGGTTGCCAACTGATTAGCCCCAAGATTGATATAAAAAAGGTTGGGCAATGAACCAAAGGTGTTTTCTGCGATACTCGATAGTTTGTTACCGCTTAATTCTAATTTGTTCAATTGCGCAATAGTACTAAAAGTACCCGGTTCTATATAGGTAATATTATTATCAATGAGTACTAGTTTTTTAAGTTCTATAAAACCATCAAAATCATTTTTTGATAATGAAGTCAGATAGTTATGAGCTAGATCAATTATTTCTACAAGACGACGTGTTGAAAACGGAATTAAATACATACCAACCAGACTTATTATGGATCGCTTATTGAGATCAAGTATGATTTTATTACTATCTGATTTTATAAGTTCAGGGAACTCTTTTAATGCAATCAAATCAGCGATACTATATTTTTTTTGTGTACCGGTTTCTTCATATGGTTCTATATATTTTTGTATTATGGTATCTGTAATATTATAATTACTTGCAGTTATTGCTGCAGATGGGGCAAATATATTGTACCATGGCTTTACGCGCATAACCCATAAAGCTCCTGCAGCAGATAAGATGCTTTCATCCACAGCAAAGTAATCAAGTGCGTTTATAAAATGAGCCAATTGCAAAGTATCTACATTATTGCTTATTTCTTCTAAAACGTTTCTTGTTTGTGCAGGAATATCTTTGTATGAATAATGATCAAAAAATGTTGGATCTACATCTTTGATAGGCACATGAAGTAATTTGTCCATAGCATGTATAACAAGCGCCATAGTGGATACGCTTTGGGGTACATGTATTGCACCATTAGAAAGCCCTGAACCCATCATATCGGCAAGTGTGGGTAGCATACTTATAATAGAAGTTGTGGTAAGTATTGTTTGTTGGTCAGCGGTTTGAATAGTGATAAGGCTATTACCATCTATCTCTTTTTTTATTGCGTATACCGGTAAGGTAAGCAGTACGGTTAATGTATATAGTATATTTTTCATAAAAAGATCTTTTAGTCGAAAATTATATCGGTATCAGGCAAACTTGCTGCAATACGATCCTTCGTTGCTTGATCAAGTCGGTTGCCTTCAAGTGAAAGCTCGTCTAGATTAAGTCCTGTAAATGCTCCCGGTGTGATGCGGGATATCTTATTATCAGATAACCAGAGTGATATTAAGTGGTGGTTATTTGTAAATAATTGATCATTAATTTCAGTCAAATTGTTATTATTCAGATTAAGATCTTCTAATATAGGTAAATTGTGGAATGCATGATCATCAATAAAGTCTAGGCTGCATTCAGATAAGTCTAGATCCATTAAGCCAGCAAGTCCTGCAAATGCACGTTCATTAATGGTACGAATCGGATTATTATTCAGGTTGAGGTACCATACATTTGATAAATTTATAAAGATATTATCTGGAAGAGATATATTATTAAACTCTAGATATAATTTTTTCAATAGTGGTATATCAGCAAACATATCGGCAGATAATTTAGATATTGCATTACTAGCTAGATTTAAAAATTGTAATTTATTAATACCATGGAAAGCATATGGTGCTATATCATCTATATAATTATCTTCTAATTTAAGATAGTTGAGTTCAGATAAACTTTCAAAAGCTCTATTTGGAACATGCCGTATAATATTTTCTTTAAGATTGAGCATGGTAATCTTGAGACGCTCTGGTATTAAATAGATACCTACCAGATTTATTATGTTTCGACCAGATAAATCGAGTTCATTAAAACTTACTTGTTGATTCGTAGGTTGGTTATACACAATAGATGGTAATTGCCCAAGAGCTACTATATCAGCAATACTACATGCACGGGTAAATTTTGAAAAATCATCCTTGGTGTATTTGCTTATATAATTAATACTGTCATTGTTCCAACCAGATGCTTGCGCATCTCCTTCGTGTAACTCTTTTTCAACCCATAGCTTTGCAATAGCATCTTGTAACCATTCAAGTTGCAAAAACCCGGCAGTATTGACAAGTGATGCTATTATACGAGGATCTTTGTTTTTTATTTTACTTTTTACGATGTGTTTTACTTGTAGAGGGATATCTTCTAATGTATATGTTTCAAAAAAATCAGGATCAAGTTTGAGTATTGGTGCTTGTGTATGTATTTCTTCTATAATCGTGATGGTAAGTTGGAATGTTTCTTGAGAAATCTTACTTAAATCTATTACAGTTTCAGGAAAAAATTTCAACATATCGTGCAGAAGAGGTATTTTTTGTACGGTATCTCGTTCCACGACCATTTGTGTGGAATAATATTCTGGATTTAAATATATATCCACCGGGTCTAAAGCACCCAACGTGTTTACGGTAAATGTAATAGTGTCTGATTGTGCTGATTCTTCACGTAGGCGCTTCATCCCCGTTAAAGGAAGAATTATTAATGTACCTATAAGAAGCAGTTTTTTCATGTTATTCCTATTCAAATATTATTTGTACATTGGGTAATGCTTGGCGTATGCGATCTTTGGTTGCTTGATCAATAGAATTGTTATTTAGCCAAAGTTTGCGGAGCCTACGTAAGTTGATAAATATATCCGGTGTAATTATAGATATTTTATTATTATTTAGACGTATGAATTGTATACTATCAAGTCCTGCGAATGTGGTTGGTATTAAAGAAGCAATATTATTATTATAAAGCCATAATTTTTTGAGTGTATCTAGTCCCACAAATGCATCATTTTCAATAGTAGTTAGTTGATTATGAGAAATAGTTAATTCTTGTAAATTATGCAATTCATGAAAAGCACGCGCAGGAATTACTTCTAGTTTGTTGTTTGCCAAAGAGAGAACCTGAAGAGCACGTAATCCAGCAAAGCTATTTGTGGTTATGGTATTAATTTGATTATTAACTAAATACAGATTTGTTAGATCTGGCAAGACTGCAAAAATATTATCTGGTATAGAACTAATACGATTATTTGTTAAATTTATAGAACGTACATTCAGACGAATGTCATGAGGAATAATATGTATACCTGCAAGACTTGTTATATTTTTATGAGTCAATGCAAGTATTTTATTATTGGTCAAGTTAGGTAATTTATTTAACACAACTAAATCTGCAATGCTATATGCATCTGTGTTATAGTTTACTAACCACTGTAGCCCTAAAAAGTTTGCTGTTTGAATAAGAGATTCATAGTTTTGTAACGTTTGGTTTTGAATGTTTTGTTGTACTATCTGTTTTACTATAGCTGGGATATCCGTTGGGTCATATGACTGAAAAAATAACGGATCTAAGTCAAGTAGTGGTTTATAATTATAAACATCTTTTACTATGCGTATAATCGTTTGCATGGTGTGAGCATCAATTACTGAAGATGTAATAGTATGCTCTGCAAGACTCATTAATGTTTTGAGTGTAGGAATATTAAGTGCAGTAGCACGAGCTATAGATAGTGTTTGACCATCTTTGGTAGTAAAAATGATATCAGGTCCCTGTTTGGCTACAACGGGTTCTATGTCCCATTCTTTTTCCATTGTAGTGAGTGGAGCCGTAATTATAGTGCAGATTATACATAAGAAAGTTATTTTTTTCATAATTGTTTCCTGTTAGTGGCTGCAACCGCAAGAATTTTTGGCATTACTGTTTGTTATTGGATTATGTGTTTTTTCTACATAAAAATGCGGAATGCTATATGTACCAACATGAGAAGCTTTTATATTAATCAAATGGGTCTCTGAACATGTAGTTTGTTTTAATGTATAATCTTTATGTTCTTTATTCAAAATAAAAACTGCCTTTTGATTTGAATTACCAAAAGTTAGTGCACCATGTGGTGCTACCGTGGTTACTTCACCCTGTTGTGTGCGGATGATTATCGGTGTATCTAAATCATTTTCTAGATTAATCAGGCAAGCCTGCACGGAAAGAGAGGCTATAGACAAACTTATGATTATTACTAATTTTTTCATATTGTTCCCCTTTTAAATAGCTATACTACCCATCTGGTATATTGCATTGCCAAGGCTATCTCTACTACCTATATTAGCAAGTGCAAGTTACAAATAGCAATAATTTGTGGGTGATGGATGATCTATTTTATTATGGGTTGTGTGGAGTGGTATTTCTGTCTGTAGGTATGGTATCCAGCATAGGCACTTTGCAGAATAAAGGTTATATCTGAGTATCTGGGTTGCCAACCCAGGATATCATGTGCTTTGCTTGGGTCAGCGACCAGCGTAGGAGGGTCGCCTGCACGTTTTTCTGCGTGGATTACGGTAATAGGTGTTTTGCAAATTTGTTCTACGTGGGCAATCATAGTCTTAACTGATATACCTTTGCCGGTTCCCAGATTAAATGCATCAGAAGGGTTATTTTGTTGTACATGAAACAATGCTTTCAGATGAGCATGAGCGATATCCCAGACGTGTAGGTAATCTCGTACGCAGGTACCATCGGGTGTTTCATGATCTATGCCGAAAACATAAAATGGTTTTTTTGTGTGTGTAGCCCTAAACAATAATGGTATTACATGAGTTTCTGGTTCATGGTGTTCATATAAATTATACTCAGCCAGAGCTCCTGCTGCGTTAAAATAGCGCAAATTTACAAAACGTATATCGTAGGCGTGAGCACAGTCTTGCAATACATGTTCTATCATAAGCTTGGTTCTGCCATATGGACTGATTGGATTCTTAGGGTGGTCTTCGGTAAGTGGTATATAATGAGGATTACCATAGACCGCACAACTAGAAGAAAAAATAAAATTATTACACCCATGCATGTACATTGCTTCGAGCATATTAATGGTATTGCTGACATTGTTGTGATAAAACTTGAGTGGGTTTTTGACTGATTCACTTACCTCTATGTTGGCTGCAAAATGCATGACAGCAGCAATATTATGATGGGTAAAAATATGATTGAGTATTTTTTTATCACCAAAATTACCTTGGATAAATGTAGCCCACGTGTGATTGAATGTTTGATTATGCAGTAATGCATCCAAAATAATGACATTATATTGTTGTTGTGCAAGCAGCAATGCGGTATGTGAGCCAATATATCCTGCACCACCAGTGACTAAAATTGTTTGCTTCATTATGGCCTCTATATAGATGTCTAGCTCATAGTAAAGCATAATCTGAACAAGAAAAAAACCCCTGCTTTTTATGCAGGGGTATCATAAGCTTCTGGTAATTATTGTCTTCGTTGTAGAATTTGAGGTTGATAGGGAACGTGCATAACATTGTTATTTTGCTGTTGCTGCATAAGTTCTTGATTTATTTGTTGAGCTCGTTGTTGCCATTGACGCAGTGGGCGTTGAGCTCTTCTTGCTACCTTCTCAAATACTTCTTCCTTGCCTTTTGGTGCCATGGCTTGTGCCATACCACCTAGTATTAATAATACTATGCTCATAACTAATGATAATTTTTTCATATTATTTCTCAAAATTGTGTGATGGTGCTGCCAGTCCGCCTACACCATGTTGAATCATATCTGTTTCACTTATAGAGTAAAAATTACGAGCATCTTCTGGTTGTTCTACAGCAGACTTAAAAGAATCAGCTGAAGAATCAATACTTGATTGTACACTGGTAAAGTTATCAAAAGATTCTTGTGCTAGTTCAGGCTGTTCACTGGTTGCATGATCTGCTAACACATCTTCATCTCTACTAATTTCATCAGAATTTAATAATTCTGCTGGTGATGGCATAGAAGTACTCGCTATTTTTTCAGAATTATCTAATCCTAATCCAGCAGCTGAGTTGGTATTTTCTTCTTCATCAACATGTAGTAGATTTGGTCGCTTTTCTGTTGGTGTAGGAGCTAATGTAATAGTGCTTGAGCGTGTGCTTTGTTCAGTCGAAGATGTATGTGGTGTTGCAAAAGGTGTTGGTATTGCGGTATTTAGATTTACCGTAGGTGCGCTAGGAGCTGAAGTTGATGGACTTAAACCATTAGTTTTATCTGTAGAATCATCATTATTACCAAATAAATTTTGTAATCTATTAAAAATAGGTGCTAACAATGAGTTCCCATTGTCAGAATTATATGCGTATAATTCATGTAACGCGAGCACACCCGCTGCAAGTAAGGCTGGCATCATAAGGTTGCTTAGCATACCACCATTATTTTCTTCTTGTGCTTGTGATGGTGTGTGAGCTACGGTATGTGCTGGCTGCTGAGTTGGTGTTGTATCAATAGTGCGCTCTGCTTTTGCTTGTTGCGTCATTTGTTGTAATCTTTGTTCACGCAAAGATAATTCTTTATTAATACGTGCTGCACTTTTTGGTGCATTACGTTTGTCATGGTACACCAATAACAATGGATTGAATACTTTAGTTGCATATTGTTTTGCAATACGCAGTAAAGCTTCATAATCTTGTACGTTATTGTCACGACCATAGCTATCTATAATAGCAAGCATAGTATTGTATATTGAGGTGGCATGTTCACGTGATTTATGGCCCACATCTAGATTTCTGAATGGGTCAATAGAACAGCTATATGATCCTAAATTAGTAAGACCATTTTGCAATACTTCTTGCGGATTATCAGTAGTTTTAAGCGCATTATCTACATCGACCAAGACATCTGCTACATGATTAAGTGTGTTTATTAGCTCTTGCTTAGTGGATACAGATAGCGCATAAGTTTGAGGTACCATAGTACCTATAGTAATAGACAATATAATTAGAGTGATTTTCTTGATATTCATAAGAATAACCCCCTTTATAACCTTCATTTTTAACCTGAAAAACACCTTAAAAGTAGGTATTTCTCTTCTTATCTATAACTATACCAGAAGAGTTTCAGATTGCAAATGGGGGTAGGGTTCCAGGTGTGGTGTATTTTCTATGTGAAATTCCCACGCAGAAGAGAAAGAATAAGCTACAGGTTGAATATAGGTAAAAATAGCATATAGTATTACAATTATTGCAATTTGTAATCATGGTTTGTTATAACTATGAATAGAGACAATCGTTAAGAAGGGGAAAATAATGAAAAAAATGATATTAATACTAGTATTCGGATTGGGTGGATCAGTGCTGGCTATGGAAAAAGACATAATAAAACTTGCTACTAGTGATGGGCAAGAAGTGGAAATATCGTATGATATGGCACTTAAAATACCAATGATAAAGGGTATTACTGAGGAATTTTCAGGATTTCTTCAAAAAGATGTTATTCCTGTGCATGTAAAACAACAAACATTGCTATCTATTCTTGGATTTATTGACCAGGTATATACTCAGGCACCGGTACTTAAATTGGACCCACAATTCTTTGAACAAACTGATAAACACCCTGCATATACAGCTTCTGATATTCCTGCTCAAGTTAGAAGTATGATTACTGAACAGGGATTGCAAAATGATAAAAAATTCATACAAGCAGCTAAATATCTACTTATTGATTGGATAGATATAGCTTTACAAGACAGATTTAGTATCGCAGATTTAGTGGTCCTAAATCAAATATCTCAATTCATCAAGCCAACTAGATTTAATTTACCGGGGCTCATGGAATTAGATCTTTATAATAGAAATATTACAAGTCTTGCAGGTGCGTATTTAATACCAATGCGTGATAAAATTGTTGGACTTTATTTGCACAATAATTATATTACCCAAATTCCTGGAAATGCTTTTTCGGGGTTTACTGGATTAATACAATTGATATTGTTTGATAATCAAATAAAATTTGTAGATGAACAAGCATTTAAAGGCATGAATCAAAATTTATTTAAGCTTGATCTTAGTGATAATCGTTTAGTTTCAGTTCCTGTGATCCCCATGGGCTTAAAGGAGCTTTGGCTTCAAAATAATAGAATTGATTATATTTCTAATGCCGATATCTCTAAACTTATGAATCTCCAGGTATTAAATTTACGAGGCAATCCACTTGATCAAGAGATGCTAAATCTTTTACAAAATATGAAAGATAAAGCTCCAGGTGTATCTATAGACGTGATTGGTGAAGATGAGGATGATTATCAATCGGATGAAGATTAACATCAAATAAATTGTACAAAAAAGAAGGGCATGATTTAGTTCATGCCCTTCTTTTGTTAACTATTCTCTGTGTGGTCGAGGTGTTCCATAATAATCTTTGTGAATCTTATCAGCTTCATCGTTAGCCCGCTTTATAGATGTTTCAAGTACCTTTCTTGCAGCTTCAGGCTGTAGGTTAGGGTATTTTTGTAGAACATCTTTATCTATTTGATTAATACGGTTCTCATATGCTGTTTTGGCTGCAAAGAATGCTTCTTCAGCACGTGTTTTTTGTAAGTTTGCATTGTCTAAATCTGTTTTAAGCTTAGCAATTTGTTCTTTGAGATTTTTAATTTCTGCGGTTTGGTCTTGAGGAGCATCTGCAAGTTGTTGCTTAAGGTTTTCAATTTGTTTAACCAAATCTTTTTGTACTAAATCGCCTTTGAGCATTGCTTGTTTTAATTCTTTAATTTCTTGTTTATCATCTGCTGATTCTGCTTGTGCCTTTTTGAGGCTTTGCTCTAAATCAGAAATTCTATTTTTCAAACTGTTAATATCTGGCATTGCCGGTGATGGCACCTGAGCAGTTGCAAGGTCATCTTCGAGTTCAGCAATGTGTTCTTTGAGATTTTTAATTTCTTGAGATTGATCTTGTGCTTGAGCGGCTTCTTGTTTCAATTTATTGATTTCTTTTTGGAGTTTATTTAATTCTTGCTCATTTTGTTTGTTTGTTTGAGCTTGTTTTTGTGCTTCCTCTAGTTGTGCACGTAACTGATCAAGCTCTTGTTGATTTGCTTGTATGCCACGTATCTGACGTTGTTGATAGCCCATTTGATTTCTTAAATTATCGAGCTCTGCAGTAAATATCCTTGATTGTGTTGGATCACCTTTTTTTAATGTGTTAATTTTTTGTTCAATTTGGTTAATATGTTGTTGATTCCAGTCAGCCAATGGTGTGTTGAGTAAATTTCTAACCTCTGCGGTTAACTGTGCTTTTTCCCGTGCGCCCATAGTGTATGATTGTGCTGGCACGAGTATACATGCCATTGCTAATATATAATACTTGCGTAACATTTTTTAATCTCCTCGGTTAATCTTTATATTCTTTAAAAACTGAAGCCAAATTTGCCCCAAGCTACCCAGCGATCTAATGCGCCATTACTATTTTGTGTCCATTCATACGAGCCACCAAAGTTTATAAAGAATGGATAGCGCCAGTTATCCCAGCGGTTGCCAAGTGCAACATACAACGCATTAGTGTTCATGTCAGGTTGAGCTGCTGAATTAAGATCCAATTGATCTTCTTGTACTACGTTTGCAGCATAATCAGCAAGTGGTTGTGCAAGTGCGGCTGCATTAAGAAGTGGATTGTTGGTAATGTCACGCACTGGATTTTGTTGACCTAGGCCTTGTTCTGCCTTAAGGGCTATAGTTGTAGGGAATTTGCATGCAAGTTTTACACAATCTGCGCTGCGTGCAAAATAATTATAACCTGCTTCACCTTGGAAGCTTTTCCAATTGAGTACAAATGCGGTGTTATGTATATGTGCAATACCTGGTGTTACTTTTACATCACGTGTAAATACATTTATACCCGGTGTTGCCAAGTTCATACCAAGTGTACCACCAAGATCAGCGGCTTCTTGTGCTTGTTCTTGATCGATATATACCTCCATGTAGCGGCTCCATGGTTTGCCTTGTAAATCTATACCGCGTTTTTGTTTTCTATTGAATAAATATTCAGTGTGTACGTTGTATTCAACGCGCAAATGTCTGTCTTTTTCTTCTTCACTCCAAATTTGAAAACCGATACCGCTGCCAAATGTAACACCAAAGTGGTGACCGTTACCGACAATTGGCTCAAACAAATAGATACCTTTTGGCGTATTACCGGTTGGAATTATGACACCTATATATGTTTCCAAGTGATATGGTCTGTGTTGCAACCATTCATACCCAACTTTGAATTCAATATCAGATAACCCAGTTTTAGTTTGTGCACCACAAATTTTACCAAAACACCAGTCACTTTGTCTGAATGCTTGTGTCATGTTTGCAACAACTACATCATCGGCTTCTTCATCTGCGCCGCCACCATCATTGATAACTTTTTCACATAGCTCCATATTATTTTTTACCCGCACAATGGCTGTTGCTATGTCATAGAAAAATCCACGTTGTTTGTCCGGATTGCGCCAAAATCCTTGGCGGAATTCAAATCCAGCACCAATAGTGGTTTGACGAGGATTAAAACTTACTTTACTTTTAAAATCACCATCTACCGTATAAATATTAAAATGTTCTGCAAATAGCTCATTTGTAATGTTTGATTCAGATAATTCTTCATTTACAATAAAGCAAGGTGAACAATTTGGTGAGAAATACCGAGCAAGGGCTTCAGGATCGGTAGACCGTGCACCAAATAATACTACTTGTAGCGCTATGCCTTTACCATTTTCACGCGCATTAGCTCGCTCATCACGGAATGCGGCTACACGTTCGGGTGATGCTGACAAAAAATAAGGTTTCACGGCAAGGTAGCTGCGACTAAATGGATTGCAATCACAACTACTATTCTTGCTTGCATATACTTGTGAAACAGTGCTGATCAATAGTAGTGCAATAAATAGATTTTTGTTCTTCATGTCCACTCCCCTTTTTTAAATAATATTTCACCTATGATATGTACCATATTTACTCGGCAGACAGCAATGGTTTGCAATAATATTGTGAAATTCTTGCTTTAACTTTTTATAAAAAATATTCTTTTTGTATGATTTTGCGTGCATAGCATTGATGTGGTAGACTAACCATGTTGAGTAACAATATTTGGTTTATAAAGGGTTGATATGATTTCACGAGTCAAAGGAACGCAAGACTTTTTGGATCTGACATTATTTAACTTTATTGTTACCCAAGCAAAAAAACATTTAGCTACCTATCATTTTACTGAAATTTCTACTCCTATTATTGAACCACTCGATTTATTCAAGCGTTCATTGGGTGAATACACTGATGTAGTCAGTAAGGAAATGTTTCTTATCGATACGCGTGGTGAATCGCATGAAAAAATTTGTCTCAGGCCAGAGGCAACTGCACCAACTATTCGTGCATTTATAGAAAATGGTATTCAACAGACACCGTGGAAAGTCTATTCATATGGTCCCATGTTTCGATACGAGCGTCCACAGAAGGGTAGATTTCGTCAATTTAATCAAATCAGTATTGAAGCAATAGGTTCAAATTCAATTTTCCAAGATGTGCAACTGATCAAAATGTTGGATCGTTTTTTTCATGAAAATCTCAGACTTAATAATTATGCGTTACAGATCAATTTTTTGGGTTGTTTTGATGATCGTAAAGCGTATCGCTTAGTACTCAAAGAATTTTTAGAAAGCCCGCAAGCGCAAGCAGCAATGTGTGAGACATGTAAAATACGTAAAGATATAAATGCTATGCGTATATTTGATTGCAAAAGTGTTTCTTGCCAACAATTGTATAAAGAAGCCCCATTTATAGTGGATCATTTGTGTGACACCTGTGGATTTGAATGGGCATTATTACAAGAGCAATTACAGTTGCTTTCAGTCTCATGTACCTATAACCCTACATTGGTACGTGGTCTTGATTACTATAATAAAACGGTGTTTGAATTCACCAGTCAAGCTTTAGGAGCACAAAGTACCTTCTGCGGTGGTGGCAGATATGATCAACTGGTCAGCCAATTGGGCGGCAAGCATGATCAACCTTCCATTGGAGCTGGTATTGGTATTGAACGTGTTATGCTATTGCTTGAACCTTTTAGAGACACGTTACCACTGCCTCAAAAACCCAAACTACATATAGTTGTACCAATGGCAGAAGAACAAATTCCTCTCGCATTATTATTTGCAGACATGTTGCAAGCGGCAGATTTATGCACAGACATTATCCTCAAAATTGATTCTATGAAAGATATGATGCGTAAGGTGAATAAATTGGGAGCAACTTATGCACTTATTCTTGGTGAACAAGAGCAAACCGATAATACGGTAACGATAAAAAACATGGTTACTGGTGCGCAAGAGACAGTAAAACAGGTTGAGGCAATGAAATATTTGCAGTAATTACTCAAACAATCTTACTAGATAATCTCGTAAAAAATAGAAAAAAAATACGGCAAATAAAATACCGTCAAAGCGATCTAGAAATCCACCATGACCCGGCAGTATATCTCCCGAATTTTTGACTTGAGCCCGTCTTTTAAGCCAAGATTCAAATAAGTCGCCCAGTAATGCAAGGGTACAAACTATTACACTAAAGATGATAATAAACCACCATGGTTTTGGTATTTTTTGTTCCCATAAAAGAAGTGTTAAACCTATACATGCAGCTATGCAACCACCTGCAAACCCTTCCCATGTTTTACCTGGACTGATAGAGCATATTTTATGCGTGCCAATTAAGCTACCTACTATATATGAACCGGTATCGTGACTTGATACTAAAATAAATAAAATAAAAAGTAGGTCATGATACATAGGATTTTGGTTCATAACAATCAAAAGTGCGAATGGCAAAATGGGATAAAATGGAAGTGTAAGCCAAAAGAGCGGAGTGCTTACACTGAATAACCTATTCCATTCAAAAAAAATGATTTGTAATAAAATGATGACAAGTACATAAGAAAAATATATGGGTGGTAGATATAAAAATAAAATCCAAAAAGCTGCGCCCAGAATAAATCCAGTGGCAATACGTTTAATAAACTCAGATGATATGTGCATGATTAATAACCTTCATTAAAGGCATGAGGAATATACTGTATGTTATTATTTTTATCAACAAGAGCAACATCAAATTGGCATACCATATCAGTATAATGGTACTCAGATAAAAATGCGTGCGCAGTCATAATAATTTTACGTTGTTTAGTAGGAGTAATCACTTCTGCCGGATCCATATAACTAGAAGAACGTGTTTTGACTTCTACAAATACAAGCACATTATTTTTGCATGCAATAACATCAATTTCACCATAACGTTGGCGATAGTTACGTGCTACAATAGTAAACCCATTGCGATATAAATAATGTGCTACGGCATCTTCACCCTGTATGCCAAGTTGAATATGTTGCATTAGAACCTGTTTAAAAAACTTTTTTGAGGAGTATTTTGTGCTAATACTGTTGCATAATTTGGGAACTTGAGCTCGAGTTCTTCCTGTTTAATTTTAAAAGTTTCCATATCTTTTTGCAGTATGGCAAGATCTTTTTCAAACGCCAGTATTTGTGGTTCAACAATTGGTAATTTTATTGCCCAGTCAGTGCGTAATGCATCAAGACGGCGCTGTGCTTGTTTATATTTACCTGAATTTTTAAAATAGACACAGACATTAAGTTCGCTATTTACCAGATTTTTGTAGCAACGTTCACGAATAACCTCTACATCAGCAGCATGTTTTTGGAATATATCAGCACGGGTTAAAAATTTGTCCGCAAGTTCTAATGTTGCATAAGTAGCAGTCTGATCCCTGTCTGGCTCTAGTATGTCTTGTGCTGAGCATAAAATTGCACGATATAGGGCATATTCAGCATGTTCACTTCCGGGATATAAACTTGCAAATTCATGATACATAGTACCGGCTTTTTGATGTTTTCCATAGGTAAACAAGGTGTCTGCGTATTCGAGTAATAATTGTTCGCGCTCATTGAGGTTATCGCATAGGGCGATCATGCGTTCTTGATATTTGATAGCAACAAAATAGTTTTTTTTCTTGAGCAAGCCATCTTTTGCTTCTTGTATTTCTTCATAGGTCATATCACGTAATGTTTTTCCGCCGAACCATGAAGATTTTTTTTTCTTCTCTTGTTTTTTTTCTTTGTCATGTACCCATGTTTCTTGCGTGCGGCGCTCATCACGCATTTGATTAACTCTACCAGGAGTAAACATGGCAGGATGGTTCCCTGCACTGTTAATAGAGAGGGTTGATGCGAGTAATGTACAAAAAGATACTGTATAAAAATGACTTATGCTTGCCTTCATAGTCTTCCTTGCGATAATCTAGTGACCTAGTGTGATATTCTTTATAATACCTTGTTACACACAAAAATAAAACTGTCATTCATTATGCTATGCTTATGATACAGAACGGGACACATGGAGAAATGCTATGAAAAGAAATTTAGGTGATATATTAGTTACAGCCGGTGTCATCAATACGCAGCAATTGCACGAATGTACAGAGGCAATTACCGGTACAGGTATGTCGCTTGAACACTGTTTGCTGAGTAAAAAATATACAACAACACAAGACATAGCCAAAGCATATGCACAATATGCATCAATGGAGTATGTAGATGCCATTACTGAAAGTATGGCAGATCTTACTCTACTTGCAAAAGTTCCGCTTAAGTTTCTGCGTGAAAATACCGTGATGCCGGTCATGATTAATGGTCAGTTAACTATTCTTACGGCTAATCCTTTACATTTTCAGCCGCTTGATGAATTAAATATGTTGCTTGGTGGAGGTGCACAGTATGCGGTAGCGCCTCAAAATACTATCATAGATGCCATTAATCGGTATTACCCGCTTGAAGGTGCCAAGCAAATGATAGAAGAGCTCGAGGAAGAAGAAAAGGGGCTTGACGAAGTTGCATTCGAAGGCATAGAAGAAAAAGATATTCTTGCTATGGCAACTGAAGCGCCGATTATCAAGTTGGTCAATCACATTTTGTATCAAGCAGTCAAGCGAGATGCATCAGATATTCACATAGAGCCATTTGAAAAAGAGTTACGTGTACGCTATCGAATTGATGGGATTATGTATGACGTGATGACGCCACCTAAACGTATCCAAGCAGCGCTTGTATCGCGTATAAAAATTATGGCAAATCTTAATATCGCAGAAAAACGTATTCCACAAGATGGGCGTATAGCAATAAAGGTTGCCGACAAAGCATTTGATATCAGGGTATCTGTGCTACCCGTTGAGTATGGTGAGCGTATTGTTATGCGTTTACTTGATAAGTCAAAAAGTTTTACCAACCTTAAAGATTTAGATTTTAGCGAGCGTGATTATAGAGTGGTGGAAGATGCCATCAAAAAACCGAATGGTATTATTTATGTAACTGGTCCGACCGGTTCTGGTAAAACAACTACCTTGTATTCTGTTTTGACAGAATTAAACAAACCAGATGTTAATATTATTACGGTAGAAGATCCTGTTGAATATCAAATGGCGGGCATTGGTCAAGTACAAGTGAAGGATAAAGTTGGTCTAACTTTTGCAGCAGCTTTGCGCTCTATTTTACGTCAAGACCCTGACATTATCATGATTGGTGAGACTCGTGATCAAGAAACCGCACAAATAGCGGTACAAGCAGCATTAACCGGTCACTTGGTGTTGAGTACCTTGCATACCAATAGTGCGCCAGCATCTATTACTCGTTTAATTGATATGGGAGTTGAGCCATTCTTACTTGCATCATCAATAGAATTAATTATGGCACAACGACTGGTCAGAAAATTATGTGATTTCTGCAAAAAACCATATCAACCACAGCCTGAATTATTAGCGCGGATTGGTATTTCTGCAGAAGAAGCGAAAAAAATTACGTTCTATGAGCCGGTTGGGTGTACCGAATGTAATGAAACAGGATATCGTGGCAGGATTGCTATTTTTGAAGTCATGGACATGACTGAAGGCATAGCAGACTTGACTATGGTGCGAGCTGATACGGGTAAAATTCGTGAGCAAGCAATCAAGGATGGTATGACAACGCTTATTCAAGATGGTATACGTAAAATTAAACAAGGATTGACGACTATTGATGAAGTATTGTCGGTTGCGGCGATTGAGCATACGGTGGTTGAATAAGCCCGGTATCTCATTGCTTGAACTCATAGTGGTAGTTGCCATCATTGCGGTTTTGGTTACATTAAATACCGTACATAGTTCATTTTTGCAGCGCATATTGGTGCGCGCCGAGATTGAAAAATTATATACAACATGCCAACATGCTCGATGTCTTGCCATGGCTACTAATCAGATCCAGACAATATATTTTAATACACGGGATAATACATATAGTTTTGGCGATCGACATGAAAAACTTACGCAGGGTATACAATTTGGGTTTATAACTGGTTCTAAAGGTCCTCCTGCACAACCACAGCTGCCTCTCTACAAACCGATTACGTTTCAAGGTGATAAGATAATCTTTTATCCTGATGGTATTGTTACATCAGGGACAGTATATTTAATTGACGCTCAAGGTCATACCATGTATGCATTAAGTAATGCAGTTGCGCAGGTTTCATACTTACGTTTATATGTATATAGAACTGGCTGGAAAAAAATATAACTCTTTATTGGTCTGTTTTTAATAGCTTAGGCATATTTAGTAACGTAAGTATAGCTGTATTTGGATGATGTTTTGCGGTAAATGCATATGCGTTTTGACCTTTTCTATTCTCTAGTGAGATATTTGCATTTACTACTAATAGACATCGCACAATATCTTCAAACCCATTTGATGCGGCATAATGGAGTGGTGTATTACCGTATTTATCTTGTGCATTAATATCTGCTTTATGTAGGACCAGTAATCGTACAATTTCTAGTTGGCCATTGCCTGCAGCCCTATGTAAAGGGGTCATATGTGTGATTGGACATTGTATATTTGGATTTGCATGTTGTTCAAGCAACTGAGTGATTAATGATACATTATCTGTATGCGCATGTTCTAATAATTGTTGCGAAGCCATACAGATAGCAGCATCATGTTCTATTTTTTGTCTATTTACCTCTGCAGGTAATACAAATCGTACTTGTTGGTTACCATTATTGTTTTTGCGTTTTCGTGGTGAGTGTGGACGCTTCTTACTGCTGAATGGTGACACTATTAAAAAGTGTGTTGAGTTGGAGGTGGGTTTGCTCGTTTCAACATTTGTTGATTCGCTATATGAGCGGGGTCGTTTGCGTGGTGGTGTGCCTTTTCTTGTATCCCGCTCCATGCTGTATAGTGGCGGTGCAGCAAGCATACAAAATAAACTACTTAACATGATAATAACGTGCATTGTTTTCCTCTTGTATATGTTTTTCAAGTATTCCTGCAATTCTGAGCATGATTTTTTTATTAACGAGCTTGGTATGTTGGTTATAATAATAATAAGCTAATCCTAGGGCGTTGAGGCCTTGAAGAGGTTTACGATTTGTTTTGACCTTGTGATCTGCACCATAGTCAAGCAATACAGGAATAATGTTTTCTCTACCAAATTTTATTGCCCAATGGAGCGGGCTGAACACAAGTCCCCCGACGAAGGCAAGTTTGATTGTTTTTTTATTAGGATTGGCACGCCAGGTATATGAGGGATTATGAGGGTTTGGGCGTGGTGTAAGCAATAACTCTATTATTTCTTTATGGTTGTTAATAATTGCAAAAATTAATGGAGCTTCTTCTAAAATGCCACATGCTGTGTGAGGATTTGCTCCTGCTTGCAATAGCATGTGTGTTGCATTAGTAAAACCACCTATGCATGCATAGTGCAACAAGGTATAACCATGTTTATCAGGAGTATCGATAGAAATATCATGTTTTTCTCGTAATTGTAGCAAAATAGTGAGTGCGCGTGGGTTGCTCAAAACTTGTTTTTTTCTATGAGTTAGTATAGGCAACCGTGGAATGCCACCCATATTATTTTGGTTAAAATTAGGCTTTTTGGAATAGTTTTTTCTAGAATAGTTATAATTTTGTTCATAACTTCTAGCATATTGTTGATTTGGTGCATAATAGGTTTCTTTGAACATGGTGTATGTAGAACATACATGTATTATGCTTATTGCAATAACCCATGTATTAAATTTTATTTGCCATAATTGCATGAAAAACCTCTTATTGCATATTTTTTGCTGAATTGTTTAAGATGATATTATTGTCAGTGTAAAATAAAAAGGGGGAATCGTGAATAAAATATTATATATAAGCATTATATTGCATATGTATGTACCTATGTGGGCTACATCAGATGAATTAGGCAAAAAGCATTTTATTATTGGCTACCCCTATAAACAGTCAAAACCGGACATTGTACATGAGCAAGATCCCGTAACGATTGTGTCAACAACTACCGATATACCATTCAATTTAGTAACTGATAATCAGGTGAAGGCGATTTATTTTGCGCCCAGTGATGATGTGCGTAGTGTACTTACCTATTTGATTGAGCATGAAAAAGAAAAAATACAGGTTGCTATGTTTGCATTTACTGATCGTGAATTGGCGCAAGCTCTGGTTGAAGCACGCAAGCGTGGTGTGGTAATTGAGCTTATTACCGATGCAAACAACACGTATGGCAAATATAACAAAACGCATATGCTGCATACCAATAATATACAGGTATATATTTATAACCCTAAGTATACACAGCAGCCAACAGCTGGTGCAATGCACAATAAGTTTTTATTATTTAAGAACAATGTATTAAATAAATCACTGGTTTGGACAGGATCATTTAATATGACACGCTCAGCAAATGAACAAAATCAAGAAAATGTACTGGTATTGGATGATATGTTTATTGTGCAAAAATTTACCGACCAATTTGTGCACCTAAAAAAATGCTGCACGTACTATCGTGTACCAGTTCCAGTCATAGCAACAGATAATGTAGGACGAAATAAAGAAATAAATTAGCAGCAAAAACAAGTAAGAAACGTACCTAGAGCGCTTCATTACTACAATTCCTTCTTAGCTCGGACTCATGCTACCGCTCTTTAAAAAAAAATGCAAGGTAATTTTTGTAGTGTAATACTAGGTACGTATATTAGGCTGTCTCAAGCCGTTTACTCAGTGAGATTTGTTTAAATTTTTTTTCGTATGTTTGTATAGCATTTTTTAATAATTGGTAGTTGCCATGATACAGCATTAATAATTGCACGAGTATGTCTTTATTTTCTTGAGCCAGCACGGTCCATTTCTGCCATGTTTCAGATGATATACGTTTTACTGAATAATGATTATTCAACATATGCACAATGACGTTGAGTGGACTAAATCGCAACCCATACTCAAATGCTTCTTCAGTGGATAATACATCATACTGCAAAAAACATTCAACGCTTTCATGATCTCCGCGCGACAAACTATAATGAATTGGCAGGTGGTTATTATTATTTCGTGTATATAATGCATGCATATCTTGGTCAATTAAATAGCGTACCATCGTGAGTTTTCCTGAGGAAGCCCCGCAATGCAATATCGTTAATCCTGTGGTAGTTTTTTGCAATAATTGTTCTACATCATGCTCAAGAATAATTTTTGCTATGTCGACGTTTCCGATGCGAGCAGCAATATGCAGTGGTGTGGCATTTTCATTATAGCGTTCATTTATTACTTCAGGATGTTGATGCAGCAAATCCTTAATTTCTGTTATACATTGACTTTTGATAGCGTTAAAAAATTGTATGCCAATTGATTGTTGCCGTGGGCGAGTAAAAATCGGTTCCAAATCCATGGAAATTCCACAGGATGCATACAATCCAAATAAGAGCATATAGCGCTTCATATAACTCCTTGTTTGTTATCGGTTGGCTCGTGATTATTTTGAAGCAAATTTAAAAGTAAGAAAGTCTTCTTCAGATAATTTTGTTTTCAGGGCTAGGTCTAATAATTCTTTTTTATGTACAGGCCATAGACTTAGTTGATTTTTACAGGGTTCATTCAGAAATCGGTGAACATTAAAACTTGTTTTTATAATATATACAAATGCTGCTATAGAAATACATTTTTTATAATGGGTATGGATATCGAGTGCGTTAAATAATTCTTGATAGGAATAATGTTGTAGGTATAAATATTCAAGGATATCCACAAATTTTGTTTGCATTACTTCTACAATCGGTTCATGTACAGCTGGCCTATCACTAATACTAAATCCTAAAATATGTGGTCGTGTAGCACGTGGATTTGCGCCGGCATGCTCAAGTAAATATTTTACTGTAGGCAGATGCCCCTTAGTACAGGCAATAGTTAAAGGGGTATGGTGATCACGATCTTCTTGATCAATCCACTTTGATGCAGGAGAAAATAATGTTGCGCGATTTTTATATTGCTCAACCAAAAATTGTACACCGTATCCTGTTTCTGCTGCAGTGTGAAGTGGCGTAATATAAGGAGGATAATCCCCCAAGGTAACATTTTTGTATATTATGTCGGGATTTTGTTCAATGATGTGTTGTACTTTTTCTATATTATGTTCATTTAATGCATCAATTAGATTTGTAAAAGGTAACTTATTGAATCTATCAGTAAATTCCTGATCTGGATCTATATTGATACGCGTGTCTGTATCCAAGGGTTCGTCTATGTCTATGTCTAAGATCCGTTGATAAATTGGTTCTAGTTCATTGGGCTTCATACCATAGATTGATGGCATGCATAATAATATACTAGTAATGATATAATTTTTCATGATATATGATCTCCGTTGTTAGTGTGTACTAGCAAGAAGTATATCGTGTGTATTAAAAAAGAAGAATTATTTTGCCGTGTGTGTACGCAATGTTGTGATCAATTCCTGCATGTCTTGCGGCATATCAGACTTGAATTCAAAGTCTTTGCCATCAAAACTAAAACTCAACCCACCTGCATGCAGTGCATGTCGATCAAACAATGATGAAGCTGTGCCATACAAATGATCACCCACTAATGGATGGCTGATAGCAGCCATATGTACACGAATTTGGTGTGTGCGTCCGGTGACTGGTTTAACTTCAACCAAACTATGATTAGGAAAATATTCAAGAACTTTGTAGTGTGAAAGTGCATTACGGATCTTAATGCCATGTTTTTGTTCAAGGTAAGGATCTGCAATTTTGAATGTTTTCATTTTTTTGCGATGTACCGGGTCGCGACCAATAGCAAGATCTATGGTGCCTTCGCGGTGGGGGTGGCCTTCTACAATAGCATAATATGTTTTATGAATGTCTCGTTCGCGAAATAGTGAGCCAAAGTATGCGTGTGCATAATTGGTGCGGGGAATAATAAGTAGCCCTGAAGTATCTTTGTCCAAACGGTGGACTATGCCTGGACGATCAACTGCGCCAATGTTGGCAACATCTTTATAATTATGCTTTATCCAATCGACCAACGTTGGTTCAGTACTTGTTAGGTTTGGCGCATGTACGATCAAACCAGATGGTTTATTTACAATTAAAAAGTGTTCATGTTCAAAAATAATATCCACTGATAATGTATCAGCCGCGAGTTCTTGAGCAGACAGAGTGCGTTCAGCAGGAAATTGTATGATTATAGTGTCTGGGGCTGATACCAAAAGGCTGTATTTATCAATAATTTTACCATTCACTGATACATGCCCATGCTTGATCAAGTGTTGGAAGTAGCTGCGAGAATAATATGGAAACTGATCGGCAATAAAGCGATCAAGGCGTGTTTTTTCATCACTTTCAGGCACGTGGAACGTAAATGTGCTGTTTGGTGCTACAAGACCGATATGCTTCATGGTATGCCTTATTTTTATTATTCTAATAGTATACTATATATATATAATAACCCTCTAAATTCAGAATATCCTGCTATGGTTTAAAGTCAAATTGGAAATCATAGTTGCGCCTGGAGAGGGAAATAGTTAAACTGAAAGATGTCACCTCAGAATACCTCCACGGATAGATATACCATTACTAGTTATAATCGGTTATACCCAGAGGGAGCAGGCCATGGAAAGAAATAATATAATTAATGAAATTAGAGAAAATCTTATTGCCGTTATTGAGCAAAGCTCGCCCCTAGGTATTTCTTTGTGGCAGGCATTGGTTGAGATGCACCCGGTAGATATAGTTGACTTTTTAAGTGCAATAGACCGCGATTATGCCGAACAAATATTCAAAAAATTACCTGAAAAACTAAGCCTAGAAGTTTTTTCTGGTTTATCTGATTCCATGAAAGTGTTTATACTTTCTCGTCTCGATGATCATGAACGTGTTGATCTTTTGAATGAATTACCAACCGATGAATTAACCGACTTGTTTGATGAACTGTCGGATGAAGAGCTCAAGCACTATCTAAATCTTTTGCATAAACGTGAGCGTGAAAAAGTACTTTCATTGCTCAAGTTCGATGCTGACTCTGCTGGTGGTATCATGGATATTGACGTGGTGACATTGACAGAAGATTTTACCGTAGCAAAAAGTATTCAATTATTACAACGCCTGCAGCCAAGTAAAGAAATTCATCATAATATTTATGTTACCGATCGCACACATCGCCTTGTGGGGTATATTAATTTAGAAGATTTGGTACTACAAAAACCTACTGAGCGCATCAGTTCATTTATGCAAGACCCGGAACTTGTAGTACACGCCGATGAAGATCAAGAAAAAGTTGCAAAGGCCATGGTCCGGTATGATGTGATGACCGTGCCGGTAGTGGATGAAGCAAATCGCTTTTTGGGCTCTATTCCAACAAGTACCTTGGTAGATGTTCTTGTTGAAGAGGCCGCAGAAGACGTAGAAAAAATGTCTGCGCTTGCACCTATGAGGCACTCATACTTTGAAACACCCTTTTTTCAGCAATTGTGGGAACGGAGCTATATTTTGATTGCGCTATTATTGGCTGAATCATTCTCTGGTGTAATTTTACGTTCGTATGAGGCTACGCTTGGTTATTTATTGCTTGCCTTTGTTCCGACATTAATTAGCACCGGTGGCAACACGAGTACGCAAACTTCAGCAATCGTCATGCGTGGTATGGGGTCGGGAGAGATTCTGGGAGCAAATGTCTGGCGATTTTTACGTCGTGAATTCATGATGGCTGTTATGTTAGCAATTATTTTGGGGACTACGGCATTTATTCGTCTGACTGTGATTTCTCAGGCTACTATGTTGCAAGGGATTGCCGTGAGTACTTCTCTGGGATTACTGGTTATGCTTTCAATTTCTCTAGGCAGTAGCATACCTTTTATTTTACGTCGCTTTAATATTGACCCGGCATTTTCTGCAGGGCCGTTTTTATCTACGCTTATGGACATTTTAGGGGTACTTATTTATTGTTATATTGCCAAGCTTATTATGGTCCAATAGTATAATTAAAAAAACCCCGTAAATTGCTTGACAAAACACTTGTGAGCAGATACATTCTATTATGAATTAACGGTTTTTAGCCGTTTTTTCTTCTTTGAACTATATTTGAATAAGGTAAAGAGCCGCTAGCTCAGTCGGTAGAGCAACAGCCTTTTAAGCTGTGGGTCGCTGGTTCGAATCCAGCGCGGCTCACCAGTCTTCGTTTATCCGGGCCTTCCGGCTTGGCAAGCTACGACTGGCAGGCCACACTAAAGGTCAACCTTAATTTCCCTTATTTTATTTATCAAAGAACAGATCTTTCATATGTCCCCATCGTCTAGCCGGTCTAGGACAGCGCCCTTTCACGGCGCAAACAGGGGTTCGAATCCCCTTGGGGACGCCAAATTTCATATATTAATTCTATGTAACGGCGAATGGTAAGTATATTGCTGTTCTAGCAAATCGAGATATTAAGTCAGATAAATGGTTATGATAGTTTTAGGGATAACTGTTTAAAAAATGGCAATAAAATGATATATTTATTACTAGAGCTGTGCTTAAAAATGGTATTATATGATTAATTCATATTTCTTCAAACGTATTGTATTGTTTTTCCTATCATTATTTTTATTGCTAGATAGTGCATCTATTGTTTCGGCAATCTCTTTGCCTGCATATCAAAAAATTTCTTTGGCTCAGCAATTTCACCTGTATTGCAAAGATATTACTGCACCAACATTACAAAAGGGAAGCAACAGCAGTGATTTTGATTTAAAAAAATCAATTTTACAGCGCAATAAAACACTTGATTATTTGCTCGAATTTGCTGCTTTACGGACTGCCGTACTCATAATTGCTCCTTATGATGCTAAGATTTTTGATCCTCTTCCTGAACTTCAAGATAATAATACTTTTCACAAAGATTATATCCATAGTCTTTTGCCCCAAAAAAAGCCTGAAGATAGTTACCAGACCATTGTTTAAAATCTCAAAAAATGTGATTTAACTTTGTCGATGTAATTATATGAAGGTTATGTATGAAAAAATGGTACATTTTTGTAGCTATTTTCTCTTTCTGTGGAGAAATAGTTAGTATGGCAAATGGACAGCCAGTAGATGTTGTTGTGCATAGTTCAGAAGGCTATGGTTCTGATGATTCTGGTCAGGAGAATAATATTCCGCAGGAATCTGTTATGTATACAGAATATAAGGAAGTTATTATATACATGGAAGATCTACTGAAAAAACTTGAACTACGAGAACAAGAGCGCAAACAAGAAAAACATAAACGTTGTTTTGGCAAATATTGGCTGATCAGGCATGTTCCAGCTGCCATTCAAATAGTAGGTTCTATAGCTTCAGTATTGGGTGTAATATTGATCTATTATAGTTGATGTAACAAGAGTAGCGGAATTATTTTAAAAAATCTGCTACTCTTCTGCTCTGCATGAATAGCGAATATTGGCAAGATTAATAAATATAGTTCGCATAATTGTATCATTGCTATTTAGTTTTTGATTAATTATTAATAGAGACTATGAGCCTAAAAAAGGAGAAAAAGTCATGTTGCAACGTCAAGGTTTTCTATTTTTTTTAATATCAATAATGTTGAGTAATATTTCTCTTGTTTGCAGAGATGTAATTCTAGAGTTCAAAGGCGCCAATTTTTTGCCCACCAATCCCACATTTAAAGATGCATATGGTGGGGGTGCTTTGTATGGGCCAGAGCTAAGTGTGCAGCTATATGAAGATGCAAAATGGTATGTTTTTACGAGTGCTGATTATTTTAAACGAGATGGAAAATGTCTGAGTGTTGCTGATGCTAAAACACTTAGATTAGTTCCATTGGCACTTGGTATAAAATATATTACACCTGTGCGTGATTGGGCAGATTTTTATCTTGGGCTTGGATTCCAGCCAGAGTATATCAACATAAAAAGTCACCGAAGATGTGTTACTACAAAAAATACCCAATGGGCATTTGGTGGTATTGGCAAATCAGGTATATACATACAACTACCGCATCACTTGTTGATTGATTTATTTATTGATTTTAGTTTTGTAAAAACACACCACACCAATGCCCTTTATGGACATACCATGATATGCTCAAAGGCAAAATTAAATGGTGCTATCTTTGGTGGTGGTCTTGGTTATCGTTTTAACTAATGGCTTAGCGCAAAGGAATCAGTGTTACCTTGAAAATATATGGTGATGCTGCTGAATCAGTTATTACATTGGTGTTAATCAATGTGCTTTGAATGCCGCCAACAATGTGCCCAATGACAGTCGATTGTTTAATTTTAGATAAGTCTAATACGCCATTAGAGAATGCAGGTATATTTGGTGCCGGAATAAATTTAGCTCCGGTTCCAAAGAATAATCTATTGCCCGGATTTGATTGTTTTGAAGTGAGTACGGGATATTCTTCAGGTAATATATATTGAGTATAATTACCTTCTTTACT